>CAYZUX010000007.1:0-66340 GCA_964481775.1 uncultured bacterium | reverse complement strand
TCTCAACCCCCCGGAATGAGGAGGAGAGGCCCTGCAACAAGCGCGTCACCCGATATGCTTTGGGGATACGTCCAGGCAATTCATTCAGGTTGATGCGTTTTTTTTGTCCCGATAACAATGAGGCGAATCCCCAAAAGCGGTCATTCTGGGAACGGTAAGCTGCGGAGACACAAGCAAGGGGGTGAACCGGGATGGGAGTTTTCAAGCCACTGGATACCACAGTTTCAATGATTCCACCGGTGCGGGAATCGAAACAACAAAGGCCTGCTTGATCCCGTGGCCATTTTTTAAGGAATTCAGTCATCCATAGAAATCTCTGACTGGCCAAGCGGTTTGCAGGGATCCTGCAAAGGATTGATCCCGGCAGGGCAGCTACCAGGAACACTCCCTCCGAATGCTCCAACAGGTCCTCACCTGAGAGCTCAACATCTTTTCCCGGGCCAAATTCCTGTTTGATCTTAATGAGATTCCTGAAGCCAGTCTGAGTGACTGCCAGTAATGCAACTTTCTCGCCCGGATGGGCATGAACTTCCTGGAGAGAGAGGGAAAAGTCAAAAACATCCGGAATCCTCGGATGGTCAGTTTCCCGGGGGGGAGACAGGTGAACTGTTATCCCAACAAGACCAGCGATTCGATTCACCGCACAGGCCTCGAGGAAACTGACAGCTCCACTGAGGGTTTCTGTATCGATGATCGCGGCGGTACGGTACCCGGCCTCGGCGGCTGCCTGCACGAGCAAGGCTGGTGGAACGATCCCCCCGAAATTGTCATGGGAGGTCTGAAGAAGGATCAGAGGCTCCTGGTCTGGCATACACTTGAGTCCTTGGGAAGGGTGTAAAGACTGAAAAGACATCCCCATTCCCATTCATTGCTTGAGCCGGTATATTCCAAATTTACATTGGGCCAATGAGAATGCAGGATTTCCGCACGCGGCTCAAGACAAGCCGATTCCCCGGAGTGAGAAAATGGCAACCAAACGAACCAAGGATCAAAAAGGGACCTGGGTGACTTACCGTCCTGACATCAAAGTGCTGGACTGCACGGTCCGGGATGGTGGCCTTATCAACAACCATAATTTCGAGGACTCATTTGTCCGGGCGGTCTACAACACCTGCGTAGCCTCGGGTATCGATTACATGGAGATCGGTTACAAAGGGGCCAAGCGGCTCTATTCACCAACCGAACACGGCATGTGGAAACACTGCGATGAAGATGATATTCGGCGCATTGTGGATGACAATCCAACCGATCTGAAGATTTCGGTCATGGCCGATGCAGACCGTTGCGATTACCACGAGGATATTCTCCCTAAGGAGAAAAGCGTGATCGACATGGTCCGTGTGGCCTGTTACATCAACCAGATCCCCACCGCAATCGACATGATCCAGGATGCCACCGATAAAGGGTATGAAACCACGGTGAACATCATGGCATTGTCGACTGTCCATGAAAAAGATCTCCTGGAAGCACTCGAAGTCCTGGCCGAGACTCCGGTCGGGACAGTCTATATCGTCGACAGCTTCGGCTCGTTATACTCCGAGGAGATCCGCGATCTCACCCGCCAGTTCCGGCGTGCCATGAATGGGACCGACAAGTTGATCGGAATCCACTCGCATAACAACCAGCAGCTGGCCTATGCCAATACGATCGAGGCGATAGTCTGCGGAGCAAGTATGCTGGATGCCACCATCAATGGGATCGGGCGCGGCGCGGGGAACTGCCCGCTCGAATTACTCATTGGGTTCCTGCATAATCCGAAATTCAAATTGCGCCCCATTCTCGAATGTATTCAAACCACATTCCTTCCCATGCGGGAGAAGATGGAATGGGGATATCAACTGGCCTACATGGTCACGGGTCAGCTGAATCAGCACCCACGTTATGCGATCAAGGTGCGTGAGGGGGATAACCCGGATGACATTGTCGGCTTCTACGACCAGATGACCAATGATTAAGAATTGATAAGACAGGAGCTTTCATGAAAATCCTCGGCTTGTTCACGCTTTTTTCTCTCTCGACTCTGTCTTTCGCACAAGGCGAAGGGGAGGTCAGTAAACCCGGTCAGCAGGCCTGTATTTTCGAAAAGGAGATCAAAGTCACTTTGCACTATCTGCTTTATCTTCCTGAGGATTATGACAAAGATCCCAGTAAAAAATGGCCTATGATCCTTTTCCTTCACGGTGCTGGGGAGCGTGGCGACGATCTTGAAAAGATTACGAAACATGGCCCGCCAAAACTCATTAAGGCCGGAAAGCAATTCCCCTTTATCATTGTTTCCCCCCAGTGCCCCAGTGACAAATGGTGGGACATCAACGAGTTGTTCCTCTTGCTGGATGAGATCCAGGAGAAATACCGTGTGGATAAATCAAGGACCTACCTGACCGGCCTGAGCATGGGGGGGTTTGCCACCTGGAGTATGCTCGGAAACCAACCCAACCGTTTCGCGGCGGCAGCTCCCATTTGTGGTGGAGGGGAGCCGATCCTTGCCTGGCGTATGAGAGATGTGCCCATCTGGGCCTTTCATGGCGCCAAAGACAGCGTGGTTCCTCTCAAACGTTCAGAGGAAATGGTGGAAGCAGTCAGGAAAGCCGGAAATGATGCCAGGTTCACCATTTATCCTGAGGCCGAGCATGACTCCTGGACTGAGGCCTACAACAATCCAGAACTCTATGAGTGGTTCCTGCAACACAAGCGGTAGGGAATCGATATTTTACTCATAGATCCGCATTGGGGTCCGCAGGCGGGGAAAAATGCGGGAGTCAGAGAGTGATGGTTTCAGTGATAAAGGTCCTCCATGAAATACCTGTGATCCTGTCTCTTCCATGACATTCAATTCATTCACTTTTGTCTTTTTCTTCCTGATTGTTTATACACTATATCTCTTTCTCAACCACCGCGGACAAAACCGTATGCTCCTGGTTGCGAGCATTATCTTCTATGGCTGGTGGGATTGGCGATTCCTTTCCCTGTTGTTTATCTCCATCGGGATTGATTATGCCTGCGGTTTGGGGATGGGAGCCACAGAATCACCCGCCAAGCGCCGTCTCTTTCTTCTGGCCGCGGTTTGTGGAGACCTTGGGATCCTTTTCTTTTTCAAGTATTTCAACTTTTTCCTCGAGACCGCTACTGATTTCCTGACCTTTCTCGGATTCCAGGTTCACACACGAACTCTGGGGATCATCCTTCCCATCGGGATCTCCTTTTACACCTTTCAGGCGATGAGTTACACGATCGACGTTTATCGACGTCACACCCGGCCGATCCGGAATATCCCGGATTTCTGCTTGTATATCCTGTTCTTTCCCCAGCTTGTGGCGGGCCCCATCGAACGGTCCACCAACCTGTTACCCATGATTCTGCACGAACGAGTCCTGAATTGGCCTCAGGTCAGGGCGGGACTTTCCCTGATCCTGTCCGGCTATTTCAAGAAAATCGTAGTCGCCGATAATCTGGCGCCAGTCGTGGATTCCATTCTGGATACCCCCGGACCGGCACTCCTCACCGGAGTCAATGTTCTTGTCGGCATCTATGCCTTCGCTTTTCAAATCTATGGAGATTTTGCAGGGTACAGCGACATTGCACGTGGCATGGCCAAAATGATGGGGTTCGAATTGATGTTAAATTTTAATCGCCCCTATTTTGCCACAAATCCATCCGATTTCTGGCGCCGATGGCACATCAGCCTGTCCACCTGGCTGCGAGACTATCTCTACATTCCCCTCGGCGGGAACCGTCACGGTACTTTCGCCACCTATCGGAATCTGGTGATCACCATGGTCTTGGGGGGACTTTGGCATGGGGCCGCTATTCACTTCGTGCTATGGGGTTTCTTCCATGGCATCCTCCTGGTCCTTTATCGTCCAGTAGCCAAAGGAATGAACCGTCTGACTTCAGGACTTTCCTCCTGGGGAAGACAGTCGCTGACAGTTTTATCAATGATCTTTATGTTCCACCTGACCTGTTACGGATGGTTACTGTTTCGCGCCTCCACGGGACGGCGCATCGAGATAATGACCGATCATCTCTTTACCCAGTTCGCACCCCAAACGCTCCATTTGCCCTTTGTGGCACCCTTACTCTATTTTGCACTCCCGCTTCTGCTTTACGAAATCATCCTGGAGTCCCGGGCACGTCCAGGCCGGGAACATCTACCGATACCAGCCTGGATCAATGGCCTGATGCATGTCTACATGTTCACAATGATTCTTTGCCATGGAGTCTTGGAAGGTGCCCAGTTTATCTATTTTCAGTTCTAAAATGTTTTTCACGCTGGCCCGTTCCATCCAGGCCCATTTCTCAAAACGGGATCGGCTGACATTTTTGTGGGGGGTGGTTTTTGCGATTCCCTCTCTTGCTGTCGCAGTCCTTTCGCCCATTGAGGTAATTTCCTCGGGATTTCTCAGAACCAATCCTATCCGAGTCGTGCACAATCCAGTCACTGCCCCGAAACCTGGCTTCTGCGAAGTTACTGAAGATGGCCTGGTCCATTTCCCTGCGGACATCATGATGCAATCTTCGATACTCGTCGTCGGTAACAGCCATTCAGACTGGTTTATGTATCCCCAATGGATCGAACAGGAAGGGCGTACTGTGGGTCACCGGATTGCGGTTTTCAGCGTGGCACGTCCAGCCTGCTCGGTCATCGAGATGCTGGATACAATCATTTATTTTTTAAGAACGACAACACGGCATTTCAATGCCATCCTGGTCAAACCCGCCAATCCTTTCTTCGATGACATCGCCCACCCTTTTGATCGCGAGAATACAGATCCCGTGATTGGAAGTGGCTTCTCAGTCATCCACACAGGCATGCCTCTGGATGGACCTCCTTTCAGTTGGATCAGCCATTCTGGATTGATGATTCAGAAAAGAAAGACTGACCTGGTTCTGATTGAACGAACTCGCCGGATGAAACAGATGCACGACCGGACTCTGCCCGGTAAAGATGTTGAGTTGGTCACCCAGGTTCCTTCCGCGGTCCAGGAACTTATGGACAAAGAGAGGGAAAGGTATGAAAAAGTCCTGATGGAGATGATGCAGGTCTGCAAAACGGCAAATATCCCCCTCATCTTCATGACTACCCCGGGTAGGTTATTCGACCTCTCGGCCCCGGAAACCCTGGCCTTGGTCCAGACCACTCCTGCCTTTTTCAACCGGTTCAGCTTACTGGGGATTAATCAGCAGCTTTCCGAGCAGTTCAGTGCCTGTGTCAGGCGTATTGCCAAACAGGCAGGATCCGAGGTGATTGACACCGAGGCCCTGGCATATTCCCTGCCAAAAGAAAAGAACCATTACCGGGATTTTGTTCATCTCGATTTTGAGACTGAGAAGATCCATGGGAGGTTTGTATACCAGAGGCTTAGGGAGATGGGGCTATAGTCTCTCCGCCTTGTTCCTCACCCCATCAATCCCTAAGATCAGATCATGTGGCTGTTCCGAAACAATCGAAACAAATTCATTTGGCGGATTCTCCTCGCGGTTATTATCCTTGCCGGGATGAGCTGGCTGGTCCTCAGCCAGCTTTCACGGGTGCCGGTACGTGAACCGGCCAGGAAGGTCTTTGTCCTCGGCTTTGATGGTGTTGATCCACGTCTCTGCCGTGAGTACATGGAGAAAGGACTGATGCCCAACCTGGCCGCTTTTGCCAGGGAGGGTACTTTCACCGAACTGGGGACGGTCAATCCCTCGCAGTCTCCGGTATCCTGGAGTTCTTTTGCGGTAGGGGGAGACCCCGGACAGCATGGCGTTTTTGATTTCCTGACAAGGACGGGCCAGGATCCCACCTACAATCCCAGTCCGGAATCCTTCGTGGGGCAGGTGGAAGCTCGCTTCTTTGCGGGTATTCCAATTCGCAGACCACAGGCGATTAACAAACGCGGCGGACGGGCTTTTTGGGATTACGCCTCGGAGGATGGCATCAAGACAGCGTTAGTCCTGGTACCAGTAACTTTCGCCCCACCAAAATTACCCAATGGGTTGGCAGTGTCAGGACTGGGAGTTCCAGATCTCTGTGGAACTCAAGCCACTTATTTCTATCTCACCTCGAATCCACGGAAATTGGGGTTATCCAAGCTGACCGAATTCGGAGGAACCACCGGCATCCTGACCCGTGCCGGGGAAATCTACCGTGGGCAGCTGGCAGGTCCTCCCTCCCCTCTCTGGAAACAGGAAAGATCCAGGAAAGCGGAACAGCTCGCCGCAGTCAAAACAAAGGCCAGGGAAAAGGGCCTCCAGGCTTCAGAGCGACAGGCACTGGAAGAAGAAGTGGCACGTCTTCAGAGTGGTCTGAATGCCTTCGCCGCCAATCCGGAAAGGCTCTCCATGCCGATTGAGATAGAGCCTTCTCCCAACAAACAGGCTGCTCGTGTGCAGGTGGATGAGGAGGCCCAGGAGGTTACAGTGGGGAAATGGAGCGACTGGTACCGTGTGCGCTTCAGGGTTACCCGCCTGATCTCAGCCTATGGGATTTGCAAGGTTCTCCTGCACTCGGTCACACCGGATGTCAGGATCTATGTCTCACCCATCGAGATCGATCCTGAACGGCCAGTAATTCCTATCTGCTGTCCGCATGATTACACACGGAAGCTGGCGAAAAAGATCGGTCTTTTCAAAACCCGTGGCTGGGAGTCCGACACGGCAGGTCTCAAAGAAGGGGTGATCGATGAAAAGGCTTTTATCGAGGACACTTTCGAGGTGATGGACAAACATACCGAGATGGTCCTGGAGACACTCGATGAGGATGACTGGGGACTTTTTGTCGCGGTATTGTCCGAAACAGACCGGGTCAGCCATTTGATGTGGCGGCTGATCGACCCTGCCCACCCCATGTATGATGCCGAACTTGCCAGAGATTATGGCGATGCGATCCAGAAGGTCTACCAGAAAATGGATGCGGTAGTCGGAAGATTCCGGGCGAAGGTCAATCCGGAAACAACGGATTTTTACGTGATCTCGGATCACGGGTTCCGTTCGTTCCGGACAGGGGTCAACCTCAACACCTGGCTTTCACGCAATGGGCCTGGTGGAGACTCCAGCCGTCCATTCATGAAGCTGAGGATGCCCGCCAACCGTCAATACAACCTTCAGGACATTTTTGGAGGAAATACTGACTTCTTTACAATGAATGTCTATGACCCGGTAAAGAATGTCACCAGGACGGAGTATTACGTGAGCTGGAAAGACACCAAGGCCTTTGCCCTGGGATTGGGATCGATCTTCATCAACCTGAAGGGGAGAGAGACCTGGGGGTGTGTCGCCAAATCCGATTACAATGCTGTCCGTGATGAAATCATCCAGGGGCTTGAGAGCCTGATCGATCCTTCCACCGGCCAGAGGGTCGTGCGTAAAGTCTACCGGGGGACCGACATCTACCATGGCCCCTACGCCAATCCGGAAAGCCCAGCCTTTCCTGACCTGGTGGTGGGATTCGAGGATGGCTTCCGTGTGGGATGGCAGTCCACCCTGGGAGGGATTTCCGAGGAGGTACTCTCTCCTAACCTTGAAAAATGGAGCGGTGATCATTGCGGTATCGATCCCTCCTTAACAAGTGGAATCCTGTTTTTTTCAGGTAACCTGGCGGTCAAAGATCCGAATATCATCGACCTGGCCTCCACCATCCTGGCCACCTTGGGAGTGAAATCTCCCCAGCTGCAGGGACGCAATCTAAAGGGAAGCATCTAAAGGAAAGTTCATGAACGAAGCCGTCACAGTGTCCAAAGCTCCTGGCCTTGATCCCGTGGTCCTGGAACTGCGCAAGTTCCACCAGGAGGGGCTTGAGCGTATCGCCAGCCGACACCGTTCAGGAACTGGCGGGACACAGATCGTGGATGAAACCACCGGACTGATGGATCAGCTGGTGATGAAGATCTGGCAACATGCCTTGCGGGAAGGTTCCAGAAGCTCACCCATTGATCTCTCGGCCAATCCGCCCCGGGTCTCCCTGGTGGCGATTGGAGGATATGGACGTGCCCAGCTGCATCCCCGCTCCGATGTGGACATCCTTTTCCTCCATAAGAAGCGGCTCAACGAGCTCGAGGAGGAACTCATCAAGTGCACCCTGCGGACTCTTTGGGATGTGGGCCTGGATATCGGACATGCGGTACGCACCACCTCCGATTGCATCCGCATGGCAGTTGCTGACCTCGACACCCAGACCTCCCTTTTGGAGAACCGCTATCTCGCGGGATATCGTCCCCTCTACGAGGAATACCATAAACGGTACCGGGACTTTATGGCTGGCCGAGGTATTCAGAAATTCATCCAGCAGAAAGAACTGGAGCGCCAGGAACGATACCGTCGTCACGGAGACACCATTGCCATCCAGGAACCCAATATCAAGGAGGGCGCTGGCGGCTTGCGAGACCTTCACCACGCTATCTGGCTGGCATTGGCGATGTATGACATCCCTTCACTGGCCGGAATCCGGCGGCGCGGTCTGGTCAGGGAACCTTTTTATGGACAATTGCAGGATTCGGTGGATTTCATTCTGCGCATCCGCAATGAGCTGCATCTCACCCTCAAAACCAACTCGAACCGCCTCAGTTTCGAGGTTCAGGAGCAAGTCGCCAAGTCGTTCCGCTACAAGGATGAGGGTGGGAATCTCGCCGAGGAAAGCCTTATGCGGGACTACTACACCGCCGCCGCGCGCATCCAAATGTTTGCCGACCGGATGACGAACCACTGCCTGAAACCTCCCCGCTGGCGCTCCCTGATTTCCCTGCTCCATCGGAGTGAAATTGAGGATGGATTCATTCTCAGGGAAGGAGTTTTATCTGTCAGAGAGCCTGAGACTTTCTTTCTGAATCATCCTGAACGGATCATTCACCTGTTCGAGATCTCCCAGAAAACGGGATGTACATTCGATGGAGAATTGCTCACCGAGCTTTCCAGGTTTTTAAGCGGCACAACCACTGAGGATCTCTGCAGCCCCAAGGAGACTGGCGCCATGGTGATGGAAATGCTCTCCAAAAGAGGCCGGGTTGGACCGGTCCTGAGGGGCCTGTATGAGACAGGAGTTCTGGACATCCTGATGCCCGAATTCACGGTGGTTCGATTCCTCCCACGACGTGACCTGTACCACCGTTACACGGTTGATGAACATTCGATCCTCACTACTGAGATCCTGGATGGACTCGCTGATGAGCACTATCCTGAATCTCCCTGCCTGCCGATCGAGGAGCTTTCCTCACGCTTCCCTGAATGTAACAGGCGATGGAGGTGGTGGCATGCCGCCCCCATCCTATACAAGCCACCGGGTGAAGGAGAATCACCGGAAGGTGTCGATACGATGAGTCTGCCGATCTACAGCCAGACAGGCGCGAACATCATCAGAGACATCCGCGCCACTTATGCAGGGGTCACCAAACCGGCCCTGTTGTACCTGGCCACTTTTCTTCATGACATTGGCAAGGGACGCGGGGGAGAGCATCACATCAAAGGAGCCACCCTGTCCTACCAGATCTCCCGGCGGCTGGGCTTGAACGATCCTGACACGGATCTCGTCATCTTCCTGGTGGAGAAGCATCTTGAGTTTGCCAAAGTGGCTTTCCGTTTCGACACCCAGGATTTCGCGACCGTCCAGGAGTTTGCCGCCTGGTGCGACACACGTGAAAAACTGGACAACCTGTATCTTCTCACTCTGGCGGATATCTGGGCGGTGAATACGGATCTGCTGACCGAATGGAAGCTTTCCATGCTTCACCAATTCTATACGGAGGTACGCGCATTCTTGGATGACAGAGCAGCAGTAGAAGCGAAACATGCGGAGGACCAGAGAGTGGCCTACACCAAGTTTCTTTCGGAACTACCGAGAGACATCTCGGAGAACGAGGCCGAACGTCACCTGGGCAGGATGCCTCCCCCTTATCTCATCAAACAAAACGCCGACACCATCCACCACCACTTGCGCCTTTTGCGGAAATATACCGGTGAGAATCCGGTTGTCGGGTGCCGTCAAACTCTCCCCAACCTGTTGGAAGTGGCCACTCTGCAACCCTCCAAGATCGGGAACTTCATGCGAACAGTCCGTCCGCTTTCGAGCTTGGGATTGAGCATCTCCGAAGCACGTATCTTTGTCCGTGATGATGGAGTTGCTTTCACAACACTTGTGGCGGTCCACCAGGAAGGGTCCGAGTTTGGCGAGGACATGATCCGCAAAGTGATCGAACGAACCACCGATTCCCTTCAGGACCATTGGGATGACAGCTGGAATCCACGCCCTGTCAAGCAACCCGACCGTGGAAGGTCACGCATCACCCCCACCGTGGAGGTCCTTAACCAGGCATCGCCGAAGTATACCGTCATCGAGGTGCGCTGTGCGGATGCGATCGGAGTCCTTGTGCAGGTTGCAACTGTCTTCGCCAAGTATGGCCTGGATATCGGCTTCGCACGCATTCACACGGAAGGGCAACGGGTCATCGACACTTTTTATGTTCTGGATTCCAACCGCAGGAAGTTCGAAGAGCCACAAAAAATCAACTGGTTGAAGAACTCCTTGATCAAGGCACTCAATGAGTTGCCCGGATGATGATTCCTTAATGGAGATCCTCTCAGCGGATGTTCTGCTGAGGTTCCACCTGGCATCCACCCCCGGAATGGGACCAGTCTCTCTAAAGAGATTGTTAGATCGATTTGGGACCGTGGAGCGGATATTTGCCTCGACCGAGTTGGAACTACGGAATACGGTTCGTAAAGATCTTGCCACAAATATTTTTCGTGCAGCTCGCAATACTGGGGAGAGCCAGGAAGTTCTGGAGACTCTCATTTCCTATGGTGCACGGATCCTCTACCCTGATTCCTCCCAAGTCCCTTCACGTTTATCACGTCAAACCGGAGCCTGGCATTTCCTGATCCACATCGGAGATCCACACCTCTGGAATCCACCCCCGGTGGTGGGCATGGTAGGGCGCCGCCAAGCCAGTACTGAGGGTATCGAGTTCGCCCAGGAGCTGGCGTGTGAATTTGCACGGAGGGGTGTGGTCACTCTTTCAGGGATGGCTCAGGGAATTGACCGTGCTTCGCATTTCGGAAGCCTTGCAGGAAACGGATCTACTGTTGCGGTACTTCCAATGGGGATCCTCCAGTTCATGCGGGAGATCTCTCACTGGAAGTTGATCCGTAATGCGGTTGAGGCAGGCCGCATGTTATTGGTTTCCGGCGCTCCTCCCCTGCAGGGGTGGTCAGTTGCCGAGGCCATGCGCCGGAATCAGTGGATTGCCAACTGGTGTGATGCCCTGGTGGTAGTGGAGGCAGGAGACAAGGGGGGAACCTGGAAGACCGCCAGTTGTGCAGTCCACTTCAAGCGCCCCGTATGGGTAGCGTCTGGATTTGTAACCATGGATGCAGGTTTGGGAAACAAGGCGATGTTGATGAAGCTGGGGGCACATAGATTGGACACCAACACCTCAATTTCCTGCCTTGCCGGTGAAATTCTTGCATCCTGTACCGAAAAGTGAGGTTCGACTCCCATCTTTTTAGAGGATTTGGATCAGGCACAACCCAAAGGATTTTCTGATATCCCGATTTTGCGGATTCCTTCCTCAAAAATGTTGAATTTTATTGTGATTTCACAAGTGAATCAAATAAAAAATGGCTTGACATAGGCCCTCTTGAGGCGCAATCTAATACGATCAATGCTTTGGCATTTCTGTCTGAATCCCCGTGGAAAGGAGTCGTAAACGATGAAGGCGAAGTTGTTTGCAGTGCTACTAGTTTCCTTAACAGCTATTCCTGTTTTTGCGCAGATTCCTCATGCAAATCCAGCAGCGGCGGGTGTCGACGTTTTGGTTGCCGAAAGAGTCATGTTTAACAATGGCGTTGTGAATCAGGGTAACTGGGAACCCTACACATCTGCCATGGGCGATGGAACGCTTCTCTTTGCAGCAAATACTGAAGGGTTAGCACAGGATGGAGTCACAGTTGAGGAAGGAACTGAAAGAATTGCCGTGGCTTTTTTCAACCCCGATGGATCCGTTCAGGAAGTCCCGGGATTCTACTCCAGCGTTTCCCCTGCGGTTCCCTGGAACTCCAACAATGACAGCGTTCGTATGAACGGAAATCCGCCCCGCATTGCTGGAGATAAAAGGGTTGGAATGACCAAGTACCTGATTGGGAATGAATGCACCCCGTGGAGTTTCCCCGAAGTCTTCCCAGTCTGGGGAGCCGGGTTTAATTACACCACCACGATCGCCTGCTGCCAGCTGCTGAACAAAACAGCGGGGGGTCCAGCCCCCATCGGACCAGTGATTGATCCGGTCTACGGTACGGCAACCACAGGTGAGCAACTCGATCACCAACGGTACGGTGGTGAGATCCGTGGCCTGTCCAATGGCAACTTTGTATCCGTCGTGGAAGACCGCCAGATGATCTACAGCTCCAGCAACAGGGCGCCGGTGGTTTCGATCATCAGTGGAGACACAGGCCAGGTGATCGGTACTCCTTTTAATGCCAATGTCTTTAATCCCGATAACAGCACGGAAATCTGGGGTGGCCTCGCCGCCTTCGATGGCGGATTCGCGGTTAAACCCGAGATGAGTTCAGATTCGGATTACCGGATCTTCTTCTTCAGCAATACCGGTACGCCTCTGGGTTCATGGCAGGCTGTCTTCCGCACCGATCCAAACAGCCCCCTGCCGGATGGGACACAGGAATACACCACCTCCGTGGCTGATACAGGGCGTGGTGATGGATTCCGCATTGATTCCGACATCCGCTCCAAGTACATCTATTATGCGGGCAGAGGCATCAGTTCTCCAACCGGTGAAGGTTCGAGGGGTGTTTATGTTACCAAGATTGATGCTCAAACCTTCAAGACCGTCAAAGAGGCTTATGTGAATGAGGGACTGAGCACCGCATTGGGAGGACCGGACCGGACCAATGTGTGTGTGGATGAGAATGGCAATGTCTTTGTCTGCTGGGCGGATGCCTCCAACACGGGCAGCCGGCAGATAGCAGGCCGTTTCTTTGATGCTGATCTGAATCCCCTTACCGATGCTTTCCTGTGCTTCACATCGAGTGAATCTGGACAGGGTGAGATCGTGAAGAACCTGAGTATGCAAGCCCCCTCAGCGGCTATGATCAATGGGCGCGTACTGGTTACCACACGTCTGGATAGCGATGCGGGCGATGGCTCCTTTTTGTCTCAGGATCAGCTCGCCATTGTGCTGAAGGCTCCGATTGTTTCCAGTGTCGGGAACTGGAAGAAATACTAAAGAATAAAACAATTGATTGACTTGGGGGCTGGCGGGTGTCTATCTGCCAGCCCTTCTTTTTTTTACAACCGGTTGATGAGTGCCGCCTGATACCCCGCACCAAAGCCGTTGTCGATATTGACCACTGAGACTCCGGAGGCGCAACTGTTCAACATGGCCAGAAGGGCGGCGACACCGCCAAAGCTCGCTCCATAACCCACACTGGTCGGAACCGCAATTACGGGAACATTCACCAGACCCGCCACCACGCTGGGAAGAGCTCCTTCCATTCCAGCGACCACCACGATCACACGGGCATTCCTGAGCGCGTCTTGCTCTGAGAGCAAACGGTGAAGGCCAGCTACACCCACATCGTTGAGGCGGTGAACCAAGGCACCCATCAGATCCGCGGTGATAGCGGCTTCTTCGGCCACGGGTAAATCGGAGGTTCCAGCACACACCACCAGGACGTTGCCGGTCCGTTCTTTCCGGGGCGAACGATCCAAAACAAGACACCTTGATGTAGCGTGATAGACTGCCTGAGGCACCGTTCTTTGAACTGCCTCGGCAGTCTCCGGAGAAGCATGTGTCGCCAGAATCCGGTCTCCACGCTGGGAAAGGGATTGGAAAATCTGAGCTGTCTGATCAGGAGTCTTCCCCGCCGCGAAGATGACTTCGGGGAATCCCTTCCGGAGGGCCCTGTGGTGATCCACACGGGCAAAACCGAGATTTTCGAAGGGCAGATGGGAAAGCTCTTTAATCGCCTCAGCCTTGCTCAAGCTCCCCTTCTCAAAACGGTCCAGCAAATCCGTGATGAAGCCGCAATCCATGTCTCTATTTGCTCCTGGCGTTACGGATCGCGCCTCGGAGTTGGTTCACCGCAGGATCCTTGGGGTCGATCCTATAGGCTTGATTCACCAGACTTTCAGCTTCATCAAATTTATGTTGACGGTAGAGACTGAGTGCCTGTTGGATCAATCGTCTCTTGGTTTCAAAACGCGGGTCATCACGGGAAGGCTCGGATTTGGCGTCCGATTTGGGAATAGTCTTGGGCTGGATCTCTGTCTTGGTTTCGGTTTTCCTTGTCCCGGAAGGTTCCAGGCGTTTTGAGTGGACCGCCCGCGGGACAGCGGTGTCACCCGCAGCTACTGCCGTGGATTCCGTGGGTTTGGGAGTCGGAGTTGGTGAGAGCTTGATCTCTGGCCTGGGAGTCGGTTTGGGCCTGGAGGCCGGTTTGACAGTTTTTTCAGCCCTGTCAGGTTTGGGGGTAGGTTTGGGTTTGGTAATTTCGGGCTTGGGGGTTGGCTCTGCCTTTTTGACGGTTGGCTTGGGGACTTCAGGTGAGGGAGCCAGCTTGGGTGTTGCAGTTGGTTGAGGAGGTTCCACTTTTGGAGGTTCAGGACCCAGTGATTTGAGGGTTTCCGCAATCGCGGCTTCCTTGGGAGCCTTCTCCTGAATCTTCTCCAGAGCAGCACGGGCTTCGGCGGGTTTCCCCGCCGCCACATACCTGACCGCTTCCAGGGTACCATTCATCAGGAACAGCACCTCTTTGGGATCGGCAGCAGGCACGGCCTGTTGTCCCGACGAAGCTTTGGCAAGCTGGTCAGTCAGCGACTGGACCTCCCCTTTGAGCCGTGTGCTTTCAGTTGCGGAGATCATGGTGGCCGCTTGTGCCTGAAGAGCAGCTACCTGGCCATGAGCACTCGCCAGGTCGGCTTTCGACTTGGTCAGCTCATCCTCCAGGCGTTTCCGTTCATCATTCAGGGTCTTGTAGTTCTTGTTAAGAGTTTCGATCTCCTTGTTTTTCTGGGCGATCTGGCCAGCCAGGTTCTGGACACCTGAGGCGGAACCCACTGAAGCCAGCTGCGCTTTCAGGTCTTCATTACTTTTTCGAGCGGCCGCCAGTTCGCTCTGAACACGGTTGCGAAGCTCCACTTCTTTCTGTAAGGCCGCGGGAGAGACCGTGTTTGCCTTGAGCTGATCCAGCTCCTGTTTCATCGCCAAAAGAGCATTTGATGATTCCTTGTTCTGGGCTTCCAGATTATTCCTGTCCTTCAAAAGCGCATCGTATTTGGCCTGATCAATCATCCCTTCCCTGGCGTTGGTCAACTCGGATTGGAGCGCCGCTACAGCGGCACGATCCGCATGCCCGGCGCGAAACAGGTATGTTGCCGCTCCCAGCGAGACCACGAAGCAGACCGCCAGAACCGCTGCGGTCACCAGACTCCATTTGGATCCACCCGAGGAGATCTGGGCCCGCATCTTCTCGGCGGTTTCTATCCGGCGGAAAACTTCCGCATGTTCAGGATCGCATTCGATTGAACGCTTCCACTCCGCAAGTGCCATCTCGTAGAGGCCCTTTTTGGCGAACAGGGTCCCCAGGAGGTCATGGTAACGTCCATCCTCCGGTGAAATCGCAATGGCGGCTTCGACAGCCAGAATGGCTTCATCGATGTCGCCCTCCTTGGCCATATCAAAACCCTTGCGGAATTGCTCCTCAGCTACCGGGTTTGGCCCAGAGGGGCCAAAGGTTTGGGTTTCCATGAAGGTATCCTTGATTCAAATGCGGTCTTGCGCGAGTCAGCCACACGGTTCGCTCGAGCGCCTGACCATTGTAACGAGACTTGGCGCGCGATTGAACAACAGTCCTCAACGATGTTGTGTCCGCCCCATGGCCTCCAAAAACAGGAAAGTAACACCCCGCAGGGTAATCCCCATGAGGGTCATGAAATCCATCAATGGGATCTCCAGGCTATAGTGTTTCTTATAAAAGGTGTACATGGAGCGGTGACGTTCCCAGAGTGCCCGGAACCGGTGACGTCTGCTGGAACCGCCAATCGAATGTTGAACCTTTGCGGAAGGCTCATAAACGATTCTGCGGCCCATCTGGTGAAGACGGTAACAAAGATCCACATCCTCGGCATACAGGAAAAAAGCCTCATCAAAGCCCCCCAGGCTCTCGAAATCCGAACGCCTCATCAGGAGTGCTGCTCCGCTGATCCAATCCACATCCGATGCCTGGTTGTGATCCAGTGCAGTCTGAAGGTACCCAGAGGATATCCGGTTCCTGGGGAACAGGCGGGTGAGCAATGAATACCGGTGCGCCAGGAAGGTCAAATAACCGGGAAAGGTCCGGCAACTGTATTGAACCTGGCCATCAGACCCCAGGTTCATGGGACCAACAGCCCCGATATCCGGGGCGTTGCTGATCCTGTCAACCAGGTTCTCAATGGTTCGCTCCCGGATCTCTGTGTCAGGATTCAAAAAGAACAGGTATTCCTCCTCTGCATCATGGACCGCCCGGTTGTTCGCGGCTGAGAATCCTGTATTCCAAGGCATTTCGATCAGAGAACAGAAAGGATATCGGGCAACCAGATCCCGGATAGAGAGGATTGAAGCTGAGTTATCGGCCACTACGATCCGGTAGGGCAGCTCGGGAGGATGACGGAGAAAAGATTCAAGGCAGCACTCGAGCAGATCCGGTGCGTTATAATGGACAATGCTGACACAAACCGATGCCGCCATGGTGACGGATTATGGCAATAAGCTATTGAGGCGTGAACTCCAATCGGTTATGCGCCGGCAGTGGAGCGTACGAGCTCACGGCGTCCCAGCTTCAACTTGCTGAAATAGAAATGGAGGATCTGCTTGTAATTCGCCCCCTTGGTTTTAACCAGACCAATAGCACCACACTGAGACAAGCCTACCCCATGTCCCATTCCCCCACCATAGATGGTCCAACCGGAACGCCAGTCCTCCTTAATTACGATCAGCGACGAATCTAGTTGCAGGGCTTCCCGGATGGCGTCAGCATCACGTGCTTCAACCTTCTGCTCGGTTCCTACTACAGTCATACGTGTTGCATGACCCGAAATCGCACGTTCCGTAATCCCGATGGATTTCACCTCACCTACCTGATTGTTCCAATAGTCATTGACGAGTGAATTCATTTGTTCGGAGCTGAGTGTCCGTTTCCAGCGGAAATATTCACCCGCTGCCTCGCGGTCAAACGTATTGGGTGGATTCCGTAACCATTCCTCGAGTAGCCCCTCATCCTTTGCCAATCCCTCCGCGGGAACCTGAATCCCCACCTGAGCAGGATCAAAGTCGGGACGCGCTTCCAGATACTCCGGGACTGGCTCACCACTGCTACCCCAGATGGATTGCCCATCGGCCACATAACCACCGCTGGAAAAGCAGTAGACGGGAGTTGCCAGGTTACCTGTGGAGTCGACCAGAACTTCACCCAGGGTCTCTTCAACCGCGAGACGAACATTCGAAGTCTCTTTATCACGGCCAAAATAGGGCCATTCAGATTCCGGATCACCAGGAATGTCGTAGCCGTATTCCGGACTACCTCCGCTCTGGACCATTTGCAGGGCATAACAACGGCACATGATGGCTTGAGCCTTGAGCACCTCAAACGGGGCTTCGGGCGGGATTTCCTGCGGGATGATCCCAGCCAGGTAATCCTCGATATCGACCTGATTCACAAGGACCAGCCACTCATCGCTGGGAGCATATGCCTGGAATGATCCGTGGTAGCTGTGTCCAGCATGTTCCAGTCTTGAACTGGTGAGCGGTTTCAGGTCGATTATGGTGGCGGGATCGGAAACTGGTTTCCCGTTCTCATCGAAAACTTGAACATAGGCCCGCGCCACCGGTTTGATGGGCGGTACCAGCAGTGTCCTGGCTCCACTCTTCCGACGTACCTGGGCCGGCACATCTACTGTCTGAGAGGGTTCTGTCGGAGCGGGTTCGGCTGAACCCGGTCCTTCGACAATCGAGAATCCTGGTTCTTTGGGTTCGACCGGTTCGGCAGGTCGTGTCTCGCCAGACTCCGAGGAAAGAAGATCCTGATCGATCTCAAGCTGGGGGGGTTCAGAACTCTCTTTGGGTAATTCGGCAGGTTTGGGAGCTTCAAAAGGCGCAAGAGTTTTCTCCTCAGCGGAAGCCTCGCCGATTGTCTCTTCCTCAGACCGTTTTTCCGAAAGACTCCGCTTGCGAGCCTCCTCCGGATCGAAGGGGAGCGGTTCTGGTGGAGGTCCACCTGCAATCCACTCCGGTTCCACCTTACCCTCACCTGCAGAGGTATCGGATACCCCTTCTTCCTCTGCAGGCAGTGCTGGTTCCTTTTTGAGATCGAGGGAAGGCTCAGTGGCCTCGGCTGTCCGGACTGGCTCACTCAGAGCACTCTCGAATCCGCTTTCCAGATCTTCGATGGGAGGCGTGGTATCCAGTGGTTTCCCAACGAGTGGTTCCTGCCACCAGAAACGACGGATAATCGGAAGCGACTTAAAGACATTCGGAATCCTGAAACGCTCACGTTTGGGGGTGAAGGCATAACGATCCGTTTGTGGTTTTTCCCTGAGAGAGTAAGGATCAAAGACCTTTGGTTCAGACTTCTTCTGCAGGGGGGCGGAATACTCGGGCTTCCTGGGAGGCGGAGGGGGCATTGGCCGGAGAAAAGGTTCCGGTTCCGAAGGTTCAGCCAGTTGAGGGGGTTCTGGAGGTAGAGTTGGCGGAGATGTTACCTCCGGCTCGCGCGATTCCAGACGCTGTGAGCGCTTGGGGGCAGGCGGAGGAGATTCATGTCTTCGGCCATCAGCAAAACGAGGACGGTGATAGCGCCGTTCATTGGAGGCGGGTGGTGCTTTCCGGATCTTGGGCGAAGGCGAAAGGGTTGATGGTGGCCTGGTCAGAGGAGCGCTCTGACGAGAGACCTCCGGACGTTTGGGAGGAGGAGGTGTCAACCGTTGTGGAGGACGGGGCAAGCGTGAGGCAGAGGTATCAAGCCTTTCTGGGGGTGGAGCGGGCTTACCCTTTTTCTCGGGAGCGGGAACCCAACCCAGTTCGGGGCCCATGTCTGCCCGTTTGGGTTCAGGAATAGGCTCGAGCACCGGGGGTTCCGGTGTCGGTTCAGGTTCGGGGTCGAGTTTGAGCAGGTCCTCGGGAATCAGATCGAGTGGGGCCATACCCCCTTCGTAGGTGTCCTCCTGGGGCTGTGCGGAGAAAGGTTCAGCCAGAGGCTGGAGATCTTCAGCTTCCGGCTGCTGGGAGGGAGGCGGTGGAGGAACAGGTTGTCCTTCAGGTTGAAGCCTGCGGCTTTTTCGTGGACTTGCTGTTTCAAAGGAATCTATTGAGGCATATCCTCCGGCTTCACCGGAATTGGCTATTCGTGCGGGAAACCCCAGGCTGCGCGCTTTCTCTTCCGCTTTACGCGCCATATACTCATTCGGGAAGGGGCCCATCTGGATGACATGTTGGCCATTCTCCTCGAATGATTGAATCCTTCCTTTGAGCTTGGTCTTCGCATCTCTCTCAGCCCTGGATGCAGTTTCGGGCGATGCGGTCCTGAGCAGGTCCACAGTCCATTCCCCAGGGGCACTCAGCATCACCGGTATGGCAATTACCTCCTGGGGAGGGGTGGTGATCACACCAGCCACCAGCGGAGCTGCACGGAAAAAAGAGGGGGCTTCAACCACACCGATTGTGTAGACTCCAGCGGGAAGCTCCTTGGCGTCCCCGGTATGACTGTCGAGTACGACCTCGATGGGACCATCGCAACGGATCTCGACTTGCCGAGACCGTGCCAATCCCACACGGAGATTGTCCTCGGACCAGGCCAGGGACGCGATCAAGCCAATGCTCAGAAGCACCACCAGTTGACTGGTGGCCAGGATGGTACTTTTTTTCATGGCATCCCCCTCAAGATGCTGAACAACTTTCTAAAACACGAAGCCACGGGACTCTATGTTCTACGAGCCGGTGAACGTTCCGCGAGGACCAGTCCCGCCGCCCCGATGATTCCTGCCTCGATTCCCAACTGCGCTCCGACCACATCCACATCCTTGACACGCTGGTGGTAGACACGCCTTCTCAGATGACAGCGGATTGGCTCGAATAGTGGCTCTCCCAAAAGCGCACCGCCACCACCGATGATCACTACCGCGGGATTCACCACAATCACCGCGGCCGCGATTCCCACGCCCAGATAGTAGGCTGCTCTCCGGATGACTTCCATGGCAAGAGCATCACCTTGGGCTGCCGCTTCACCCACCGTTTTGCAGGTGATCGTTTCTGGTTTCATTGTAGACAACACTGAATCTTCCCGCACCTCAGCAGCTTGACGGGCATAGGAGGCTATGGCGTTTGCGGAGGCATAGGATTCCAGGCAGCCATGGTTTCCACAAGGGCAATAGATCCCTTCCGGCTCCACAGTGACATGTCCCAGTTCACCCGCAAAGGCCCAGGCTCCATGGAAGACTTTGCCATCGATGATAACGCCCCCTCCAACTCCGGTCCCGATTGTGTAACCAATCGCCGTTGATTCTCCACGGCCGGCACCATAACGTGCCTCGGCCAGGACAAAAACATTGGCATCGTTATCAACACGGGTTGCCAGGCCAAGTTCCGATTCAAAGATCGAACGCATCGGAGTCCCATTCAATCCCGGTATGTTCACCGCTCCCGCAACTAAGGCTCCTGTATCGAAATCAAAAACACCTGGAGATCCAATACCGACTCCCACAACCTGCTCACGCACAACTCCCCTGGGCAGCTCGTTGAAGATTTGACGGCACAGCCCAATCATTTTCTCCACCACATGCTGCCCACCCTTTTCAGCCTCGGTGGGTGTTTTCCACTCCGCCAGCAGTTCTCCTCGGGATGAAACGATACCCGCTTTGATACCAGTTCCCCCAAGGTCAATCCCAAGGGCATATTCAATCGATGGGTCTGGAGCCATTTCTTTCTCCTGGGACGAGGCCAACATGGATTTCATTCATCACCATGAAATACCGTTTGGCCACCCCTTTTGAGAAATTACCTTATCATGTTTTACTCAAGTTAAAGAATCTTGCTATGTTCCGTTCAATATGTCAAGACAGAATCAGTGGATAGAGTGTGACTGTTTTTGAATTGGCTCTCCCCATCGTGTCCGATTACCCTCTTTGTTGACGTTCAAGGTGGGAATCCCGTATAGTCGGCTGTCTCTGGGTCATTTTAATTAACCCAAATCTGTCCACACACCAGTAAAGGAGAAGGGTCACTATGCCTGTTGAAGTCAAACTGCCGGAACTGGGCGCGGAAGCCGGTGATGAAGCCACGGTGTCCTTTTGGATTGCCCAGGAGGGCGACGAAGTTGCGGAGGGAGATGATCTGGTTGAGATGTTGACCGACAAAGCCAATTTCAACGTTCCTTCCCCCTGTAGCGGATTGATCACTAAGCTATGTGCCCAAGAAAATGATGTCGTGAAAGTCGGCGGCCTGCTCTGCGAGATCGAGCCTGCGTCATGATTGTGACGGTCGGCTCGATCGCGCTGGATTCGATCGAGACCCCCCAACATCAAGCGGAGGAGGTTCTCGGCGGAAGTGCGACATTCATCAGTGCCGCGGCATCCAAACTGGCCCCAGCCGCGGTCATCGGAATCGTGGGAGATGATTTTCCCAAGCCCTATCGGGATCTCTTCCAGAAATGGGGTGTGAACACAGCAGGGCTTGAGGTGGTTCCTGGAAAAACCTTCCGTTGGGGGTGCCGTTACCATCCCGACATGATCCACCGGGATACACTTTTCACGGACCTGGGAGTCTTTGCCACATTTGAGCCCAAGGTCCCGGAGGGACTGAGGGATGCTCCCTATGTCGCCCTGGGAAACATCCATCCCGATCAGCAACAATCGGTTCTGAACCAGATGAAGGCTCCCCGATGGGTACTGGCGGATACCATGAAGCTCTGGCTTGATATCGCCCGGCCTTCCCTGGATCAACTCATAACCCGGGTCAACTGCCTGGTGGTCAACGATGAAGAGGCACGTCAGCTGACGGGCAGAATCAGCCTGACCGCCGCCGCGAGTGTCATCCTGGATCAGGGACCCTCTTCGGTGATCATCAAGAGAGGGGAACATGGAGCCTCCCTGCATTCTCGTGAGGGTGTATTCATGGCACCCGCATTCCCACTCCATCACATCACCGATACCACCGGAGCGGGTGACACTTTTCTGGGTGGCTTGGTGGGATGGATCGCCCGGCAAGACCGGACAGATCTGGAAACACTCAAACAGGGAATCCTGGTTGGTTCCTGTCTGGCGGCATATACCGTGGAATCCTCGGGACTGGATCGTCTGGATGCGGTTAGTTTGCCGGAATTGAATGAAAGGATTCGTGCACTCAGAGACCTGACTCAGGTGGGTGAGATCTCTTTGTCATGATGTTCCCTACGGGGGTTGGAGAGTCATGGTAAGCGAAGTGAAAGTTGGTTTGGTGGGATTCGGAGTAGTAGGAACCGGAATGGTTCAGTGCCTGACCCAGAACCGCATTCAGATCGATGAACGTGCAGGAGTCTCTGTCCGGTTGAGGAGAATCGCCGATCTGGACATTTTGACACCACGAAATGTGGATCTGACCGGAATCACATTGACTACCAATGTGAAAGAGATCCTGGATGATCCCGAAATCGATATCGTGGTCGAGTTGGTGGGGGGAACCACCTTTGCGTATGACCTGATTTCCGCCGCACTCAAGGCGGGCAAAGATGTGGTCACAGCCAACAAGGCACTTCTAGCACATCGTGGACAAGAGCTTTTTGACCTGGCCCGCGAGAGAAACCGTCTCTTGCTTTTCGAGGCGGCAGTGGGTGGCGGTATCCCCATTATCCAGGCCCTGAGAACCGGCCTCTGTTCGACCGAAGTCGAACGAATTTATGCCATCCTCAATGGGACGGCCAACTACATCCTGACCCGGATGGAAGAGGCCCATCTGGATTTTGATGTGGCACTCATCGAAGCCAAAGCAAAGGGGTATGCCGAGGCTGACCCCACCTTTGACATCGAGGGTCATGACACCACCCATAAAATCGTTCTGCTCAGCCAGTTGGCATACGGATGCCGTGTCAATTTCGAGGATGTATCCCGCGAGGGAATCACCCGCCTCACTTTTTTTGATTTGCAGATGGCCAGAGAGCTTGGGTATCGGGTGAAACTCCTGGCGACCGCGAAAAGGGAGGGCGAGCGGCTGGATATCCGCTGTCATCCCGCATTGATCCCGCTCGATTCCCATCTCGCCTCGGTGAGTGGTGTCTATAATGCCATTGTTGTGGCCGGCCAACCGCTTGGAACTGTGATGTTCTATGGACAGGGTGCGGGTGGTGCAGCAACAGGTGCCGCTGTCACTGCCGATCTGATGGAAGCGGCTCGCCAGATTGTGCGAGGACCAGACCGCTGCAACTATTACTCGTTCGACCATCTCAATCTTCAGGTGAAACCCATCGGTGAGACCTCCTCGGCCTATTACCTGAAATTGATCGTCCTGGACCGTCCCGGAGTGGTCTCAGAAGTTGCGGCAGCGCTTGCTGAAGAGTCCATCAGCATCGCTTCCTTCATCCAAAAGGAACGGCGGGAACCCCATGAGGCGGTTCCGATTGTGATCACCACTCATGAGGCCCCCAAAAGTGCAATGGATCGAGCCATCGAGCGGATCTCCACTCTGGAGTCAGTGGTCGAACGCCCCTTCCTGGTTCGGGTAGAGGACTTCCAGTAGCAACAACGTGGTGCGTGCAGCATTCTATGTAGACTCCCATGGTTTTGGGCATGCGACTCGTTCCATGGCCCTGGCTGAGGCATTGCCTGCCTCCTGGGAAGTTGTGTTCAAAACCAATGCGTCGGAATGGTTGTTCCGGAAGGAGCTTCCCAGATCCTATACCCGAGTTCCTTCACCTCTGGACATTCACCCCGTTCACTCGACCTCCTACCGGATTGATTCCGAGGGTACTCTTCTCAAGGCTCTGGAAAAGATCCGGAACCTCGATTTACTGGTTCAAAACGAGGTCACCTGGCTAAAGGAATCTCACATCGATCTGGTGATCTCAGACATAAGCCCAATCGCTATTCAATCTGCCCGGGAGGCTGGCATTCCAGGATTCGGAGTCAGCAACTTCACCTGGGACTGGATCTTCGAACCTCTTTTCGATGGAATGGAGGATCAGGGCGTGGTGAAGACTCTACGGGAGATGATGGCGGTTGCCACCACCAATTTCCGTTTGCCTTTCTCTTCGCCAGACACTTTTCCCTATGGTTCACTTGATGCTCCTCTTCTTGTCCGGCCCACTCGCAAGACCCGCGATGAGGCACGCAGGCATTATGGCTTCGCGGAAGGAACCACTTTTGTTCTGATCACCTTCGGCGGCATCGAGGGACCCGTGAAAGACATGCGGCGCCTGATGGACTTCCAGCCACTGCAGTTTGTCTGCAGTGCAAAAGGGCCTGAATGCGCTCCCCCCAACAGGCAGGGCCTCATCCGCCACCCGGAAATCACCAACCTCTGGATACTCAGACGAGATGACCTGTACCATCCCGATCTGGTGAATGCGGTTGATTGTGTGGTAACCAAACCGGGGTATGGGATTCTCTCGGAGTGCATGGCGACCGCAACCCCCATCCTGCTTGATGCACGGGATGATTTTCGTGAATTCGAAGCAGTCCGTACCACTGCGAAGAATTATCCCCAGATGGCAATCCTGGACAACACACAGATGGAACAACTCGATATTGCCGGACCGCTTTCCAGGGTTCTTGAGGTAAAACCAATACCTTGGGAAGGGGGAATCGATGGCGCCTCCTTCATCGCTGACACCATCTCAAAGCAATTCCAGTAGGGCAAGAAAGCACAAGAAAGTAACCGCTCAATTCCTCTTCGTCCAATTGACACCCGGATTGGGAATCTCGATGCTTATGGGAGTTGATTTTCTTTTAAGGAGTTTCAGTATGCACCGTTTGATCATTCTGATGCTTTCCATGGCAGCCATGTCCATGGCCCAGGAACCCGCATTGAAATTTGAACGCACACGTATCGGCCAGGTCACCTATGAGGCAGCTTCAGCCTTTGATGTCAACAAGGATGGATCTCTCGACATCGTCAGCGGCGAGTATTGGTTTCAGGGACCGGAGTTCACCCGCTCTCATAAAATCTGCGACATCATGCCCGCCGGTGATTACTACGATGATTTCTCGGACTACCCAATGGATGTGAATGGTGATGGATACCTCGACATCGTCACCGGAGGATGGTGGGGAGAGAGTCTCTCATGGCGTGAGAATCCCAAGGGGCAGGGTGTCGAGTGGAAAACCCACCTGATCGACAAGTGTGGCAATGTGGAAACCACCCGTTTCTGGGACATAGATGGTGACGGTATCGTTGAAGCGGTCCCCAATGCCGGTGGCAATGTCGCCTTCTACAAACTTGTCACAGATGCCAATGGCAAGGGAACCGGTGAGTTCAGAAAGTACATGGTCAAACAGGGCGAATGCGGTCATGGCCTAGGGTATGGCGATGTGAATGGAGATGGCCGTGGAGACTTCATTGTTCCGGATGCCTGGATCGAAGCCCCAACCGATGTCCTCAACGGAAAATGGACCTGGCATCCCGAGTTCCAACTGGGCACGGCCAGCATTCCGGTTCTGGTTTTTGATGTGAATGAGGATGGCAAGGCCGATCTGATCTCCGGCGCCGCGCACCCCTATGGGCTGGCCTGGTGGGAGCAGGGGGTGGGGGCCGACGGAAAAAGAACCTGGACCAAACATGACATCGATCCAGATCGTTCTCAATATCACGATCTGGTTCTGGCTGATATTGACAATGAAGGCAAACAGGAAATGCTGACTGGAAAACGCTACCGTGCCCACAGCGGACATGATCCCGGATGGACCGATCCAGTCGGAGTCTATTACTTCAACATCGATGGTGGCAAGTTTGAACGTGTAACCCTTGATTATGGACCGGCTGACAAAGCCAGCGGTGTTGGGATTTACATGTGGGTTGAAGATATTGATGGGAACGGCTGGAAAGATGTGATCGCCCCCGGTAAGGAGGGGCTCTATCTTTTCCGTAACATGGGGCAATTATAGAGGATGGGAATCGAGGTTGCCGGCCTTTACACCCTCAAGCGGACACAAAGGATTGAACGTTCGATTGAGGAGGTCTTCGACTTTTTCAAAAAGCCTGAGAATCTGGCGGTGATCACACCACCGGCGCTGGGTTTTGTGATCCTGACCCCCTCACCCATCAAAATGGGTGAGGGGGCCTTGATCGACTACACGATCCGTTCCGTGGGGGTCCGCCTGCGCTGGACCACACTCATCACTGAGTACGATCCACCTTACAAGTTTTGCGACGTCCAGATCCGGGGTCCTTACAGTTTCTGGCACCACACCCACCGCTTTGAGGCATTGGAATCGGGTACCCAAGTGGTGGACGAAGTTCGATATATGCTTCCCTTCGGACCTTTGGGAAGGCTGGCCCATACACTTTTTGTCCAAAAACAGCTGACCCGTATTTTTGACTACCGCACGGAAACAATCCGCAGGATTTTTGGTTGAGGGAAGCAGAAAGAGATCACCTGGTGATTTGGACCACCTGCAACATGCCTGGTTCAGGCCAGGGGGGATCGCGGGGACGGTCACGGTTTGGCCCCAGTGTCTCCCAACGAAGTCGATAACTGATTCCCGGCTTGCAGCAGCTTCCCAGGTCATTGGACCACCGGACTGTCATTCCGGGAAAACCGGACTGAACTTTATTCAGCTCTTCAGGTTCTGATTTTTCTTTTGGGTTAGTTCGTATAACCGCTAGTTGGTTCTCGTCCAGAGTCCAGGTTCCAGCCCCCTCTTTCGGGTGACTGAATCCCAGGGTCAATCCCTTTTCATTTGAATAGCGAACCGGTTCCACTCTCACCTCGAATGGAATCGATCCCCCACCAGAAAACTCCCAACGGTAATCCCAATGACTGGTTTGACGGATCACCCATTTGTCCTTTTCGAGCCTCGCGGTAAAGACCTGAGTTTTGCCATCAGCATCATATTTGTGATAAGCGAGTATGGGACGTTTCTGGCTATCGAAACCAAGGGTGTTATTCCCATTGATGATCCCGCCACCGGGTGGGACTGCATCCACGATTTCCGCCGTATCGATGGTGATGGGCAACACAAGCGGTTCTCCATTGCTCTTTTCCCAGTGGACAAGGTCGCGGCTGCGCGCATAAGAGAGATCATGGTTGGTAGCACAGTCGGGTGTGTCCCGCCAAACCCAGCACATATGGTAATAACCATCCGGACCGACCAGAGGACCGTGAAAATAGGCGTTCATCCGTCCCAGGCCATCGGTCAACGGGGTGTCAAGCAGACGGCTCCAGGTTTGTGTTGAAACGTCATACACATTGTAGATCTGATTTCCTGAACCGCTTTTTCCATCCCGATAGGTGAACACCAGGGCGCCACCAGGCCCAGTGAAGAATTGCGGATAAGTGGCCCGCGTCTCATCCCGGCCAATCATGCCCGGTAACCGTTCAAAAGTGGAAAGGTCTCGAGGCTCGCGTGTCCTGAAATAAACGAGTGGGACGCAATGCATGTTCCCAGACAGGTGAATGCGTCCCGTACTGTCCAGGGCCATGATTACACTGTTATGACTGTCCCAACCCAACTGCTCGGGAAGACGGAAAAGACGCCACTCCTTGGAGTCCAGTGTACGCTGCCCCACGGTCATCTTGCGATCGGCATCATAGAAAGCGATAAATTGATCGTTGCCATCGGTCAAAAGACAGAAACCGACCGGATGGCCAGACCACACCGGTGCTACATCCAATACCTCAATCGACTCCCCCGAACAGGGGCTAACATGAAAAAAGACAATCCACACCACCCCCCATGTATGGAATGCGTGCAATCCACGGTTCAATGGCATCTCCGAACACCCTCCTCCAATACGTATTACCACCAAAGTTGAGCGAGATGGCTGGACAACCAGAATTCAAAACTATTCCACCTGCGGATTTCCTGTCATCGGAACAAACCGGACCGGCTCGATGGAGATGGTTTTCGTCGTGCCATCGGCCTGTTTTGTGACCAGCATCAAATCCTGAACTTCATAGACCTCACCAACAGGGATACACATCCTTCCACCCGCTTTGAGTTGTTCGATCAGAGTCTTGGGGATTTCCGGGGGGGCACAGGTCACAATGATGGCATCAAAAGGTGCTGCTTCCGGCCAGCCACGGTAGCCATCACCCGCACGGACTTGAACGCAACCATAGCCATGGGTTTCCAGTGTCATGGCAGCATGACGGGCCAGTGACTCCTCGATTTCTATCGACCACACATACGGAGTGAGCTCAGCCATAACCGCTGCCTGATATCCCGATCCTGTACCGATTTCCAATACCCTGTCACCTTGTTTGATACCCAATGCGGATGTCATCAAGGCCACGATATAAGGTTGGGAAATGGTCTGGCCCGCTCCGATTGGAAGGGGGCGGTCCGTATAAGCCAGACGGGCCAGCTCCTCCGGAACAAACCAGTGACGTGGAACCGCCTTCATCGCCGACAGAACACTCGCATCGCGAATTCCCCGCGCCGCAATCTGCTCTTCCACCATGTTGTTGCGTTCCACCTCGTATTCCATGGTTCTGCGAGGTTGGCAATGACTCTCCGGCGAGGACAGGAGGATCGGAGTCTCCTCCTGCAAAGTCACATGAGTAGCGCTCTCGTTGTCTTCCTGGAGCTCTGGCAATGACACAGGTTCACACCCCATCGCGAACAGACACAAGACACCCCACAATGCCCGCATGCCACTCAGTTGAGGTACAGAACTGACAGGGTACAAAGGCCGCCTCCATATAGAATTGTACTCCAAAACTCATGGGATGCTCTGGTGATCCGTATCGCGGATCCGGTAATGCTGGAGTAAACCTTCCCGTGAAAGATCCGGCTGCTTCAATCCGGCGGGACGGTCAAGATAAAGAAAAGAGGCGCTCGAAAAGAAATAGGGATTGATGCGGTCTTTCTCCCAGGGATGGACAAAGGTGAACCGGAAACGTTTCCGGAAACGGAGGACATCACCCTCGTGGACACGGTACATCACCACCGAGGCTCGTAATGGATCTTTGACTGGCACTCCATGAAGAGGGCCACTGAAGGTTCCCTCACGGAAGTACCACCCCCCCAGGAAATAGTCCTCGAGCCCAGTTCCGGTAATCCGGGGTACAGTCCAATCCTCATCCATGTAGACATACTCGGGAGCTTCGAGAAAACTCAGCTCATTCAAACGCTTCCCTTGGAGCGAAAGGGTACAGCCGGCATAGTGCCCTTTCCCCTCAACCTCCACGAGCGTCATTCCTTCCTGCAAATCACGACCTGTCGCGAATGCGGTGTGAAAATACCCCTCGTTCGGATCTACTTCCTCCACCACCTGGTAGACAGCATTGAGGAAGATATCGGTGTCGATCGTCTGGTCGAGATTCTCTGCCTCGATACGGAAACCTTTGCGGAAGGGCATGGGAAACTTACAGAAGAAACCTCCACTGGACATGCCAAAATAGCGGCTCGCGAAACTTTGGACCTCGCACAGGCCATTTCCAAAGAAGTCGCCCATGGGAGATTGGACCGCCGGTGTCTTTTCGCCATCCCAGTAGATGCGGAGGATAAGGGTTTTGAGTATGGTGGGGCTGATGAGAGCCGTTGGGTTCCAGTGTTGCCAGAACCAGCCTGGGAAGGTAAGCCAGAGTTGGGAGAGGACTCCGGTCCCAGCAGCCTCTCCTAAAGTGACTCGCTCCCCCCGGGGGACAGGAATTGTCTTGGAACGTTTTTCATAGTTGAAAGTGGAAACCTGACGTGTTGTTTCATTTTTAATACGCGAAATGGATAGGGAATCCATAAGACTGATCCTCTCGTGATTTGAGACCGAATCATATCGCAAAGGAGGTAAAGGGTAACCACCATAGTTTTTAGGAACCCTTATTGGCCTTCCTTTTCGAGCCAGAGCTTCGTATTGTCTCGCACCAAAGCAAAAAGAACACAAGCCCTCGCGAAGGGGGGATCAGACAGAAAGGATGGATGTTTGCCATGGCGGAATCGGAAAAGCAGGTTTTCCTGAAGAAGGTCGAAAACAGTGAGTTGGTTGGCGGTGTGATCGGACTGGGTTATGTTGGCTTGCCCTTGGCGATGCTCTTCACGGAAGCGGGTTTCCGGGCGCTGGGATTTGACATCGACAGCCGGAAAACCCAGATGCTCTCGAAGAAGCAGAGCTACATCAACTACATCTCTCACGATGAGGTAAAGACCGCAATCGACAAAGGTTTCGAAGCCACCACTGATTTTGACCGGATTGGGGAAGCGGATTCCATCAGCATTTGCGTCCCGACTCCCCTGAATCCGTACCGTGAACCCGACCTCCGTTTTGTCGAACAGACAGCGGAAGCCATCTCCAAGCGGCTTCGTAAAGGTCAACTGATCATCCTCGAAAGTACCACATACCCGGGAACCACCGATGAGCTGGTGCTACCGATTCTGGAGCGGACCGGTCTGAAGGTTGGGAAGGATTTTTTCCTGGCTTTCTCTCCTGAGCGGGAGGATCCCAACAATCCGCAGTTTTCGGGGAAGGAGATTCCCAAGGTCCTGGGCGGACACACACCCGCCTGTCTGGAGTGTGTAAAGGCGTTTTACGGGCGTGTCTATCAGAAGATCGTTCCCGTTACCAGCACTCGTGTGGCGGAGATGTCCAAGCTGCTCGAAAACATTTATCGCTCCGTTAACATCGCACTGGTCAATGAGCTCAAGGTAGTGACTGATGCCATGGGGATCAATATCTGGGAGGTCATCAACGCGGCAAAGACCAAACCTTTTGGGTTCAATGCGTTTTATCCCGGCCCGGGATTGGGCGGACACTGTATCCCCATCGATCCCTTTTACCTGACCTGGAAGGCTCGTCAGTATGGTCTCAACACTCGTTTCATCGAACTGGCTGGCGAGGTCAACACCTCCATGCCTGAGTTTGTCATTCAAAAGCTGGTGCGGGCCCTCAATGATGACCGCAAACCGGTTTCGGGATCGAAAATCCTGGTGCTGGGTGTGTCTTACAAAAAGAATGTGGATGATGTCCGGGAATCTCCGGCCCTTGAGATTATCCGTGACCTCAAGAAGCTCGCCGCGGAGGTTTCCTACCATGACCCTTATGTGACGGTTTACCCTGAAGTGCGCAAGGGAAAACTGGGGATGAAATCAGTCCCTCTCACCCGGGAGACCCTCGAACAGAGCGATGCGGTCCTGATTATCACCAATCATGATTGCGTGGATTACGAGCTGGTTGGCAAGCACGCCAAGCTGGTAGTCGATACTCGTAACTCGATGGCTTCCGTCAAGTCACTGAAGGCACGTTTGGTTCTGGCATAATGGGAACTCTTCAGAGAGCCTGTCAGATACAAGCCGAGTTGCATCGACCAGTTGTGAATGCGATTCGGGATCTGACCCGCAACCTTTACCTTCTTGACTTGATAGGGTTCTCTGAATCATTCCATCCAAAGGCAGGCCAGTTTCTGCACGTCCGCGTCACTCAGGAGGACCATCCCCTCCTGCGGCGTCCAATCAGCATCCAGTCCTACCGTGATGGCATCGTTTCCTTGCTCATTCGAGAGGTGGGTGCAGGAACACGCATCCTCCATGAAAAAAGGAAGGGGGAAGTTCTCGATGTTCTAGGTCCCCTGGGAACCCATTTTACTCTCCCCCGGCCAGGTGAACGGGTTCTGATGGCCGGAGGAGGAGTAGGCGTCGCCCCGCTTCTGGCTTGTTGCGAGGAGGCACCCCCAGGCAGCCGGATCGACTTTTGTTATGGCGTTGCCACAGCAGCTGAAATCCAGGGGCTGGATCTCTATCGAGACCGTGAGAATGAGGTCCAGTTCCATCTCTCTACCGATGATGGAAGTGCCGGATACAAAGGATTCTGCACCGATCTTGCCGCTCATCTCCTCGATGAAAATACGTACGCCCGGATTCTCACTTGCGGACCATGGGCGATGATGAGAAAAGTCTTCGAGTTCGCTTCCAGGAGTAGACTCCCTATCGAAGCATCCTTGGAGGTCCAGATGGGGTGCGGACTCGGAGCTTGTCTGGGATGTGTCTATGAAACCCCGGAGGGAGAATACATCCGATCCTGTATCGATGGGCCGGTGGTGAATGGTTACGATGTTGTCTGGGAGAAAACGTAGCCATGCCTTCGCTTGAAATCCAGATTGGTTCACTTCGGCTGAAGAATCCGGTCATGCCGGCATCGGGAACCTTCGGATATGGGGAGGAGTTTGCTGGACTGATCAATCTGAATGAACTGGGTGCCATTGTCAGTAAGGCAGTTTCTGTCGAACCACGGCATGGCAATCCTCCACCCAGGCTGGTGGAGCTGAAGAGCTCACTCCTCAACTCGATCGGGCTTCAAAATCCAGGCGCGGGTGCTTTTCTGGAGAAAAAGATCCCTTTTCTGGAGAACTGTTCTCCTCCTCTGATTGTGAATGTGGTGGGTGACAGTATCGAGGAATACCGCGAAGTAGTAGAGACGCTTGACCCGCATCCACGTGTGAATGGTTACGAGATCAACCTTTCCTGCCCCAATGTGAAGAAAGGCCTCGAATTTGGAACTACCAGCACAGGCGTCGAAAAAATCACCTTGGCGCTCCGGAAGACAACTCGGAAACCATTGTGGATCAAGATCTCTCCCAATGTCTCCAATCCAGCCGATCTGGGAAGAGCTGCTGAGGCCGCTGGGGCGGATGCGATTGTGGCCATCAATACTCTTGGAGGGATGGCGATCGACATCGAAAAACGGCATCCGATTCTTGGAGCACGTTTTGGAGGGGTTTCCGGTCCTGCTGTCAAGCCGGTGGCGCTTAAGTTTGTCTGGTTACTTTATGAAGCGATCACCATCCCTGTAATTGGGGTGGGAGGTATTTCCTCTGGAGAAGATGCTGTGGAGTTTTTCATGGCGGGTGCACGCGCCATCCAGGTGGGAACAGCCAATTTCGTGAATCCTCGTGCCATGCCTGAAGTCATTTCCGGAATTGATCAGTGGATGGGAGCTCACTCCATTCCAGACATCCGGTCCCTGGTCGGTGTGGCACATTCCTGAAGTTGACACTTTTGGCCTTTCCTTGAAACACGATTTTGCGGTATCATGGTCTTTGAGGTAGGGGTCGACATAAAAAGACGCCCCTTTATCACACCCATCCGGGAGAAAGCGAGCTGCGTGATGAATAACCCAGGCCAGTTCATAGTCAGGGATGTGGATGCTGATACCGCATCAGCGGTGATCGAACTCGATGGCGATCTGGATTACCCGATATACACCACGTTTAAAAAGGCGATCACTGACTTACTCGCCCAAGGGATCTGCAATATCACCTATGACCTCTCCAAACTCACCTACATCCAGAGCCTCGGCCTCGGAATTATCATGTGGTCCTATGTGGAACTGGAAAGCCGTGGTGGCAAGATCACCATTGCGGGAGCCAATGAAAAGATCAAACAGGTCTTTGTGGCCACTCAGCTGGATAACCTGGTGAACCTGCAGTAGATCACGAGGCCCGGGTTTACTCCCCCCAGGGAATCTGGGGTTTCGGATTCTCCTCCTTGGCGGGAGGAGGTGGAGGGGAGAGAGCACCAGGAGAACCCGGGAGTGAGAGACGTTTTTGGGGGAGGGGTGGCACCTGTTCCTGTTCTACCTTGACCGCCTCTTCGAGACCCAATCTCAAAGCTTTTTTTCGGAAAGAAGCCAGCCAAAGACGTGGATCCCGGGAAGCATCAAAGGGGATGATAAAGGCTTTCCCAGTGGTTTGATCGAGGACAGTGATTTTCCCTCCCCGCATGTTGATTTGCAGAGATCCGTTCACTTCTGGCATCTCAATTACCTCTGAAACCGGCCAAAATCCGGCAGGAGGGGTGGGTGTAGGTTTGGGAGGGGGTAACGATGAGGCTCGTGCCTGGGTAAGGGCATCTGTGTAGATTTTCAGCATGGCGATGCCTTTCCCACGATGGTCCAGGCTCGGGTCTTTGAAAATCCTCTGCAGGGGAGTGTCAGGAATTGCTTTCGGTTCCCAGTCTGAGGAGAAAGATTGAATCCAATTCGTTTCATAATCCTTTCTCCACTTCAGATAGGTTTCCGCAGCCTGTTGGTATCGCTTTCCATTGATCACCAGCCTTGATTCCGATCGAATCCCTGATCCTGGAACCGATTTGGGTGCGCGAGAGTAACTGAGGTCAAGGGTCTCAGGGACATATCGGCCTGCCTGGGGGGAGACAGGAAACTCACGGCGTGCGATTTCCGGTATGATCTCGCGGAGAATCACCAGGTCTTCATCCACTGTCCCCGGGGAGACCGCCGTACGATAGGGTTGGATATCGAGAACCAACGGGGCAGCAGGGGAGGTACACTGTAAGATACCCATCAGACCTGCAATGTGTATGGAGAGAACGGATCTGTGAAACACGATCAACGGCTCATACAGGATACGGTACCAGCTCACATAAAGATTGACATCCTGGAGGAATCTGAACAAGGGGATACCTCCCGCCTTTTCAAAAATCTGCGGACATGGCAATCTTATTCAGACATTCTCGGGGGAGAGTGAAGTGGGGAAGAGAGAATGAATTATCAGTATTCTGATGAAGGAAACGCCGGGTAAAGACAACCCTGCCATCCACATTCCTTTTCCCGCTGCTCAACGAACATGAAAGTTTTCTGGCTGATTCTCAATCTGTTTCTGGTCGTATTACTGCTCGTGGCAGGAGGTGTGGCTCTTTATCTTGTTAAAGGCTTTGAGGCACCTGGTCTGCCCACAGGAACCATGGAACAGGCAGAGGCAGCCACTCAACAGGGCCCGTTGGAGCTTCCTGGCTCGATTGTGTTCCGGGTGAAAGGAAATGCTCTTTGCCAGGATGAGGCGATCCTTGTGGAGGGAGGAGAATCCTTCAAATTCACGCTTCGTCCCGTGATTGACTTGACAGGGGATGCTCCAACCTCCATCCGAACCTATGTCGAAACCCATCCCGACCTCGAAGAACGGATTCAAATGGAGTGGAAAGCGGAAGGAGGAGTTTCGATCAACTCTCTGGACCAGGGACGTTATGAGGTCCCCCTTCCCAGAGAGGGGGGAGACATCACACTTGCTTTTCGTGGATCCCTCAAGGTCATGTCAGGCAAGGGCACCACCGCTCTTCTCAGGGGTGAGACCAAACTGCGGCTGATCTGTCCGGTCAAATGGGAGGATATTCCCCCTGCAGTCCAGAAAATGATCGGAACTTATCCAACCGCTTCGAAAAACAAGAAGTTTTACACACGTCCCGCCTATTGGTACAAGGTGACCGAAACGAATGAGAACTGGAAAATCTCACCGCATTTCAGGACCGGAGATTTTGATCTTCATTTTGCCTATACCACACCCCAGTCACCGGAGCTCAACCAGTACCCCCAATATGTGGCCATCAATCCCAAACTGGTTGTGAAACTGGAGAGCATCATTGATGGTCTCAAGGAAAAAGGGATTGAAGTGGAGACTCTGGGGATCCTCGCCGGTTACCGTAGTCCCGGTTACAACCACTGGAAAAAGCAACAGGGTGGAGTCGGCGGGAAATACACCAAGGGACTCAGCTCACACATGTATGGAGCGGCAGCCGATTTCTATGTCGACCGGGATGGCGATGGAGTCATGGATGACATGAATGGAGATGGCAAGATCGATCAGACAGATGCCTTCTGGATCCGCGATGAGATCGTGGACGCCATCGATTGCCAGGCTCTGGGAGACAATTCCGGATTGGCGGGGGGGTGTGGAACCTACGGAGAGCACGATGTTCCCGACCGCAGCCCGCAGACACCCAACCTGCATGTCGATGTACGCGGGTTTGAGTATGCGCGGTGGATCATTAATTCTCATGACCAGATGGTGACACAGTGGGACCATTGGAACAAACATCCCTGTCCAAACATTCCCACTCCTGTTCCGGCAACCCCGAAGAAGAAAACCCCCAAGGCCGAACCGGCACTTGAGCAGGATCATGGGGAGTGAGGGTCTGTTCAGCCGGCCAGGAATTCCGTTGATCCTCGCAAGCGCCTCACCCAGACGCCGGGAGTTACTCTCCGAAGCAGGAATTCAGTTCGAGGTGTTCCCTGCGAATGTCGATGAGACTCCACATCCGGGCGAAACTCCCTCTCAATATGCCAGCCGGGTAGCGAGAGCGAAAGCCATGGCTGTCTCTCGTGTTTATCCCCGGCATTGGATTCTGGGGGCTGACACGGTGGTCTTCCTGAAGGACCGGATCATGGGAAAGCCCAATACTGAGGAGGAAGCCTGTGAGATGCTCCGGCACCTCTCTGGATGCCAACATGAGGTGCTCACAGCAGTGACACTCATGCGATTCAAGAGCACAACTCAGATCGATATCGATGAGTTCAATGTTGTCAGTCAGGTTTCCTTCCGGCCGCTTTCTGAGGTGGAGATCGATGACTATGTGAAGACACGCGAACCCATGGACAAAGCAGGCGCCTATGCCATCCAGGGTGGAGCCGCGGGATTTGTGAAAACTTATACGGGTTCATGGAGCAATATCGTGGGACTCCCAATCGAGGAAGTCATCTCCCACCTCAAGGCAATCGATTTCTACCCACAGTCACTTCGGTAATTCCCCTGTTTCCTGGTTACAAATCGCCTTTTCTGGTATGCCTTGACTTGACATTTATATTATGCATTCTTTATGCATATTTTATCAGGAGGTTTTCAGATGAGTACGTTATACGAGCAAATCGGGGGCGAGTTAGCCGTGAAAGCCGCTGTCCACCTTTTTTATCAAAAAGTGCTCAGTGATGACCGTATTTCCCATTTTTTCGATGATATCGACATGACAGAACAGATCGCCAAGCAAGAACAGTTTTTGACAATGGTATTTGGAGGGCCCAATGACTATTCTGGGAAGGATCTGCGCGCGGGACATTCACATCTGATCGCTCGTGGCTTGAATGATGAGCATTTTGATGCGGTGGTGGAGCATCTCAGGGAAACACTTTCACAACTGGGTGTGAAACCCCAGGCTGTCAACCAGGTCATTGATCTCGCCGAAAGCACACGGAATGATGTGCTCTGCAGGAGGGGAAAGTGAGTTTACTTTTCCCTCGATAAACCCTTTGTCTGAACGGGGTTCCGTGCTATGGTCTTAGTCCGAGATGCGCCCATGATGATTGGTGCGATGAGGACTCCCGTGGACTGACCGCAAAAACCTTCAACCCGGGAATCTCCTCCTGGGGTTTCTCCAATATCAGAATGATTGAATGAACTGGGAGTTTCTGTGCCTCAAACATGAGTCACAGGTATTCCCTTGGTGATTTCCGGAAAAAACAGGCGAGGAAGGAAGAAGAGTATGGCTGACTGGGTTGATCTGATCATCCGCAAGAGGGAGGGGGAAGCATTGACACAGGAGGAAATATCCTCCTTTGTGGAATCTGTCCAACGCGAGGAGATCGCTCTGGAACAGGCAGCCGCTTTTCTCATGGCGGTCGTGATAAATGGGCTTGATGAAGCCGAGACTGGAGCCTTCACACGTGCTCTGATGAGTTCCGGCCAAATGCTACGCTTTACAGACCTTTCCTACCCGCCCGCGGACATTGCGGAAACGGGTGGAGTGGGCGGCAATGCCGCCCTGGTAGCTCTCCCGGTGGCAGCAGCGTTTGGAGTGAAGATTCCAGTTCTGGGCGAGAGGTCATTGCGGCATGTGGGGGGATTACTGGACAAATTCGAATCCATTCCCAATTTCCGGACCGACATCAATGTTCAGGAGTTTCAGGATTCAGTTCGAAATGTGGGAATGGCGATTATCGGGCAGACCACGGAAATGGCACCAGCGGAGATCCGCATGAATCAGATCCGTGCCAACACCGGAACCATCGGCGGTGTATCGCTCACACTGGCGAGCCTCCTGGCCCGCAAAGGTTCCGTGGGGGCACGCGGCCTGGTTGCTGAGGTCGCCTGCGGTTCAGGGGGATTGGCTAAAACGCTGCAGCAGGCTCATGACATGGCCGACCAGATTTTCAATGTGGGCGAGGATCTGGGATTTCATGTTGCTGGAGTGATCACAGACCGGGACAATCCCCCCGGAAATGCCATCGGAGATTCCCTGGAAATGCAGGAAGCCATCGCGGTTCTGAAGGGGGAAGGTCCCGAAGATTTACGTGAATTGGGCGTAAACCTCGCCGCTGGACTCCTGATTGTCTCCCAGATGGTGACTGACATGAATCGGGGTCGTGCTCTTGCGATAGAGGCTATCCGCGATCAGAGGGCCTTCAGGAAACTGAAGGAGATGGTCTCCAACCAGGGCGGAGATACCCAAGTACTGGACAATCCGGAGATGCTTCCACGCGGACAGGGGAAACGCGAAGTTATTATGCAACGGGCTGGCTTCGTAAAATCCATCGACACCGGCAGCCTGGGGAATGCCTGGATGCACCTGGGAGGCAGCCGCAGCCGTCGTGGTGAACCAACCGATCACCGTGTTGGACTCCTGATTCATAAGAAAATCGGCGATAGAGTCGAAAAGGGTGAACCGATTGTCACTCTTCACACCAGTGAAAAGTCCAAAGTGGATCTTGCCATTGAGGCTGTGGAGGAAGCTTTCCTGATTTCACCCAGTCCAGTTGAGAAGAGACGGCTGATTCTGGAGAACTTCGGCCGCGCGAGATAAAAACGATCGATACCAAATACCGCTGGAACGGGATGATTCTCGTTCCAGCGGCGCTCTCCCACCCCGGTAGTTACAATGTTTTTTCTCGAATCGTTCTTAAAGTTGAAAGGTCTGTCTGTATATTGTTATTAGCCCATATTGGAAAAAAAGTTTCTCCCCCTGAGGATTCATACCATGAGAATGTTGCGCCTCCAGTTCTGCTTCATAGTAATTCTCACATCCCTTTCAATCCTTCATGGCAGCCCTGCCACTGGTCAAGATGCCCCTCTCCCTGGTCCCCCGCCCACCCGTCTCCTGTGTGAAAATCAGGTCAACCCCTTGGGTATCGATGTACGCCAACCTCGTCTGACTTGGCTGGTTCCCGGCACCGAGCGTGGGGCCAGACAGACAGCTTACCAGATCCTTGTGTCAGACAGTCCGGAAACCCTGGCGATAGATAACGGCAGGGTGTGGGATAGCGGAAGGATCAAAGGAAGCCAGTCGGTGGATGTGGTCTACCGTGGCCAACCGTTAGCATCGAAAACGATTTACTACTGGAAGGTCCGTATCTGGGACCGAGGAGGCAATCCCAGCGCCTGGTCTGAGACAGCCTCCTGGGAAACCGGCATCTATGATCCCGAAGAATGGAAGGCACCCTGGATCAAAGCCATTGGGGAGAAGGCCCAGTCGGGAGAGGACCAAGCCACCACTCCGCTGATGATTCGAAAATCGTTCAACATCACCAAGGAGGTAAAAAAAGCAAGGGTATATGCCAGTGGACTGGGTTGTTACGAGATGAGTCTGAATGGTCGGCGAGTGGGAGCCAATCTCCTGTCACCGGAATGGACCGATTACAACAAGCGCTTCCAGTACCAGACCTATGACATCACGCCCCTTCTTCAAAAGGAAGAAAATGTCATTGGAATGATGTTAGGAAAGGCCTGGTGGGGAGAAGTCCTCATGAGGCAGAAAAAATCTCTTTATCACTCCGATGATTTATTTGCGCTCTGCCAGATCGAAGTGGATTACACAGATGGCAGCCATGAAACCATTCTCACTGACCCTTCCTGGAAAGGGCACTCCGGCCCGATCCTTTCGGACAGTCTTTACCATGGTGAAGTCTATGATGCCCGCCTGGAAATCGCGGGCTGGAATTCTCCTGGCTTCAATGATGAAGGGTGGGCTTCCGCCGAAATCGCCGATTCAGTGAAAGCGCGGATGGTTTCTCAACAGTGTGAGCCGATTCAGGTCACCCAGGAACCCAGCCCGATCTCGGTCAAAGAGCCTTCACCTGGGGTGTTTGTGTTTGACATGGGACAGAACATGGTTGGCTGGGCACATCTTAGAGTAAATGGTCCCACAGGAACCACCGTGCAGCTCCGTTTCGCCGAGATCCTCAAGGAAGATGGCAACATCGACACCAGCAACTACCGGAGCGCAAGGGTCACCGACCGCTACACCCTGAAAGGTGTGAGTGAAGAGACCTGGGAACCGCGCTTCACCTATCGCGGTTTCCGTTACGTGGAAATCTCCGGTTACCCGGGAACACCCACCACTGATGCGATTACCGGGATCGTTTTTCACAGCAATGTACGCCGGATCGGACAATTCGAGTGTTCCAATGACCTGCTCAACCAGATTCACAGGAACATCACCTGGAGTATTCGTGGAAACCTCCATGGAATCCCGACGGACTGCCCCCAAAGGGATGAGCGTTTGGGTTGGACCGGGGATGCTCAGGCCATCGCCCCCACTGCCTCGCGGATTTTTGACATGGCCCGTTTCTTCAACAAGTGGATCACCGACCTTGTGGACACTCAGGATCCCAATGATGGCTGGGTCAGCGACACAGCTCCATCGATTGGCCGAGGCCCGGCTTCGCCTGGCTGGGGGGATGCCCTCATCCTGGTACCCTGGGTGGTTTACCAGGAATATGGCGATACCCGTATCATCGAGAACCATTATGACGCGATGACCAGGTGGGTTGGCTATATGGAGAAGAAGCATGACAAGGGGCTTTACAAGACCGAGCACATCTATGGGGATTGGATCGCACCAGTCGCCTCTCCCAAAGAACCATTCGCCCAAGCCTACTTCTATTATTCCACCGCGCTCCTCGCACGCATGGCCAAAGTATTGGGCAAAGACAATGACCACAACCGTTACAGTGCCCTGGCAATGCGGGCAGCGAATGCCTTCAACCAGGCGTATTTCGACTGGAAACAGGCGGTATATGAAGGGGGAACCCAGACAGCCAATGTGTTGCCTCTCCACTTTGGCCTGGTCCCGGAGGATCTCGCACCCGAAGTGATCCGGCATGTGGTCAAAGACATTCGTGCACGAGACTTCCACCTCTCCACCGGTTTCCTGGGAAGCGCATACCTGATGCCTGTGCTGAGCCGCTGGAGCAATGATCAGGAAGTCCTTTGGCGCCTGGCTGTTCAGGACACTCAACCCTCCTGGGGTTACATGGTCAGAAAGGGCGCAACCACGATCTGGGAGCGGTGGAACAGCGATACTGAGGGCCCCAAGATGAACTCGCGCAATCATTATGCCTTGGGCGCGGTGGGACAATGGTACTATCAGTCCATCGCGGGCATCGATTCCGATCCTGAAGAACCGGGATACAGGAAAATCAACTTCCGGCCGACTCCTCTTGGTGACTTGCAATGGGCGAAAGGCTCGATTGATACCCGCTATGGAGTTGTTTCAAGCTCATGGAGGCGTGAAGGCGAGGATTTTCTGCTGGATCTGGTACTCCCGGCAAACACCCACGGCCATCTTGAATTGCCAGTTCCAGAGGGTGTCCATCCCATCATTACCGAAAATGGAAAACTCATTCTCAGCAAGGGCAAACCAGAGAAGGCTGAGGGGATAAGGTACCTGAACACGATCGGTACACGGGCAATCTTCGAAATCGAATCAGGCAGCTACTCTTTCAAGGTTTCCAAGTAGCATCCTGTTGTTGGATAAAATCAGGATGATCTCAAATAAGGCAGCCAGAATTGTAAGATCACTGTTAGGATGTTAAGTCCAACCGAATAGGCAATCAAACCTTTCCAGATACCAGGGCGAACCTGTTGGCAACCCAGAGCTACAAGCGGAACCATCAGGGGGATAAAGTCGAGAGAAAACCTCTGAGTGTTGAATTGAACCCAACCATTGTTGTAATAGCACATGAAGATTCCAAAGATGATGGCGATCGAAAACCATGCCGCCCTGAGCAGGGGACGCTCCCACTTGGCCATGAATGCCAGAAAGAGAAAAGGTGAGGCAAAGGTCATTGCCGTGCCATAGGGAGACACCCCCCCAATCTGGGTGTATGTGCTCCCTGTGAAAACAACCTGGAAACCCTGCAAAAAGAACCAGGTCAGGTTGAAGGGGATATAAACCGGACTGAAAAGCCCGTACATGTCCAGCCGCTCCTTCAATCCACCGGTCGTTTCAATGAGCTCATATCCTGTTTGGAAGGGATCCTCAAACCTTGCCCAGTTATAGATCAGGTAGATCCCCACACTCAGGCCGGTTGCCGTCCACAGTCCCACCTGGTTGAATACCCGGCGAGAACGGGAATCTTCTTTACGCAACCAGAGGGCCACACAGAGAAAGAAGATGCTGAAAAGCGTCAATTGCCTTGACAGAAAAGCCGCTCCCAAGCCTATCCCCACCAGCCAGCCCCGTCCCCTCCCGAGAGCCTCACTCAATGCAAAAAACAGGGCCGTCACTGCTGCCATGTGTGCCAACGCCCAGACACCCGAGCTGAGAACCGCCTCGGTCCAATAGCCAGTCCCGCAGACAAAAGCGGCCACTATCCAAACCAGTTGCGATCCTCCCAACTCACATCTCCTGACAAGTGATCGGATGAGAACCAGGTTGATGGCTGTAAGCAATACCACCACCAACACTGGACTGGTTCCTTCTTCACCAAGGAAAAACACAAAAGGCAACAGGAGAACCGAAGGAAAAGGGGGAAAAGGAACAAACAGTCTCTCCCCAAACTGAACGACATCAGTCCCGGGAAGATCGATATCCATCCTCCCTTTCAGCCATGAAGCAGCCTGTTGAGTATAAAGGTTATCCTGAACTTTGAGGTCGAGAGTGGGGTAACACCCCAAAACAAAGAGTAGAAAAAGGAGGAGCAGTCCGATTCGCTCGCGAATGGAACCCTCCAGCGGTTGTGGCAATCCACAGGTATCAGAAGTCAGCGGTCCGCCCTCCCCGGAAGGTGGATGGTTCATGGGGTGAGGCGGGAGAACCCTAATTCAAGCGTGGACTTCTTCCAGAACCTCACCCACTGAGAAGTATCTTGCTTCGGGGTGGTGGAAAACTAAAGCACTCACCGAAGCTTCGGGTTCCATCATGTATTCCTCGGTCAGTTCGACACCAATTTCCTCCGGATGTAACAGATCCCAGAGAATTCTCTGATCTTCGAGGTGCGGACAGGCAGGATAGCCAAAAGAAACCCGGATCCCACGGTAATGGGCGCGTAACTTCTCTTTCATGGAAAGCTCAGGCGGGTCGCTGATTCCCCACATTCTCCGGATCCGTTCATGCAGGTATTCGGCCAGCGCCTCGGCACTTTCAACCGCCAAGGCCTGAATCGCATGGCTCTTGAGATACTCGCCATGGTCTCTCCAGTGTGTGTATAGTTCACGCACCCTTTCCCCACAGGTGACCACAAAGAGTGCAACGGAATCGAGCTTCCCGTTCTCCCCGGGGAGGACAAAGTCTGACAAGCAGAGCCGGTCACCAAATTCTTGACGTGGAAAAGTGAACCGCCGGATCTCTTTCTGGCCGGTCCCATCCAATAAGACTAATGAATCCCCCTCGCTGACCGCGCGGAAGAATTGCCACACACCACGGGGTTGCAACCATCCCTGAGCCAGGACCTCATCTTCCAGGTTACGGATTTGTTCCTGCAACCGTAGCGCCTGCTCATCCCCCTGCTCAAGGAGTTTTTCGACATTCCCACGTAATCCAAGGTGCTTGCCATAGAGCATCTGCGGATTCAGGTAAGGCCACACCTCTTCCAGCGAAACCCGCTCCAACAAGTGGCGTTTCAAGTCAGGAGGAACTGGAGGAATGAGATCACGAGAGATCGTGCGTTGTTTTTCGCGTGCTTGAGCCCGTGGCGAAGGCAGAGCAACCTGTGTCTCGAACGACAGATCACGGACTCGCTGCCTTTCCTCCTGAATCTTTTGGTTCTGCTCGGCGGAACTCAAACGGTTGGCCAGATCGAGTCCCTCCATGGCATCCTTGGCATAGAGCACGGGGGCTTCATACTTGGGTTGAATGCGTGTGTCTGTAAACTTCCTGGAAAGCGCCGCCCCACCTACGAGCAGTGGAATCCGGATCCCCGCCGCCTGAAGATCTGTCGCGGTGATCACCATCTGTTGAGCACTTTTCACCAGCAATCCCGAAAGCCCTATCATATCCGGAGAGAACTCACGAACCGCCTCGATGAGTTTTTCTGGAGTCACCTTGATTCCAAGATCGATGACAAGGTAACCATTGTTCGAAAAGATGATCTGGACCAGGTTCTTGCCGATATCATGGACATCCCCTTTGACAGTGGCGAGCAGAACCCGTCCGCGTGTCTCAATGTCCGTTTTGTCCATGAACTTTTCCAGGTGTGAAACCGCGGCCTTCATGGCTTCCGCCGATTGAAGCACCTCCGCAACAATCAACTGATTTTCATTGAAGAGGCGTCCTACCTCATCCATCCCCGCCATCAAGGGACCATTGATGATATCAAGCGGTAAAGCTTCCTTGAGTTTCAGGTCCAGATCCTCGATCAAACCATCCCGGCTGCCCTCCAGGATGTAGAGTTTAAGCCGTTCATCCACCGACTCGGGCCGTTCATGCACCTTGGCCTGGGATTGCCGGTCACGGAACTTGGCGGCGAAAGCCGCGACCGCATCGCTTTTCCGGTTGAAGAGGAGATCCTCGGCGAGGGTGAGCTCCTCCTCCGGGATCTGAGCGAAGCGAACCAGCTTCTCACTGTTCACAATCGCCATGGTCAGCCCGGCTTCCACACAACGGTGGAGGAAGACCGAATTGAGTACTTCCCTGCCCGCCTCCGGTAAACCAAAGGAAACATTGCTGATCCCCAGTACGATTCCGCAACGGGGAAAGTGTTGCCGGATCAGGCGAACACCTTCAATCGTCTCAGCGGCGGAACCAATGTAATTTTCATCGCCGGTGGCACAGGGAAAGACCAGCGGATCGAAAACCAGGTCTTCCTCCGGGACACCATACTTCTCGGTCAGCAACTGGTGGCTTCTTTCCGCCACCTCCAGTTTCCTTTGACTTGTCACCGCCATCCCCTGAACTGGATCATCATCGATGCAGCCCACAACCAATGCGGCACCATACTTGCGCGCCAGGGGCACCACCTTTTCAAAACGCTCCTCCCCATCTTCCAGGTTCACCGAGTTGATGATCGATTTGCCTTGGATGAGCTTCAAAGCTTCCTCGATGACTGCCGCATCGGTGCTGTCGATCATGATGGGAACTTTTATCTTCTTCACCACGAGGGAGATCAGCTTTTTCATACTCCCCATCTCATCTCCATCGGGATCAGCGGTGCAGACATCGATCAGGTGGGCACCAGCGCGAACCTGGCGGCGCGCGATCTCGGAAGCCTGATCGAAGTCACCTTCACGGATCATGCGTTTGAAGGCCCTGGAGCCGATCACGTTGGTACGTTCTCCAACGATGAGGAGCCCCTGCATTGGATCATCGAGTTGGAGAACCTCAATCCCGGAGAGACGTGCAGGACGTTGTTGAGGTGGCCGACGTGGGGAGATGCCAAACAGTTCAGCCCGGATGGCACGGATGTACTCAGGTGTGGTTCCACAACAGCCGCCCACGATGTTCAGCCAGCCCTCTTCAGCGAAACGGCGTAGCTCCGAGGCGATCATTTCAGGGGTTTCGTTGTAATTTCCATCCACATCGGGCAGACCCGCATTGGGGTAACAGGAGATATAATGATCAGACTGGTCCGCGAGTGTCCGGATATGATCGGTCATGAAGACAGGACCGGTAGCGCAGTTGAGGCCGATCGAAAGGATCCTGGCATGGTCAAGGGAGGCCAACAGCGCCTCAACCCCTTGTCCTGCCAGCATGGTACCGAGTGACTCGATCGTAGCTGAGACCATCAAGGGCACCTCGACACCGGTATCCCGCATCGCCTGGCGGCAGCCGATAATCGCTGCCTTGAGATTGAGTGTGTCGAGGGCTGTTTCAATGAGCAGGGTATCCACACCCCCATCGATCAGACCTTTGGCCTGAATGCCGTAAGAGTCCACCATCTCATCGAAAGTGACACTGCCGGTAACCGAAAGAGTTTTCGTAGTAGGTCCCATGGAGCCCGCCACGAAGCGTGGCCAGTCTCCTGTCGAGAACTCATCGGCCGCTGAACGAGCGATCTCCGCTGCCTTCCGGCTGATGGCATAGGCCTGATCTTCAATCCCGAATTCCGCGAGCACGAGGGGCATTGAACCGAAGCTGTTCGTTTCGATCATGTCCGCCCCGGCTTCGAGATAGTGCCGGTGGATGTCATGGATCCATTCAGGATGGGTCACCAGAAGGTGTTCGCTGCAGTTCTCGAAACGCGCCCCGCCCCAATCCTCTTCAGTGGGGTGCAGGGCTTGTATCTGTGTCCCCATCGCTCCATCGAGGAAAAGAAGGCGTTCATTCAGCAGGCGAAGGAGCCGTTCCACTGAATCTTTCACACGTAAATGTAAATGTTTTTTCAAGGTCATTGCCGTAGACCTTATCTTGACGTGATTGGGAGGGTATGAGAAGAGCAGACCCCCCAAGCACTCATCGGGATAGGAGTTTCGGCCTGAATTCCTGCTTTCGAAGGAATGAAAGCCTGGAGTCTACATCGGGAGATGCCTCACCCCGCAATGGAAGCAATTTGTGATGACCCTACACTCTTTTCCACTCCCCACGATATTCATAATCCAGCATGGCATTGGCCTCATCCGAGTTGGTGAATCGTTCGGCCTGGGCATCCCAGTAGAGTTTCATTCCTGTCTTGAGAGCGATGTTAGCGATGAGACAAGTGGTGGTGGATCTGTGAGTGACTTCGGGAGGTGAAATGGGCTTCTCGCGGGACTTCACACACTCCAGGAATTGCTTGACATGCGGGTGGTCCTGTTCCGATGATCCGGCGCTCTGGGCTGCGATACGAGGCTGTTTCTTATCATCCAGCTCCGGGATGATCTTCCAACCGCCACGGTCCACGAAAAGAGTCCCCTCGGTTCCATAGAACCGGATTCCATAAGTCTCATGATACTCGGGGTGCTGATTACAAACCCGATTCGTGTAGGTGGCAATGAAGCCCGGGTATTCCCAGGTGACATGGACAGTGTCGGGAGTTTCACGATTATCCTTCAGGCAATATTTTCCGCCAGAAGCCGTTACTGAAAGGGGAGCATCCACACGCATTGCCCAGTGGACAATATCCATCAGGTGCACACCCCAGTCGGTGACCTTACCTCCCGAATAATTCCAGAACCAGCGGAAGTTCAGGAAACGGTTCGGATTGAACGAGTGTTCGGGAGCGGGTCCCTGCCAGAAGTCCCAATCGAGTGTCCTGGGTGGGGCTTCATCTACAGGGGAACCGATTCCCGACGGTGTTTCATTATCGGAATTCCAGACCTCCACAAAGGTCACTTTTCCAATGGCACCGCTGGCCACCAGCTCGACCGCTTTCTGGAAATGGGCTCCCGATCTCTGTTGAGTTCCACATTGAACAATGCGTCCATTTTTCCGGGCGGCCTCGATGATCCTGCGTCCTTCGGCCACCACCAGGGTCAGAGGTTTCTCGACATAGACATCCTTTCCCGCTTCCAACGCCATAATGGCAGGAATTGAGTGCCAATGGTCCGGGGTAGAGATGTGAACTGCATCAATATCCTCACGGGCAATGACCTCGCGAAAGTCATGATACCCCTTCGCATTTCCACCGGCTTTCTCAATGGCTTTCTCCAGGTTGGGAGCATAGACATCGCAGACTGCCACAATGTCGGCCAGCCCTGCATCCAGGAACATCTTGATCCCATGTTGACCTTTCCCGCCAACCCCAATGGAGGCGACACGGATACGTTCATTGGCTCCACGCGCTGAGGTGGGCAGGATCGAGGGAAATGACATGGATGCTCCCGCCAGGATAGAGGTCTTCTTGACAAAATCGCGCCGGGAGATGGAAATTTCATTTGCCATGCGAGGAATCCTCCGAAAGAAAGGGGTGGCATTACCAGGGGAATCATGAGGCAGCAGACAGCGTGTTACCAGCCCCTCAGGAGACAGAGGAGGTCTCTGGAATCCAAGCGGCGATCCCCATTCTGATCACCAGGAACAGGGGCAGGCAGCAATTCTGACTTCCAGAGACGGTGAACCTGAAAGAGATCGAGGGCATTGATAGACTCATCTCCATTCATATCTCCGACAAGGGGTGGATCGCCAAATTCAAAAGCACCCATATCGATCTCGGATATCCCATCGCCATTTCCATCCGCCGCCCGTACCCGTCCCTCATAGTCCCCCAGACTCCAGATACTGTCTCCAGCGTCTCCATGCAGAGTGTTGCTGCCCGAGTCGATACAGGGACTGCCTGCGGAGAAACGGTAACTCAGGATTTCAAAGGAGCCTCCGGGAGAGGCAGCATCAGAGGCATCCCCCCACACCATGAGGGTCTGAGTGGTGTTCGATACGATGGGGAAAAGGGTGGCTTTACTGGTGTCCGGCTTCAGAAACATGGAACCATCCGCGAATTGGTTGGGTAACCAGTTGGAGGAGGGAGCTGCCGACAAAGCAGTCTGGAAGAAACTGGCTGATGGGAATGAGACGGCACTCCATGTTCCGCTCGTATTAGAAATGAAAAGGGGATCGGAATCCAGGTTGCCGGTACCAGCAAAGCCTCCCTGTACGTTGGAGTTCCAGACTGTGATCACTGATTGATCTTCATTGCGCAGGCTGGAGGTTCCATTTCGGATGACCGAATTGGCCAGGCTCACATGGCTGAACAGGTCCTCGGACAACAGGTCCCCCGTGGAGAGCCATGCTCCTGCCGGAGCTGTGTTTCCCTGGATTGTACAGCCTGAAGCCTGAGTGCTGGATGCCGCCGAGAAAAAAGCTCCCCCCTCACTGGACTTGTTTCCCGCGATGATACAGTTGGTCAGGTGGGCATCACTGAAGGTGGTCAGGAGCAATCCTCCACCTTTCCCTCCGGTTGAATTACCCACCACCGCACAGTTGTTCAGAAACACAGTGGACTGGTCGGCAATGATTCCTCCCCCCTCCCCTTTAGCGGTGTTGTTGGAGACCAAACAGCCTTTGAGGATCACCGTAGAATCAGTACAGAACAAACCTCCCCCGACCGGGCGGAGCAGCATGTCGGCCCTGTTTCCACTGATCATGCACTCCAGAAAATGGGGGGCGGCGCTGGAACAGAACACCCCGGCTCCGACTACAGCCTGGTTATCGAGGAACTGGCAGCTGATGAATCGGGGTGAGGCCCCCTGCTGGCAAGACACCCCACCTCCTGAATTCGCATAGAAAACACATCTTCTGAAAACAGGTGAGGATCCATTTTCACAGTGGGCACCACCACCAAAGGAGTCACCGGTATTCTTCTCAATCAGGCAATCTTCAATGACTGGAGAAGATCCATTCGTACACAGAATCCCCCCTCCACTTCCACGTGCACGATTACCGGTGATGATGCAGTTTCTGATGATCGAGGTGGTAGAGGAAAAAGAAAGACCTGCTCCCTTGGTTTCGGTCTGCCCCCCCGTGATGCGGAATCCTTCCAGCAGTCCCTTCGAAATGCCTTTGAATTCCATAACCACCTGGCCGCCCGAGGCATGAATCTCAGGCTTTTCCGTGGGGCTTGCTGACCTGACAGAGACCCCGGTTTTCATCTGGAGCGGAAAGCTTTCCCCTGTGGTAACAGCATAGATTCCGGCGGAAACCAGGATGGTATCCCCACTCGTGGAGGCCATTAGTGCTGAGGTGATTGTGGAAAATGGAGCTTCATCCGTGGGACTGACCAGCAGTGTGGCCGACCAGCAGGGTATTCTTAGAAACAGGAGAAGAAGGGAGATGACCAACCACGGTGAGTACATGCCTGATTTCCTACTGTCAGGGCCTCCCGGTGTCAATAAGGGACGTGTGAGGTGAGGTCTTGCAGTACACGCCGGAATTGTTATTTTCACCCCGGCACTCATCCCGAGCCCATTACCTCTTCGCTACCAGGAGGAACCCGGACATTGAACATGATTCTGTGGGGCATCCTAGCCTACATTGCCTTCCAGTTGCTTGTTGGTCTTGTTGTATCCAAGCGTATCAAGAGTGAATCCGATTACCTTCTTGGTGGACGCCGTTTTGGCCGGGTTATGCTCACGATGACTATCTTCGCCACCTGGTTTGGAGCGGAAACCTGCATCGGTGCTTCTGGAGAGGTTTACGCCAATGGACTTGCGGGGGCTCGTATGGACCCCTTTGGCTACACGATCTGCCTGGTTCTCATGGGTGTCATTCTTGCAGCCCCTCTCTGGCGCAGGAAATACACCACACTGGCGGATTTATTCAAGGAACGTTTTTCCGGGGGTGTTGAAAAGCTGGCAGTCATCCTGATGGTGCCCACCTCGGTCATGTGGGCCTCGGCTCAGATCCGGGCGTTCGGATCGGTCCTGTCGGCATCCTCGAATCTACACATTGATGTGGCCATTACGATTTCCGCATTGGTGGTGATTCTATACACCGCACGGGGTGGAATGATCGCTGATGCGATTACGGATTTTGTTCAGGGAGTGGTGCTGATTCTTGGCCTGATCCTGATCGTAGGAGTGATCGGCTGGGATTACCTTTCGGGGAGCTTTCCCGATTTCGATGCTTCCCGGCTTAAACTGACCTATGCGGAAGAGGAAGGAGCACTCATCCAGTTGGAATCCTGGTCGATCCCGATCATTGGATCACTGCTTTCTCAGGAACTGATCTCGCGAGCCCTTGCGGCTCGTTCCCCGAACATCGCTCGTCAGGCCTCACTCATGGGGGCGGGTCTTTATCTCTTCGTTGGAATGATGCCAGTTTTCCTCGGACTCGTCGGTCCCGCTTTGGTTCCTGATCTGGCCGAACCAGAAGGTTTTCTCCCGGTCCTAGCCCAGAAATACCTGAATCCGATCGTGTATGTCATCTTCGCGGGTGCTTTAATCTCGGCCATTCTCTCCACCGTAGACAGTTGTTTGCTGGCTGCGGGTGGACTCACCTCACATAACCTGGTCATCCCCATGTTCAAGAATCCCGACGAGAGGCTCAAGGTACTCATCTCGCGTTGGTCAGTCGTCGTCTTTGGTGTCCTGTCTTATTGGCTCGCGATGCATGCCGAAGGTGTCCATGACCTGGTGGAGGCGGCCTCGGCCTTCGGGAGTACCGGGATCTTTGTGGTGGTCATGTTCGGGTTGTTCACTTCCTATGGCAAAATGTGGAGCGGATATGTCACCCTGGTGGTGGGAGTTACAGTTTATGTGCTTGGAAACTACTTCATCAAGGTGAATTACCCCTATCTGCTTTCGCTCACTGCGGCCATTATAGCTTATATCGTGACGGCAGGTTGGGAATATCTCCGGGAGAAAAGCTCTCTGCCCAGCCTGGAACCAGTTACCGCCGAGGAAGAAAGCTGACTGGTTCAAAGAAATCGATAGAGGGAATGATTGGATCCCTCCCAGACGGCCGACAAAGGATACTTGGATATGTCAAAAAATTTCATCACGGGTGGAGCCGGATTCATCGGTGGTCACCTCTGCGATTACCTTCTCAAACGGGGCGATGAAGTGGTGGTCCTAGATAACCTCTCGACAGGCGATTACCGGAATATCGCCCCTTTTGAGAATCACCCTCGTTTCCGGGCCATCATCGATGAGGTTCGCAATGAAGGACTCATGGAGGGGCTGATCCGTGACAGTGACCGGATTTATCACCTCGCGGCGAGTGTCGGAGTACGTTTAGTCATTGAGAAACCCACCGAGTGCCTGATCAATAACATTATCGGAACAGAAGTGGTTCTCAAGTATGCCTGCCGATACCGCAAGCCTGTCCTGATTACCTCTACCTCGGAAGTCTATGGAAAAAGCAACAATCCCACCTTTTCGGAAGATGATGATCGTGTAATGGGGCCCACCAGCAAATCCCGCTGGGGGTATGCCGCCTCCAAGGCCATCGATGAGTTCCTGGCCCTGGCTTATTTCCAGGAGAAGGCTTTGCCTGTGGTGATCGTTCGTCTGTTCAACACAGTCGGCCCACGTCAAACAGGACGTTACGGGATGGTGATCCCCAACTTTGTACGTCAGGCCCTTTCAGGAGAACCACTGACGGTATACGGCGATGGAGAACAGACCCGCTGTTTCGCCCATGTGGGTGATGTGGTGCCCGCTTTGGTGGGACTTCTCGAACACCCCGGTGCACGAGGCAAGGTTTTCAATGTCGGCTCCCAGGAGGAGGTTTCGATCAAGTCTCTGGCCGAACGAATCATTCAACTCACCGGCTCAAAGTCTACGATCCGACTGATCCCTTATGAGCAGGCCTTCGCTGAGGGGTTCGAAGACATGCTGCGCAGGGTTCCTGATCTGACACGGACTCAAGCCTTGGTCGGCTATGAACCCAAATTCAGCCTCGATGATATTCTCCGGGATGTCATCGAGGAAATCAGCCACGGCACGGAATTCTAAACAGCTTAGTTACTTCCACTGGAGATGGGGATTAGATCCACGCTCACCTCGGGAAGATCCTCACGGTCCAATTCGAAAACGAGGCGTTCTCCGGGAAGAGGAGCACGCCTGGCTGTGACCTCATAGAGGATTTCTGTGGGCTTTCGTTCTCGCTCCAGAACCTGAATCGCTTCAGGACTTCGCACTGAGTTCACACGAAATTCTTTTTTATCCCTGGAATAGATTCTCAGGTTAGCCGGTTTCTTTTGTCCATCGCCTGATACCGCAAGAGGCAATGTGGAGGGCCGGAAACGTATGTCACCAGGAACCTCCCAGAAAATTTCGATACCAGGTGGGGGAAAAGAGGCCGGCTCTCTGGTTTTGAGACTTATGACCCGATGATGCCTTCCCGGACCATCAGGTGGGACCAAATGAACAGTCACCTCGTTCTCCGCTGTCCCATAGCCGATGGACTGGTAAACCTTCCGCATGGCTCCAACCTCGAGATGGTATTCACCTCTTTCCGCAGAGACCGGCACCAACTCCACAGGGGAGTTCCAACTGGGAAAGAACTGCGTGACTATTACCTTGCGGATTTCCTCCTCGCCTGGACGCACTGTGCGGAAATCGATCTTCTCCGGCAAAAGACGCCATCGCGGAAGGATCTCTCCTGTCAGGTGAAAGGTTGGGGTTACGTTTGTGGGATCATTGGTTCTCAAGCGTACCCAATGGTCTACCCGTCCAAAACAGTTGCGAAAATCGCCTTGGAGAATCAGCGTGGTGGATGCTCCAGGAGCCAGTGCTTGAGAGGAAAGGTTGGGAGTCGCTTGAGAAATTTCCTCAATCGATATCTCCATTGGCCGGGTTCCGAGATTCTTTATTTCAAATTCCCTGGATACCCGTTGGACTTCATCGGCAAAGAGAGTCCCGATGTGATGATTATAGGAAGAGGTGGAGAAGATGGGCGCTTGCTCCTGTACTTCTCCATACAGTTCGACTTCAAAGACTTCCTCACCTGGACGGTCAGTGGTGATCTTGAGGAGGCCTTGAGGTTTGGATGCCTGTTCTCCCTGAACCATCAAACACAGCTCGGCTGTGGCAGATGAAACTCCAGCCTTCCAGTCAACCTGGAAGGACGGATCCACCTTGGTATCAAGAATCCGGAAGGGAGTTCTCGAACGTGAGGAAATCATAACCCGGTTGCCCGGCTTGGTTATGTGCCCCAGACTGTCATCCCCCCCTGTGAAATACCTTGAACGAAACACCCTCACGCCCCTGGGCCTGACTGTCAGATCGCCTTCTACAATCCAGGACACTCCGATGGCTAACCGGGGAGTAACAGGATCGCTGGTGGTCAGCATCAGGTTCGCTTTCTCGAGGTTGGATGTTTTTGAACCCGATCGGATCGTGGCCCGGTAAGTGAAGACAGTTTTACGGAAACCATCCTTTTCGGAGACCTGGGGTTGTGAAACCAGGGCGACCGAAACAAGCGGATGATCACTCGTTGCGGAAAGGATCTGCCAGGGTTCGCCTGTATCTGAAAGTATCCGGTTGGATGTCACTTTGAAATCCCAGGTTCGAGAGGAGGGGATCACGATTAGCATTCGTCTGGTTTCACTGATTGGCTCTATCTGCCAGTGGGGTATCAGAAATCCGGCCATACCGAATTCGAGCACTGGCTGATTGGGATCATTGGAGTAGACGGAGATTCTGATCTGCTCCTTGCCTTGACGGTTCCTGGATTGGAGTGAGGCATCCAGCGTTGCAGTCTCCCCGGGAGGGATTTCACGACTCGAAATTTCCGCCTGGGTGCAGCCACAGGATGTTTTAATATCCCGGATAAGGAGGGGTTGATCCCCTGCATTCTGGAGGGTGAAACGGTGATCGACGGTTTTGTGATCCTCCACATAAAGAACTCCGAAATTATGGACCTTCTCATCGACTGTGATGACCGGGGCAGCTGAACAAGGATTGAGTGAAATTGGCGTGATCAGAAACAAAAGCCCCACAATCCACATCACCCGAAAAAGTGTTCTTCCTGTCATACCTTTTTCAAACCCATCTTTCATGAATGGCGGTTGCGGCCTGTAAAGCAGCATGGCCACCACCCAGAGAACTTTTCACCTCTGCCAAGTCCTCCAACATCCTCTGCCTCGTCTCGGTCTCCCGTATCAAAGGGAGGACTCCCTCGGTGATTCTTTCCGGGAGGCAATTCTCCTGGATGTATTCTTTGCAGATTTCCTTTCCAGCCAGGATGTTGACAATCCCAAGCCAGGGAACCTGGATCACACGGCGAGCCATCCAGGCTTCCAACGGTTTTACCTTGTAGATGATAACTTGTGGTACCCCCAGAATGGCATTTTCCAAGGTGGATGTACCGCTCTTGGTGATTGATACACGAAAGGCGGACCGAAGGTCCACGGAAGGATGTTCCACCAAAGTCCAGGGTATCGAGGCGCCAAAGAGATCACGCAGTTTCCGGGGAGAGATGGTTCCCGCGCAAGGGACCACGAAATGCAGATCATCCTCCTGAGCCAGAAGCCGTCTGGCCGTTTCGATCAGAATCGGGCTAAGGCGTTCGACTTCCGAGGGACGACTCCCAGGCAAGAGGCCTATTAAACGGATCTCCTCTGAAAGTGGCAGCCCATGCTCGGCCCGAATGACCTGAGGGGAGCGTGTATTTCCCAAACGGTCCACCAGGGGATGACCCACAAACTTCGCTGTTACACCTCGTTCCCTCAGGAAGGGTTCCTCGAAGGGAAGGATGACAAAGGCATGGTCCAGATCCCTGCGCATCCGTTTCACACGTCCCACCCGCCAGGCCCACACCTGGGGAGTGATATAGTAGAGTACACGCATTCCCGCCTTGTGTGCCTTGGCTGCCACCCTCAGATTGAAGCCGGGGAAATCCACCAGAACCAGTGTTCTGATGTCCAGTTCTTTACAGAGGACAGGAACCCTTCGCCCTAGACGAATGAACTTCGAAAGGCTCCTGACCCAATCCAGACCGACAGAAGCAAGGTCTGGCAAAGGATAGTGGATAATGGCCCCCTCACTGGCCATCCGGGAGCCACCATAGGCATGTATCTCGCAATCAGGTTCAAGTGCTTTGAGTTCACGGATGACCTCAGCGGCATGGCTGTCTCCTGAGGCTTCACCTGCGATAAAAAAAATTCGTTTCATCTTCGCTCCGGCAGTTTGATTGCCCTTGTGAGATTGACACAAAGTTGTTTCCCAATCACCCTCTCTAGCATGACCAGATCACTTGTCACTGGGTGCGCGGGTTTCATCGGTTCTCACCTCTGCGAGGCTCTGCTCGCACGTGGTGGGGAGGTGGTTGGAATTGATTCCTTGAATAATTTTTATCCTGTCCAGAGAAAGCTTTCCAACCTGAAATCCCTCCAGGCCAATCCTCACTTCATTTTTCAGCAAAGAGACCTGCATGATCCCGGGCTGGAGAAAATCCTGGAAGGAGTGGAAAGTGTTTACCATCTTGCCGCCCGCGCAGGAGTGCGTTCCAGCTGGGGGGACACTTTCGAGGACTACCTCCGTGAGAATCTTTCAGCAACCCAGCGTTTACTGGAAGCCTGCATTGGGCTTGGCCTCAAACGTTTTGTGAATTCATCCAGTTCCTCGGTGTATGGGAACACCCCCGATCTGCCTGCCCGCGAAGAGACCTCCAGACTCCGCCCCGTGTCTCCTTATGGTGTGACCAAACTGGCCGCCGAGAAACTCTGTGATGTCTACCGTGAGGAAAAAGGGATTCCCACTGTCTCACTCAGGTTGTTTACCGTCTTCGGTCCCCGTCAACGTCCCGACATGGCTTTCGATCGGTTCATCCGTGCGGGCCTGACCGGCGGAACCATCTGTCTTTTTGGTGATGGTTCTCAAATCCGTAACTTCACTTATGTCTCCGATGTCGTACAAGGCTTCATCCTCGCCGGTGATGCCTCAAAAACCGCCCCCGTCTACAACATCGGCGGAGGGTCAACTGTCCGTCTCTCCGAGGTTCTCACTCATATCGAAAAGGCAGTCAGCAGACCGCTCCAGATCCAATATGAACCCAAGGCCGCGGGTGATGTAGCCACCACGGATGCCGATATCACCCTTGCGAAAAGGGAGCTGGGATTCGCTCCACAGGTGGATTGGCGTGAGGGTATCGAACGCCAGGTTGCATGGGTGCGGGAGCACTTGGATTTTCCTGCCTAGTCCTCGACTCCTGGAGTACCTGTTTCCCCATACAGAGAGGCTTTGTGTTTCCTGTAGAACCAGCGAAACTGATGGTAAGAAAGCTGCAGCAATTCGGCCGCCTTACGCTGGTTTTGACGTGACTTGTCCAAGGCCCATCTTAACAACTCAATTTCATAACCCTCAACCGAGGTGGTAAAAGATATCCCCGCAACAGGAGCCTCGGGAGATGGTGCCCGGGTGCTCATGGAGTGGTCAGTGGTATCTGTTTCTGAGGGAGCTGTTTCCCTGAAAGGTGCGAAAGGATCGAAAACAATCTCCTCAATCGTCGAGGAAGTCGAGCTGTAAACCGCACGTTCCACTACATTTTTGAGTTCGCGGATATTGCCGGGCCAGGGATAGGATTCCAACTCCTCCTCAGCTTCATCGCTGAAACTGGGTACCTCATCGAGTCCCAATTCAAAAGCCATCCGCGAGGCGAAGTAGTTGGCCAGGAGGAGAATATCCTCTTTCCGTTCTCTCAGGGGAGGGACAATCAACACTTCGAAGGAGAGACGGTCCAGTAAATCCTGTTTAAACTTTCCTGCTTTGCAGAGAAGTGTGAGGTCTGAATTCGTGGCACCAACAATGCGGACATCCACCTGCAGGAGCCGTGTACCCCCGACCCTCTCAAAACTTCCATACTCCACCACACGCAGGATCTTCTCCTGGGTTTCCATCGGGATGTTCCCGATCTCATCCAGAAATAGGGTTCCCTGATGGGCCAGTTCAAAGCGTCCCAAGCGCCGTTTCGAGGCGCCTGTAAACGCACCTTCCTCGTGACCGAAAAGCTCGGACTCGATCAGAGAAGGTGCCAGGGCAGCACAGTTGAGAGCGATCATGGGGCTTTCCCAACGAGGTGAGAGGGCATGAAGCCGTGCTGCGGCAAGTTCTTTTCCCGTACCGCGTTCTCCCAGAATCAATACCGGCCGGTTCACCCGTGCCGCACGTGAAAGCCCCCGCTGGAAATCCAGGAAAACTTCCGAACGGCCCAGTGCTTCAGGAACTTTGGGGATTGCATGAGGGGCCGGTTGTGGAGGTGCCATGTGAATATCCTTTGGGCCGCGGGTAGCTTTGAGTATCTGTGGAAACCACCATGATTTGGTGGAATCCCACACCCAACGTTTTCCATTTTGGGTCGCTCCCCATCCCGTGTCAATCAATAACCTCCTGAAAAAGCATGAGTTACCAGACTCATGGGTGAGCTGGCACACAACCTGTTATCCAAACCATACGAGGCTTTCTGGAGTCCAGGAAAAAGAAAGGACAGGTGGAACCTCAGATGCGTTACTGGCTTAACACCGTAAATGGCGAGTGGGGAATTGTAAGGGGGACAGAACGGAGCGATCTGGCATTGAGTGGACCGGTGGGAACCCTGGTTGTGGACCAGTTCCATTCCCCCAATGCCCATGAAAGCAGATATCCATCAATGGAAAAAAGACCTGACCTCCTGGTCCTCGAAAAATCAGTTTTTCTGAAGCTCTACGAGACCTTGGAGCGGATGTCTTTCACCCCGGTTTATTCACCGGTTCAACCGGTGGCAAGGAACTAGAAATCACTGAGGGGGTTATGCAAAACCCCCGCGATACAAAGAGAAGGAGGATGAGTACCATGGCAATCTTTTCAAGGCTACGCGACATCATCAGCGCGAATATCAATGCGATGCTGGACAAGGCCGAGGACCCGGAGAAGATGGTCCGGCTGATGATCCAGGAGATGGAGGATACGCTGGTGGAAATCCGTGCGAGCTGCGCCGGAGCGATGGCCACCCGCAAGAAGATCCATCGGCAGTTGGAAGAGGCCCGTACCCGTGTTGAGCGTTGGAGCGAAAAGGCTCACCTGGCGGTCAGCAAGGGGCGTGATGACCTGGGACGCGAGGCGCTGTATGAGAAAAAGCGCTACCGTGACCGGGTCAACTCACTGGAGGCGGAGCTTTCCCAGTGCGACTCGATCGTGGACCAGTACCAGGCCGACCTGCAGCAACTCGAGGACAAACTGGCTGGTGCGCGGGAGCGTCAACGGCTGCTCGTCCAGCGTCACATCCAGGCGCAGACCCGCAAGAGTGCTCAGGAAAAAATCCGCCGCATCGACACCTCGGATGCCTTTGTCCGCTTTGAGAAGTTCGAGAATCGTATCGAGCGGATGGAAGCCGAGGCCGACCTGGTGAATTTCGGACGGAAGCCCTCACTGGAGGATGAATTCTCAAAACTTCAAGACGATGAAGACATCGAGAAGGAACTTGAGGCTCTCAGAGAGTCGGTCAAAAAAGGTGCCGGAAGAAGTGAGGCACCCCAGGGCTGAGGGTGTGTTAGACTAATGGTGAACGTTTAGAGTTCAACATTCAGATTGGACACACACTAATGTGTGAACTCCAAACGGATACAGAGTTCCACCTTCAGGTGGGCAGGCACATCGCCAAGGATTGATGGGAAACACAATGAAAACAATCCTGAAGTTGCTGGCAGTCACAATAACGGCGATCCTGGCGTTACCGGTGGTGGGGATCCTGCTGGGCGCTCTGACAGTGGTGGCGGTGGTGTTTCTGGTTCTACTGTCGCCGGTCATTCTCCTGGCGATTTTCGGATCTTTCTGCTTCGGTCTGGCGCGGTTGTTTCCCGGCGGATGGAAGAAGCGGGACACTGACTTTAATCAAGAGCAAGTCCGCATCATGCAGGAGATTCATGGGGGACTGTCGAGGATGGAGAGACGGGTCGAGTCGCTCGAAACAATCCTCTTCGACCGGGTTACACCCAGAGGATACGGGAACGCCGAAAGGGCTTTCAATTAAGGTGTCTGGATCTACAGGGCAATCTACCAGGCTCATCAATTGAAAAGGAGAACTTGGATGCGAATTGTTATCAGTATGGTAGGTGTTGTTTTTCTGGGCCTGGTGATGCTCTCGATAGCCACGATTTTCTTCGCCATCGCGGTCCCTACTTTTTCGCGTGCTCAAATAGCCACGACTGCTGAAGCCATACCAGGTTCCGAGATGTCTGGATTGACTGTGACGCACACTCCCGCTCCAGGAACCAGGGTGCGCTTCACTCTGGCATGGTTCCCAATCTGTCTACTTGGCCTTCTGGTTTTGGGCGGGATTGGATTGGTGGTGAAGCTTTTCCGGAGTGATGACAGGACGCGACTGCGTGAAAAACCAGATGAGATCCGCATCCTGCAGGAAGTTTACCAGGGCTTATCCGGGCTGGAACGGCGTGTGGAATCATTGGAGACAATTCTTCTCGACCGGGCAATTATCCGGGATGGAGAGGACTGGAAGAGAGGCTGAAGGAGGTAAGGTCATGAACAGTTTCAGCAATGGGGATTTGTTGTTCTGGCGAGAGGTTGCCATGATCACGGGGGTGGTCCTGGTGGTAGCCATCGCAATTGGCGCCCGCTTGAAGGTCTACAAGATGCAGTTTGAATTGAAGAAAGCCAACGGAATGACTAATGAAGATCGAGAAGCCATCCGTGATCTGCGTGCCGCGCTACAACGGATCGAGGAACGGCTCGAGGCGCTTGAGACCTTAGCGATGGAGCGCGAGCGCGAAGAGAAGTTCGGAATGAAATTGTAAAGTGGAGGATGGAATGATGAACAATATACCTGTTTTCCTCGCTTGCATGGCCTTTATGGTTACTATGTGGGGCCTTACGTTTCTGTCCTATCGGAAAGTGAAGTTCATTACCCTCAGAGCGGGTACAGGCAGGATGAGTGATGAGGACAGAGAGGTGATTCAGGCCATTCAACATTCGATCCAGCGGATCGAGGAACGCCTGGAAGCGCTTGAAACCCTGGCGATGGAGCGCGAGCGCGAAGAAAAGTTCGGGATGAAGTTGTAACTTACAGACGCGAGAAACTGGAGGGTGTGTCAATGAACACAGGGAGTTTGGCGGTCCTGATGCTTTTTAGTATCCCGATGGTGGCGGTGATTGGTGGCCTGGGGATAGAAGCTCTCAAAATCATTAAAGGTACCCCAAAAAAGGGGAAGGAGGTTTCAACGGATGAAACCGAAATGATGCAGGAGCTCTTCCGGACCGCATCACGCATGGAGAAACGGATCGAGGCGTTGGAGACACTTCTCCTCGACCGAGCCAGAGATCAGGAAAGGGTGTAAGAGGGACATGATCCACGTATTGGTTTCACTCTTCATGTTGCCGTTCAAACTGGCTTTCCTGCTCATCGAGCTGCTGGGACGGACCCTGGCCTTGGTGGTAGGCCTGGTGTTCTTCGGGATCGGGGCTTTGCTGTGCTTGATTCCGCCCTTCATCCTGATTGGTGCACCGCTGTGCCTGCTGAGCGGGATTGTGGTGGTGAAGGCGCTGTAACTGATCCGACGGAGTAGCGAATTCATTCGCTTGGTGAGCATGGCGAATAAATTCGCCACTCCGTAGAAAAAGAATCTGTAACCCGGATCCAGTCCGGAAGGTCTAAGGAGGTTGAGAGAAGATGCGTTGCGCAAGAAATCGGAACGAAGAACGTCCCCCACTTTACCGTGCGCGAGATGGAGTCATTTTCGGAGTCTGCAAAGGGATCGCACGGCACCTGGATTTCCCGGTGTTCTGGATGCGGGTTATCACAGCGATCGCCTTTGTATTAACCGGAATCTGGCCGATCCTGATCGCCTACATTGTGGGCGCCCTGGTAATGAAGCCTGAGCCGGTGATTCCTTTTGAGACCGAGGATGACCAGGAGTTTTATAACTCCTATGTCTCCTCGCGCAGCATGGCGCTGGGACGTCTCAAGAGAACCTTCGATAACCTCGACCGCCGGATCCGCCGGATGGAGGACATTGTCACTGCACGTGACTACGACTGGGAATCAAGACTCCATGAGTGAAGAAGGCAAGGGGGAGCACATGTATACCCACATCAAGATTGTTGGCATCCTTTATATCGTCCTCGGCCTTTATGGGCTTTTTGGCCGGTTGGTGGTTCTCCTGGCCATGGCGGGAATCGCGATCGTGCCAGGCTTTCTGGTGGGCGGTCCGATGATGGGACTGGGGGCTTCCGCCGCGGTGGGACTTTTCGGACTGATCCTTATCGGGATCACTGCGATTGCGAATGTTCTTGGAATCGTGGCCGGATTCGGAATTTTACAGCGGAAGTCATGGGCTCGGATTCTTCTGATCATCCTTGCGGTTCTGATGCTCTTTCGGGGTAAAGTCGGAATCGTTTTGGGGATTTATACCCTTTGGGTTCTTCTCAGAGAGGAATCCGTAAGGTACTTCAATCACCGGGGAGAATCACCGTACTCATATACATGGTGAGACAACAACCCCTATCAGCCTGTTGAAAATGGAGGTAACCGTGGATTCCCGCTTTCGCGGGAATGATGAGACAAGCAAATTTCCCCGGAAATCGTCATTCCCGCGAATGCGGGAATCCACAACCTCCTCGCAAGAATGAGTTTTTCAACAAGCTGCTATAGTTCAAAATCAATAATCCGCTTTCCGAAGACTGAGATCACACGGGTTTTCCCCACCTGGGTCTCCTCGTTGCGTTCCACATGGCCATGCAGGAAAAGGAGTGGCTGCTGTTTCCGGATGTAGGTCTCGAAGGCGGTGAAACCGGTATGCAAGGGATCTTGACGGTCGTGTATACCACGCGGCGGGCTATGGGCCAGGAAGATATCCACACGGGGCATCCACCACATCCGGCGGCTTACCTGGCGGTCGGTGAAGGCATGGGATTTCGCTTCGCCTGAAACCTTGGGCGCCCCCTCAAATCCCCCAATTCGCAGGTCACGAAAAGGAAACACTTTTCGATGTACATTGGCGTACTTGGGAACAAACCCATGATCATGATTCCCATTCACACCGAAATAAGCTACTGACCTTTTTTTCAGGAGGATCACCTCAATCAGGCCAAGTGGGACATCACCCAGGGTCACCACCAGGTCGATCCCCATGCTTTCCGGATCCAGGGCGAAATCATCATCCGAATGAATGTCAGCAACTGCAAGAATGCGCATACCGGCACTAATCTTACTTCTGGGGGACGATTTGTTGAATCAGCTCACGGTGCAGGGCCTCATCGAAGTCCTCAGGACGGGTCACAGGGTGACCTTCCTCATCAAGGAGTGGTGGACCTGGAGGCGGCTTAGGAACAGTGATTTCCGTTGGAGATGGAACAATCATCGGGAGACGGGAATCACCTGTAGCGGGCCGGATAATCGGGGTCACCGGAAGGGCAGGTAAAGGTGATGATTGGATTTCCTGAGTGGCGGGAGGTATGCCACGGCGTCCCAGTTCCTTGTCAAGGTCATCCAGGAGCTTTTTAAGTTGGAGGGTATCCAGGCTGGGACTGGCTGCTCCGATCTTGCCTCCTGAATGAAGCCCCAGATCATAACCTTCCCCCTGAAGCCAGAGATCACCTTTCAGGATGCTGTCCTCAATCGGCTGAAGGGGGATCGGTGGGATGGATTCGATGGTTTCCGCATGGACAGGATCAAAGGGGAGCTTTTCAGGAGGCTCGTATTCCTCATTGATCCGGACCTTGTGTTTCCCCGCCTGCCATTCTTTCACCTCGATAATTTTGGACTGAGGATAAAACCAACCCCGGATTTTCATTTTTTTTCCACGCAGATCCGGATTGTAACGGAGTTCCCTGCCCTCCGGGGTATCCAGGAAAGTCCAAAGTGTTCCATTTTCATCCAGGATCCCTTGTTCGTAAGCTGCCAGGGGGCCTTGAGGATTCCTGTACTTTTGTGGGCTACCCCTCAAAATCGCTCCCTGAAGCCAAACAATTTCACCCTCCATGGTATCGAGATCCTGCTCGGGAAACTGGAGATCATTGGAACTCGCCGGACGTTGCGCAGGAGCAGGTAAGGCGAGCAAAAAGGCCAATAAAAGGAGACAGATCCCTTGAAACAATACACGGAACAGCGAATTCATTCGCCTTTTTTCACGAGACTGTGAGGAAGTTCGCATGGTTATTCCAAGGCGAATGAATTCGCCACTCCACTCGATCTATCGGCCTTGTCACTTCTATTAAGCGAGACAAGAGGCGGGTAGATCTTCCCTTTCCCGTCAATACCCCCAATCCCTGGGGTAGCGGAAATCCCGGTCGATGGTCCGCCGTCCCAACTTGGCCAGGACAGGCAGACGCCGTTTATACTGCGACTGGCGCAGCAGGCGGTTGACATACTCGACCAGTGGACGCGGAAAACCATTCAGGATCACTTTTTCCGCCGACATGCGCTGGTCGACCAGGTAATAGAAGATTCGGTCAATTTCCGTGTAACTGTAACCAATTTCGCTTTCGTCGGACTGACCAGCCCAGAGGTCAGCGGTGGGAACCTTTTCGACCACTCTTTCCGGCACCCCCATTGCAGCGGCCAGTTGCCAGACCTGGGACTTGTAAAGATCCCCAATCGGATTCACCGCCGAGGCCATATCCCCATACAAAGTGCCATAGCCGAGGAGAAGTTCAGTTTTGTTACTGGTTCCAAGGACCAAAGCCTTTTCCGACATGGAAAGGTCATACAGGATGGTCATCCGTTCACGCGCCATCTTGTTACCACGCCTCAGTTTCCAGATACGCTCTTCGGCGGATCTGGGGGTTCCAGGAGCTTCGAAATAGGCATCCACCTGCGGGGAGATATCAAACAACAGAGTCTTTATCCCCAAAGTGCTGGCTACCAGTTGGGCATCAGCAACACTTTCCGGGCTGCTGGTCCGGTAAGGCATCAGCACGCCCAGCACGTTTTCCTTCCCAAGTGCTTCGGCTGCGATAAAGGCGGTCAGGGCACTGTCGATTCCACCGGAAAGACCGAACAGGGCACGGGAGAAGCCCACCTTGGTCACCTCTTCATGGACCATGGTGACCAACATGGTCCGTGCAAGCGTTGTGTCGATCCGGAGCTCTGAGGGGATTTCGGCAAGGCGTGACATGCTCAGTCAAAAGCCTCCTTCATGATCCTCGAAAGTTCTCTTTTGAGCAGGTCCACATTTTCACTGGAGAGGACCAGGGAGCCTGTTCTGCCGGTCCGTAAAGGTTCAGGCCAGTCGAGGAGAAGATCCAGGGTGGCCGGAGTGAAGAGAGGCGCCTTGGCAAGAATTTCCCCTCCAGCACCCAAGACTTGCGACCCACCTGAGAAGTTGAGGCCATCCTCGACACCCCCACGGTGAGCATAGACCACCACCGATTCAAGCAAGGAAGCATAAGTCTTCAGCAGGTTTTCCCAGATCCTGTGACTCTCAGGAACTCCCTGAACGCTTTCAGAGACTCCACGTGCCGGAGAGTTGGAGAGAATCAGGAGCAGTCCGGCGCCTTCCAGATGGGGACCATCCATAGCGAGCAACAGGGGGAGCGAAAGGTGCCAGGCATCCTCACAGATGAGAATCCCGCACCGTCCAAAGAAACAGCTCTCAAAAGCACGTACAGTCCGTCCCTCGGAGAAATAGCGTCCCTCATCAAACAAGCCATATGTGGGGAGATACACCTTGCGGTGGACATGAACCAGCTCCGGGCGGCCCAAGTCATCCCAACGGATGAAAGCGGCTGAGTTGTGGAACCGGTGTCCGGGAGTTTCCTCAACAAAACCGATGACTGCCTCGAGGTTGCGAATCTCGGTGCAGCTTTTCTGGAGCAGGTCCAGCAGACGGGTGGGGGAAATCGCCACCTCGGGAACCAAGTCCTTCAAAAGGTAACCCGTCAATGAGAGTTCGGGAAAGACAACCAGCGAGACTCCCTCCTGGGAGGCTTTGGCCAGGCGTTCGGCATGAAGACCGAGGTTCAGGTCAAGACGGCCCAGGCGTGGAGCAATTTGTTCAATCCGGAGGTGTAGCATGGAACCATTGTAGGGGAGGAGGAACACGAGGGAAGATAGCTGAATTCACTGCTGAGGCCGTTCTGGCTTCCGGCGCTTCTTACGAAGGTTCTCATACCGCGCAAAAAACTCCTGATTTTTCTTCTTCCAGTAGTCGATTCGTTGATCTAGCGTCATCCCCGCTGTTTCTTTTTGGATCGCCTCAGCACCTTCCCTTTTCATCCTGATACAGCTGAAATTATCCGGGATCATATCCTATCACCTCCAGAGGGGAACAAATCTTAATTGGCTCATAACCTTTTTTTCGATTCACTTCATTATAGAGCGGAATTTTCTGAAAGTGGACAATGTGTTTGAAATTCCAGCTAACAAGGACATCACAAAAGGAAATAGTGGCTAAAGCCACATGTAGAGCATCATTCTCCCCGTTTGGACCGATTATATTATCGCGGAGATATGACTCCTGAAGCCGTACTGCTTCCTCAAGCGGGCCAGTAATAGATGCGTTTGAAAAGAACTCATCGAATAAATCCACAACCTCTGGGGGAGCTGGCTTGATCTCTTGACTTACCAAGGGGGAGACGACAAGATCAATAACTCCAACACGTACAAGATCGAAGAATTCACGACTGGGACGTGTCAACTCCTTGTCAAACACACCACCATAAACAGACGTGTCGGCGTATGCTCGGACACGACGGTGAGGAAACATAACGGCATCTACTCCCCCGCCGCAGTAAGAAGCTCCCCCGCCGCCTCTGATTGTTGCCGGGTCGCGAGCAGGAACAACACCGCCATGCGCACCGCAACTCCATTGGTCACCTGATCATGGATCCTTGAGGTGGGCCCATCGGCCACATAGTCATTGATCTCGACTCCTCGGTTCATGGGGCCGGGGTGCATGACAATGGCATCCGGTTTGGCCAGTGCGAGACG
>CAYZUX010000006.1:54605-75062 GCA_964481775.1 uncultured bacterium | reverse complement strand
TAAGGCCGACTATAAGTACCACTAATCCAATAGCTCCCGCTACCATCCCCAAGACGGAGCCGATTTTTATATGCAGTTAAGCTACTTCCTCTGACTGATAGAAGAACTTATAAAAACGGTGAGGCATTCCCTCTTTCCTTGAGCGGAATATAAGCATCGACTGGAGAAAGGTAATGTGGAAAATGAACAATCCTCCCACGAGATCCAAGGATGATAGCATACCTCTTCTCCCCTATGGGGCTCCATTCCCCTCTTGCGATTTCCTCCCCCTTCTTGCATCTTATCTCCCACTATGACACTCCCCACCAGCCAATTCTCCATCCCCACCCGTGTCCGTTTCGGACATGGCGAAATCAACAATCTGCCCAGCCACCTGGAGATGATCGGGGCCTCGAACCCGCTCCTGGTGACCGATCCCGGCATGCTCCAGACCCGCGCCTATGAGTCGGTGCGCGAGGTGCTCGAGGAAAGCCCGGTCTCCTGGGGCCTTTTCGGCCAGGTCCTCCCCAACCCCACTGAAGACAATGTCGATGAGGCGGCGGCCATGTACCGCAAGGGGGGCCATGACGCCCTGGTCGCTTTCGGTGGGGGGTCGGCCATCGATGTGGCCAAGGCGGTGGCGGTGCGTGTCTCTTATGAAGGTCTCCTGGAGGACTACATCCCGGCTCCCCCCGGTGCACCCCCGCTCCCGCCGGTCATCGCCATTCCCACCACCGCCGGGACCGGCAGCGAGGTGGGAAGATCCGCGGTCATCATCCTGCGCAAGACCGGACGCAAGTCGGTGCTCTTCGATCCGCGCCTGATGCCGGCCATCGCCCTGCTCGATCCGGACCTGACCCTCGACCTACCACCTAAACTCACCGCCGCGACCGGTATGGATGCCTTCACCCATAGCCTGGAGTCCTATGTCTCCAATGTGTTCCATCCCATCGCCGACTCCATCGCCTATGGCGGGATGGACCTGGTGATCCACAACCTCGCTTCGGCTGTCAAAGATGGGCAGAACCGTGAGGCGCGCGGCTACATGATGATCGCGGCCATGATGGGAGCGCTGGCTTTCCAGAAGGATCTCGGCGCGGCCCACTCGATGGCCCACCCGCTCTCCTCAATCTCCGGCCTGCATCATGGCTTGGCCAATGCGATCGTGCTGCCGTATGTGATGGAGTTCAACCGTGAGACAGTAGCTGATCGCTTCGCGCGGGTGGCCGCTCTTTTCGATCCCAAGGCAGTCCTGCTTTCCACGGAAGAGGCCAGCCAGCTGGCCATCGAAAAGGTGAGTGAATTGAACCGTGAAATTGGCATCCCCGCGACGCTCAAGGAAGCTGGGGTGAAAGAGAGCGATCTGGAGGCTCTGGCCGAGGGCTCTTTCCATGATGGCTGCCACGCCACCAATCCGAGGGTGTGCACACTGGAGGACTTCAAGGCGTTGTTCAGGAAGGCTTACGGGGGGTAAGCAAAACCCTACCGCCGCCACCTCCACTGCCCAGGGTTCAAAACCTTGGGCAACATTTACAGAGTCCATTGAAATGGACTCCCAAAGCTGGGGCAGGAGTTGTACTCCTGGCCCGTTCCCTTCTCCGGAAGTTGCACTTCCGGAAGCCCACAAGTACGAGGAGAGTCGGCGGGGTTCAACCCCGCCAGAAGGTCTGGGTCCCGGAGTGCAACTCCGGGACCAGCTGATGGTTGGGACCAGCTGATGGTTGGGACCCGCTGATGGTTGGGACCAGCTGGTGCAATCAAATTTCTTTCGTTGCCATCCTTCTTCAAATCCTCTCAAAATACCGCCTCATCTCCCAATCGGTGACCGTACCATTGAAGCACTCCAGTTCGATCTCGGCCTGATGGATCAAGTGTTTGATCAGGCGAGGGCTGAAGGCGGAACGGGCAATCTCTGACTTCTCGAACTGCTTGACCGCCTCCTCCAGACCACCCGGAACCTGTTCCAGGGATCTGTTCATATAGGCATCGCCACTGAAGGGTTCGCCGCAGTCCACATGGTTCTCAATGCCCCAAAGTCCCGCCGCGAGGGTGGCCGCCATGGCGAGATAAGGGTTCACATCGGCGCCGGGCAGACGATTCTCGATGCGGAAGGACTCCCCATGCCCGACACACCGCAGGCAGGTGGTACGATTGTCGACCGCCCAGGCAATCGCGGTCGGGGCGAAGGAGCCATGTCTGAAACGTTTATAGGAGTTGATGGTGGGGGCGAACAGGAGACACAACTCCCGCTCAGCACGTAATAAGCCTCCTGTGAAATAACGGAAAAGCTGGGAAGGCTCCTGAGTCTCTGAATCCCAGAAAAGATTGGTCTTCTGGTGGGGATCGACAAGACTGGTGTGGATGTGGCAGCTGCTCCCCGCTGCATCAGGGTGGTGTTTGGCCATGAAACAGATCGACTTGCCCATCGAAGCGGCAATTTCCTTGACCGCGTTCTTGTAAAGAGTATGACGGTCGGCCATCTCGACCGGGGGGGCATAACGCAGGTTGATCTCATGCTGTCCCCTGCCCCACTCCCCCTTGCTGAACTCGATGGGAATCCCCGAGGCACACATCTGACGACGGATTTGTCCGATCACAGGCTCATCGTAGGTACACCCCAGGATGTGATAGTCGATCAGGTAATCGGTGGAGGGGCATAAATCACGGAATCCTTTGGTGGAAGCCATACGGTAATCGTCATTGAAGAGGTAGAACTCCAATTCCGATCCCATGTAGGCGGAATAACCAGCCTCCTCGGCATGTTCCACCTGCTGTCTCAAGATGGAGCGAGGAGCCTCCTCGACTGGTTCTTCAGTCTCTTCGTTCTCCAAATCACAAATCACGATGGCTGTCTTCTCCAGCCAGGTGGCCACCCGGAGAGTCAAGAAATCCGGGATCATGCGGAAATCCCCATATCCTTTCTCCCAACTCGTCAGCTCAAATCCCTGAAAGGGAGTCATCTCCATGTCCACCGTGAGGAGATAGGCACAGGCATGCAGGGGACGGGTCAGCACATGGTCGAGAAAATAATCCCCCACCACCCTCTTACCCACTAACCGTCCATAATGGTCGGGAAAGGCGGTGATCACTGTATCAATCTCACCCCCCCGGATCGCCGATTCGATGTCTTTCACACTCATCAAACCTGTCATGAAGATTCTTCCTTTCACTTGGAGGAACAGAAATCGTGGTTATTTCCCGATTGAACCTAAAGTATTCCAGAATGCCTGCACTCCCAACAAATTTGCAGATTCCAAATGCAGGTCTAACACAAAACCTTTATTATCACCGCAATGACAGAGAAGGACAGATCCCATGTACGATCCAATCTCCTCCTCCCATCTTCCCCCGCATCCATCTCTCCCTTCCGGGGTCATCGCGGATGGATTCATGAAGCGGATGAACCAGGTGACACGTTTGCTGACAGCCTCGGAACAAGGACTCTCAGAAAAGGTCACTCATGATCTGCGGGTAGCCATCCGGCGCTGCCGTTCGGTCGCATATGGTGTCAAGGGACTAGATCCCGGAGGTCCCTGGAGACAAATGTCGAAAGAACTCCGCCGCATTTTCCGTACTCTGGGACATCTAAGGGACCTCCATGTCATGCAGCTCTGGATGGAGAAACTTGGAAAGGCATCAGATCCTGTCAGGCGGAAGGTGACTGCCATTCTCCGAAGGAGAGAACAAGACTGCCTCATTGTGATCCGGGATTCACTCGACAGGTTTGACCATGACCGCTGGGAAGAATGGTGCGAAACCCTCCCGGACCGGCTTCAGGAAACGCTTGCCTCTCATCCTGTTCTGATCACCATGGCGCTGGAAAGACTGCAGGATTTTCTTTCGATCCACCAGGAAATGCTCCCGACTGAGCTGGAGGAGATCTGGCATCGGGCCCGAGTGGCATTGAAACGTTTCAGGTATACCGTTGAAAATTTTCTGCCTGAGCAACACCAGGAATGGCAACGTGATTTGGAGAATCTCCAGGACATCCTGGGAGAGATCCATGATCTCGATGTGCTTGGCGCTTACCTTGAATCCCTGAGTTCCCTTTTTGAACCTGTGGATAGAGAGCGTTGGCGGAAAATGATTCGAAGGGAACGCAGACACCGTATTGAGGGATACCTAGCCAGAACCACTGGCCAAGACAGTCCCCTTGATGCGTGGCAGAACGGTTTACAGGTACTTCAGGATATCCATACCGGCAGACCCCGGTCAGCCACCGGAACCGGAATATCGAATTGAAACTGTTCCTTTGTCTGCCTGATTTGAGAAACGGCTTGCTTTTCCGTAAATGGCGATGGGATCAGCGTGATTCCACATGATCTCCCAATGACAGGACCTGCTGATTCAACTCAGGGAGAACCCGCAGAACCAGTTCGATTTCCTCCTGGGTTGTGTACCGGCTCAGGCTGAAACGTACCGCACCCATCGCATCCGATTCGGAGACACCCATGGCCAGCAGGACATGCGAGGGTTCCAGTTTGTCCGCCAGACAGGCGCTCCCTGATGATGCGGCGATACCGTGCTGGTCCATTAGCAACAGGAGCGCCTCCCCTTCAGCACCACAGAAGCACACATTCAGGGTATTGGGCAGGCGAGGACTGTGGGAACCATTGACATGCAGGTTTGGGATGCTTTGCTCGAGACCAGACTGAAGCAGATTGCGCAAATCACGGATCCTGGTTTGCTCCACTGAAAGGAACTCCTTCGCCAGTTCAGCGGCCTTGCCAAATCCTACAATGAGGGGGACTGGTTCGGTTCCTGGACGTTTCCCGCGCTCCTGGTGCCCTCCCCAGACAATGGGTTTGATCCGGGTGCCTGTTCTGACATAAAGAGCACCCACTCCTTTGGGACCATGAATCTTGTGTGCGGAAAGGGAGAGGAGATCAATGGAAGTCGTTTGAAGATTCATGGGAATTTTTCCGACTGCCTGGACTGCATCGACATGCAGGGGAACCTTGTGGGCGCGGCAGATGACCCCAATTTCATTGATGGGGAAGAGGACTCCTGTCTCGTTGTTAGCCCACATCACCGACACGATGGCTGTATCCGGACGGAAAGCCTTTTCCAACTCGCCCAGATCGAGTTGACCATCGCCATCCACCTCCAGCCAGGTGACCGGGTAGCCCATCCGCTCCAGCTCCTGGCATTGCACCAGGACGGCGCTGTGTTCGACCACTGTGGTGATCAGGTGTCGCTTATCTGGGCGGGCGGCGAGCACTCCACGAATAGCCAGGTTATCGGATTCAGTCCCTCCGCTGGTGAAAAAGATCTCCTTAGGAGAGCAGCCCAGCAAGCTGGCCAGTCTTTGCCGGGCAACTGTCAGGTGCTTTTCCACTTGTCCCCCGAAATGGTGGGGGGAGCTGGGATTCCCATAAAGGTCCTCGAAAAAAGGAAGCATGGCCTCCTTAACCGCGGGGTCGACCCGGGTGGTGGCATTGTTGTCGAGATAGATCACCTTCATGGTCTTCGTATTGAGTCTATCCATAGGCAGGCCAATTATCAAAGGGAGCAAGGCAATGGCAAATCCCTTCCCTCTTGGGTGACTCTCTCAATCCATGATAGTTTTCATCATCAACTCCGGGATGAATAAGATATTGGCATCATCAGGCATCGGAATGGAAACCAATCTTTTCAATCGACTGAACCAGGCGGAACCTTTTGTCGCCATCCGTTTCCTGATACTCCAGGCCGGTATTGCGATTGGGCTTTATTGGACTGGGAACGCTGAGGGAAAAATCCCGGAGGACTTGACCCTCTTTCCTCTCAATCTGATGGGAATTTTCAATACCCAGGCCGTTCTTCAGTTTGGCTACCCCATGCGGGAGGTGGTCTGGGCAGGAGAGTGGTGGCGCCTCCCGATAGGGATCTTTCTTCCTCCAGGTCTGGGTTGGTTTGCCTTTTCAGTCATTGCCTTTCTTCCCCTTGGAAAAATGATGGAGGAAGAGATTGGCAGACTGGCCTCTTTGTTTGTTTATCTTGCCGGAGGAATAGTGGTCGTGCTCGTCGATTTCACCGCTTCCGGTGTGATCACCGCGGGCAGCCTGGGGATGATCTTCGCAGCGGGCGGCACAGTCCTGGTTAAACTCGGCCTTGACCGGCGTGAAGGGCCTGAGAAACTGGCCGTTGTTCCTGGGGGAACCTGGATGGCACTCCTGTTGCTCTGGTTATTCTCCTGGACTCTCTCCTATGCTCCGATCTACACGCCATCCATCGAGTTCTCCTCCATCACCCAGATTGGACCCACCCAGAAGTCCCTGATCTTGGCCTTGATGATTGGAGCAGCCTGCGGACTTCCGATTCTGATTTTCAAAAGGTTGTCAGCCCATGCATTGAACCTGGAACTGCCCAATCGCCATCCCCTTTTTATAGGTGGTTTGCTCACTCTCGTCCCATTGATTGGATTTGCAGGCATATCCTCCTACTGCGTTCATTCCTGGAACCGGACTGGGGCGATTGATCATATGCTCTGGCGGGAAGACCCACTCCTGGCAGTTGGAGACCGGGAATCCCAGAAAAAAATCCACCAGCTGATGATGGACCATCCGGAGGACCTTTTTCTGGCCAAACGATTGGCCATCAGTTATGCCTCCAACAGACAACTCCCGGAAGCCGCCGATATTCTGGATACCCTTTCAACCAAGGTAAAAGCGGGTGAGAAAGGAAAGGAAACCGCCATACAGGCGAAGTTTCTCACAAGAAGATTCCGTGTAGCCTCGCTGAACAGGCGCAGCACCAACATGTTGGACCCTTGGCGTCGATCTGGATTTTCCGGTAACTATGATGTTGACCCTCTCCGGATTCTCTGGGATCGGGGTCATGTGGCACGGTTGATGGGAGCTACTGCTGAGCTGACAGCCATCCGGGAACAGCTGTTTCATGTCTTCGACACCCTTATCCCTCCGGTAGATGAGGATAAAGAGGCGAACCCGGTGGAGTCAAAGAATCGCAAGGCAATCGTTCTGAATCACCGATCCTATGTTCGTTGTGAGCTGGGGGGCGAGTTGGCCACAGCCATCCAGGAAGCCTCCTTGTCAGTCTCACTTGCCCCTTCTGGAGATAATCTGGATACGCTGGGGTGGATCGAGGTTCTCCAAGGTCATTTTGAGAAGGGAATCGGGCATTTGGAGAAGGCCTTGCTTTTTAATGAACCACGTTCCGCAGGAACCATTAACTTCCATCTTGGGATAGCCTACCAACGTAAGGGAGACGAAGAAAAGGCAACCCAGCACTTCCAGAAAGCTCTCAAATATGATCTGGAGTGGTGGGACGAAATCGTGCTGAAGGAGGCTTGCCCCACTTGTTTTGCACCCGAAGTGCCATCTTCCTAACTTAACACCTTGAGGCCTCTCAAGAGTCCTTCATTTTCCTCAAGTAAGCACGCAAATCAAAGATTTCTGGAAGAAAAACCTTGACCTTTCCCCATCGAGTTCGTTTATAATGGTCGTGGGCATGAGGATTGCATAAGGCAGCCTGAATTTCGAGAAAGAAGAAAAAGTCAAGAAGAAGCTCCATCATGGAACAGCGGATGTACCTCGAACAGCGTCAGGTGCAGAGGATGGTCATGACTCCTCGCATGCAGCAGGCCATCAAGATGCTGCAGATGCCGACAATTGAACTCGAGGCTCTGGTCGACCAGGAAATGGTGGAGAATCCATTGCTGGAGGAAATTCCAGAAGATGAAATCCAGGCAGCGGATACGATTGAGGGCTCCGGGTCTGATTTGATTCAGGACATTCCCTTTGATTCGATTCCCACTGACCACACCCCAAGCGAAGCCGATTGGGATTCCTCCACAACTGACCTCACTGAGAAAGCAGGAACTCAGGACCTGACTGAGGGGAAAATCGAACTCAGTGATGACTGGGAGAGGTATTTTGAGGACGGAAGTGACTCACCCACACTGGCGGTGAGTGGTTTCGATGGGCCCCAGGATGATGATTTTGATCGGGTAATCGCCGACACTGTCTCCCTGCGGGAAGAACTCGAACGTCAGTTGGATGTGGAAGTTGAGACCGAGGAGGACCGCGAGATCGGGCAGGCGATCATTCTCTCCCTGGATGATGATGGATACCTTGGGATTTCAGTCGAGGAGCTCGCCAACCAAACCGGTCGAACTGTAGAGGACATCGAACGTGTCCTGAAGGTATTTCACACCTTCGACCCACCAGGAATTGCGGCGAGAAACCTCAGCGAGTGTCTTGAGATTCAATACCATGCCATCAATCTCGATCATCCGCCGATGTTGGAAGTCATCCGTCACCATCTCGAGGATCTGGAACGCAAACGTTACCAGAACATCGCTCGGACGCTGAAGATTACCGTTCCCGAAGTCCAGGAGATTGCCGATATGATCTCCAAATTCGAACCACGCCCCGGCCGTCGATTGGGTACATATGAAAATGAATATATCACCCCCGACGTGTTCGTCGAACGGGTCGGTGATGACTGGCAGGTGCGCGTGAATGATGAGGGGATTGCCCCACTACGTATCTCACCACGTTACCGACAAATGCTTGAGAACCGTGAAAATCTCGACAAGGAAACCCTTCGCTATCTCCGTAACCGGCTTCATTCAGCCGTGGATCTCATCAAGAACATCGAGCAGCGCAAAATGACCCTTTACCGTGTCACCTCGGAGATTGTCAACCAGCAGAAGGATTTCCTTAACAATGGTATCACCCACCTCAAGCCGATGAGGCTGCGAGACGTGGCCGATGTGGTGGGAGTCCATGAAACCACGGTTTGCCGGGTGGTCAATGGAAAGTATGTGGACACACCTCAAGGCTTGTTCGAGTTGAAATACTTTTTTTCCAGTGGCCTGGAATCGGATACAGGCGAAGATGCTTCCGCGAAGAGTGTGATGGCAATGGTTCAGGAGCTGGTGGACAACGAGGATCCGAAGAAGCCCCTTTCTGATCAGAAAATCTCTGAAATTCTCAAGGTTCGTGGGATCACCGTAGCCAGGCGTACTGTAGCCAAATACCGCGATGTGCTTGGGATCCTTCCGACCTCGATGAGAAAGCGGGTGTAATCAAGGGCTGGAGTGACAAATTCATTCGCCTGAACCAGCCTCCCGGCCAATGAGTTCGTCACTCAGAACAGGACGATTTAGGTTGTTTTTACCAAGTCTGTCCCCTTCCAAACAAACCAAGCCGTACCCAGCAGACCAAAAGCAAAGGCAGTCAGTAGGTTCACAGCCGGATGGAGCATCCACAGGAAGGCTCCACCAAAGGCCGCGATCGAAACCACGACATCCCGAATCAGGTAATAGAGGCCGAACATCCCCGCTTTGCAGTCTTCTGGAGCCAAGTCCATGATGAGCGCTTTCCGTGTGGGTTCGCCAAACTCTTTGAGGCCACGGAGAATAAAAGCTGCCACCAGCCACAAAAACGAATGACTGAACAGAAGAGCAAGTGGAAAGAAGGTGAAAAAGAGAAAGGTAATCACCACAAAGGGTTTCTTGGTGGTCCTATCCGCAAAATAGGCGACAGGAACATAGATCAAAACCGCGGTTGCCATTTCGATGGCGGTCAACACCCCAAACTGGGAAGCACTGATTGGATTGCGAATTGATTCCATGCACCAGATGACCACAAAGGCATAGGGGATCTGTTCACAGAATCGAACCAGAATGTCAGCAGTTAAAAGGTTTCGCAAGGAGGGATCCATCCGTACAAGCAGACGGAAAGGATTTAACTCCGGTGACTTCCCTTCTCCTTTTTTTTCATTCCGATCCTCCGCCAAGTAAGTCTGTTGGATCCAGACTGCTGCTCCTGCGAGAACCAGGGCGGCCACAAAGGCAAGCCGTACACCTGTGCGGGTCCCCCATACATCGATAAACACCCCTCCAACCAGAGGACCAAGAGCCATTGGAAAGCGCCTCACCAGGGAGTGCATCGAAACTCCCATCGTCCGCTTGTCCCTTGGTAGAACAGAAGCCACGAGGCCCATGGTCGCGGGGAGAGAGATTGCGGTCCAGGAAAGAAAAAAACAGGCTCCAATCAGAACCGCCTCCCACCTTGGGATCAGGATGACAATCAAAAAACCAAACATCGCCAGAAGGTTGAAAACCAACAAGGCTCGCTTGGTCCCCAAACGTTCCGCGAGATATCCTCCCGGGAAGGAGTACAAAGCTGAAAGGAAATTGTCCAAACCATTCAAGACCCCCACCGAGAGAACCCCTCCGCCAAGCGCCAGGAGGTACACCGGGAGAAAGCGTTCCGCCATCCTCTCACCCATACCCACCAGAATGCACATCGCAAGCAGACCGAGGATGTGTCTCTGGAGAGCCAGGAAATGAACAACGGGTTTCAAATGAGTTGACGGCGAAAAGTTCATGCCAGTGATATGGACAGGATTCGGAGCGGCACAGACATTCACCACTCGTGAATTGTTACACTCCTGCACCGTTTATTCCGGTTGAAGAAGTCTTTCTACTGCCTCAACACGCTGGAAAAGCTTCGGCAGACGGCGGAGGTGGGCCTTGAGGCGAAGATCGAGATCATGACGGATGGCAGGGATACCGCTAACCACAGCCCGGTCTTCAACTTCATCAGAAACCAGGCTTTTAGCTCCGACCATCACTTCATCTCCCAAACGCCGGTGAGGTTCAATACAAACCTGACCGGCGAGAGTGACATTGTTTCCGATCACCGCACCCGGGCCAATCGAAACCTGGGCCACGATGATACAGTCATCACCAATACGGGCTTCGCTTCCAATCCGGACCAGGTTATCAATCTTGGTTCCAGGACCGATGCGGGTGGGAGAGTTCTTTCCTGGCTCCACGGTCACATTCGCTCCGATCTCCACATCCCGCCCGATTTCGATCAGGAACTTCCGTCCCAAGTCCTCAGAACCCGGCGTCACCGGGGAAAGCAGGACGGTTCCACTGTGGATCACGACATCCTGACCCGTACGGACATGGGCTCCTATCACCACGTTCGGGTAAATCCAGGTTCCTGCCCCCAGAGTGGCCGCCATTCCAACCTGACTTCCCGCCATCAGCGTCACATCCGGTCCGATGGTGACTTCTTCCCCAATGCAACAGAAGGGGCCCACTGAAGCAGCCGGATCCACATGGGCGGTTGGTGCCACTACGGCGGTAGGATGTATGCCCGGCTCAGGGCGCTGGCGCTTGGGCAGAAAGATCCGCATCGCTTCGCCAAAAGTGACATAGGGATCATTGCTGCGCAATAAAGGCCGGAAATCGGTTTCGAGATCCGCCGGAACCACAATTGCCGAGGCACGTGAAGCGGGAATCGCACTGATATACTTCTCATTGTGAACAAAAGAAAGCTCACCCGGCCCAGCTGCATCAATCGTATTCACCCCCGAGATAAGGACATCGGGGTTCCCTTCCAGCTTGCAGGCAATCCTCTCGGCCAATTCCCCCAGTTTCAGTGTGGGCACTGAGTTACTCCTTGTTGAGAGCTTCCAAAACCTTACCCGTGATATCGAGACGGGGATCGCAGTAGGCCAGATCCGACTCTTTGAAGATCATGTGGTACTTGTTGGCGGCGGCCACTTCCTTGATCGTTGTCTTGATTTTCTCGATCAATGGCCCTAATTCGTCACGGCTCTTCTTTTCCAGCTCCTGGTCTTTACTGGCCTTGAACTCATTCAGGATGTTCCACTTCTTGCGCAGGTCTTCAAGCGCCTCACTCTTCTGTTTTTCATCAAACAACCCATCCTTGAGCTCATATTGTTTGACATTCTTGTCGAAATCAGCACTCATCTCATCGAGATTGACTTGCTCTTTCTCCTTGACCGCCTTGATACGGCTCAAGGCTTCCTGGTACTTGGTATATCCCTCCCGGATTCGTTCCAGGTCAACATAACCGATGCTAAGTGCTTCAGAAAAAGATGGCTGTATCGGAATCACCACGCTCATCCCGAAGAGTACAAACAGCACAACCATTGGTCTCATGATCATTTTCATGATTCTTATACCTCCACTTCCCCCTTGTATATGTTCAACGGGTTTGAACAACTCTCCCCAACGACCTGAACCGCTCTTAGAAACTGGCCCCAAAATTGAATTGGAAGTTCTGTTTCTTGTCCTCGGATTCTTTCGCTACCGGGAATCCCAAATCAAGCCTGACCAGCGCGTTGTTGAACAGGTTCAAACGCAGGCCTGTTCCGACTGCAGCCCTTGTAGTATCGAGATCGAAATCGGTAGCCTCCTCGAATACGTTACCCGCATCCAGGAAACCGACTGATTGAACAGTGTCATTCCAACGATAGCGTAACTCGATATTGGAATACCACTCCGCTTCGCCCCCGACTCGAATATCATCGTCATAAAAAATTTCGTTCCCGTCAATATCGGTAAACTTCCGCTGGGCATACTTAACTGGAGAAATTCCAGCCACTCTAAATCCACGAATGGTGTTCGAACCGCCCAGGAAATAACGCTCGTGCAAGGGGATTCGTTCCGTGTCTGCGAAGGGGAACGACATGGCGTAATGGCCACGGAGCGCCAGGACCATCTTCTCTCTGAGCTTGAGGTAACGATCGGCAGTTCCGGATACGGCGGCAAACTTGTTGTCACCACCGATCCCGGCTCCCTCCACACTGAGCACATCCCGGACACCCCGTGTGGGGAAGAAGACATAATCTCTCGTGTCTCTCGCCAGACGAAGCGCAACACTGCTGGTGATACTGGAGTCCTCCGCAAAGAGTTGATCCACCAGTGTAGCATTCGCATCCTCCGGATCGCGCAGGACCAGGTCATCTCCCGTATCCTCGATCTTGACCCTTTCCAAACGGTACTCCACCTCGGCATTGAATTCCCGTGTAATCTGGCGTCCCAGTGCGATGGTTCCTCCCACACGGCTCTCAGCAAAATCCCTTCCGCCGACCTTCTTGGTCTTGCGGTAATACACACCATACCGGTTGGTGAAATTGGTATTGTTGAGATGAGGATTGAAAAAGGAGAGTGTGACGCTTTGGCGCTTGCTGCCCACATCGGCCTGGAAGGAATAGCTCCAGGCTCTTCCGAAGGCATTCCGGTCTTTGAACTCGAAGTTCAGACTGGCGCCATAATCAGTAGAGAAGCCTCCCCCCAGTTGGATAAACCCTGTATTGGTCTCCTCCAGTTGAAGGAGCAGGTCTGCCTCACGAGTACCCGGGATCGGTTCGAGTTGGAAACCGTGCTTGAGCTTGGGGGGGAAAGCCCCTTCCTGGCTCTCAAAAAACTGAAGGTTCACCAGACGGCGTTCGGTTTCCTCAATCTGAGACCAATCCAGGACTTCTCCCTTCTGGAGAGCAAACTCCCTTTCAATCACATAATCCTTGGTCTCCAGCGGGACCTGGAACTTGGTCTGATCCGCCGCTTCTCCCACACCCTCAATCTGGATATTGCGTAACCGGAGTCGCGGCCCCTCTTTGACTCGCAGACGAAGATCAGCGATCCCGGTGTCACGGTCTGGTGTAATTTCCGGTTCGATATCCACCAGGCGGTATCCCTGGTTCCAGTAGAGTGAACGGACATCCTGCAAGTCCTGAATCAGTCTCGGACGGTCAAGGATTTCCCCTCGTTGAACCGTTATCGGATTGAGCAGCTCAGACCGCTCAAAGGTGCTGGCCCCCTCGATAAGGATCTTACCGAGACGGTATTGAGGGCCTTCCTCGATCGCGAAATTGACATCCAGCCGGCGGTCATCCTTAACCAGTTTCCGGTCGCCCTCCTTGATCTTGGCTTCCAGGAAACCATTCTGCTGGTAGAAATACTCGAGGGCACGAATATCCTTTGCAAACTGCTCCGAGTCGAACTTACGGCGGAAGAGATACAAAGCCTTGGGCTTGGTCCTGACTTTTTTGCTCAATTCTTCATCGGTAAAGGCGGTGTTTCCTTCAAAACCCACGGATTGGAGCTTGAGTTTCTTTCCTTCCTCGATGGCGAACTCCAGCACCACACCGGTATCGGTTTCACTTGATTTACGGCCCTCGATCAAAACACTGGAAAAGCCCTTGGAGCTGTAAAACTTTTCAAGTTTCTCCTCGAGCTTCTCAATCAAATCCGGCTTGAAAAAGAGGGGTTCACCAGCCTCGAATCCGATCTCGGTATCAAGACGTTTCTTCTTGTACTTGGTATTTCCGGTGTACTGGATGTCGGTAACGACAGGGTATTCCTTGACAATGAAGACCAGTGTTTTGAGGGCTTCGGTCCCCCTTGTTTCGACACGCAGGCTGAGGGGGTCGAAACGTTCGAGTTCGCTGATACGGCGTAAATCCTCCGTGATCGAACGTGTAGTGACCGGGGCTTTCAGAGAAGAGCCGACCTTGGTTTGGACCACCTTCAGAACATCAGCGGGATCCGAGGATTTCACACCCTCGATCTGGATCTCACCTATGACCTGACTTGTGGCTGGAGACAGGAATAGCCCTGTCCACAACAAGACCCCCAACCAAGTCACATGGCGCCTTGGATACACTTGTTTACCCACTCGACAGATTAACGAACCCCAGCCATCTCCTCTGGTTCAGCGGTCTCTTTTGGAGTGGAAAAGACCAGCTCACCATCACCCAGGTCAACCTGGATGTCCGTATTCTCAAACAACCGTCCCCGCAGAATCTCATCAGCCAACGGATCCTCCAGGTATTTCTGAAGAACCCGCTTGAGAGGACGTGCCCCATAAACAGCGTCAAAACCTTTTTCAAGAATGAAGCCCCTGGCCGCCTCGGTGAGATGGATGCGGGTGGTGCTTCCCTTGAAACGTCCCTCGATGTCATGAACAAGGATATCGATGATACTCCGGATATGGTCTTCATTCAGTGGATGGAAGACCACGACATCATCCACACGATTGAGGAACTCGGGACGGAAATTCCGCCGTAATTCACCCATCAGACGTTCCCGGATGCTCGCCATATCCAGGGATTGACTGTGGGCCTCGAAACCCAAGCCGGTCTTTTTGACAATATCCTGGGTGCCGATGTTGGAGGTCATGATCAGGACAGTGTTGCGGAAATCCACTGTCCTGCCCGTGGTGTCGGTCAATCGCCCCTCCTCGAGGACCTGGAGAAGGATATTGTAGACATCCGGGTGAGCCTTCTCAATTTCATCAAGCAGAACCACGGAATAAGGACGACGGCGTACCTTTTCGGTGAGCTGCCCCCCCTCATCATGCCCAATGTATCCTGGAGGAGCTCCCACCAGGCGTGAGACCGCAAACTTCTCCATGTACTCGGACATGTCGATGTTGATCAGGGCTTCTTCATTCCCGAACAGGTAACCTGCCAAGGCCTTGGCCAGCTCGGATTTCCCAACTCCAGTAGGTCCGAGGAACATGAAGGAGCCGATGGGACGTTTTCTCTCCGCCAGACCAGCACGCGAACGGCGGATGGCCTTGGAAATGGTCTGGATAGCATCCTCCTGCCCGACAATGCGTTTATGGAGTTCATCCGCCATCTTCAATAAGCGCTCGCTCTCGCTTTCTTCCAGCTTCACGAGCGGGATGCCAGTCCACTTGGAAACAAGGTAAGCAATCTCCTCCTCATCCACCACCACGCGATTCTCCTCACGCGAACGGCGTTCCTCCCACTCCTGTTGCTTACGTTCGATCTCAATACGCAGGTCATCGCGGAGTTGCTTGAGGTCCATGCACTTCTCGAATTCCTCGGTAACACTGGCGGCTTCAATCTCCTGGTTGAGCTGCTCAATGCGGTCCTCGAGCTCTTTCAGTTCTCTGGGCCGTGTGGTGGCACGCAGGTGGGCACGTGCCCCGGCCTCATCGATCAAATCGATAGCTTTATCGGGAAGAAAGCGGTCGGTGATATAGCGATCCGAGAGCTCGGAGGCGGCGGTGATGGCGGCCTCGGTGTACCGGACCTGGTGATGAGATTCGTACTTCTCACCCAAGCCCCGGAGGATCTCGATGGTCTCCTTCACCGAGGGCGGGTTGACAATGATGTTCTGGAAGCGTCTTTCCAGCGCGCTGTCTTTCTCGATGTACTTCCGGTATTCCTCCAGTGTGGTGGCGCCGATGCATTGCAGCTCCCCGCGCGCGAGAGCAGGTTTGAGCATGTTCGAGGCATCCATCGATCCCTCAGCCGCCCCGGCACCCACCAGGGTGTGGAGTTCATCCACAAAGAGAAGAATGTTGTCATTACGGCGGATTTCCTCGAGCACTGCTTTGAGGCGCTCCTCAAACTGGCCACGATACTTGGTGCCAGCCACCAGGGCCGCAAGGTCGAGAGTGATGAGACGTTTATTAGCAAGCAGGTCGGGGGCCTGCTTGTTGACGATCTTCTGGGCAAGCCCTTCGGCTATGGCGGTTTTACCGACACCGGCCTCGCCGATGAGGACCGGATTGTTCTTGGTACGCCGGCAGAGGATCTGGATAACCCGCTCTACTTCATCATGACGTCCGATGACCGGATCGAGTTTTCCCATGCGGGCCAGTTCAGTCAGATCGGTTCCAAAAGCATCCAGTGCGGGAGTCTTCGACTTCTTCTTGGAGGCCTGCGCCTGGGCATCACCTCCACCGGAACCAACCCCCATCAGGCGAAGGATTTCGGCACGTGCCTTGACCAGGTCAACACCCTGGCTCAGGAGAACCCGTGCGGCTATCCCCTCCGTCTCACGGATCACCCCCAAGAGAAGATGCTCGGTCCCAATGAAGTTCACCCCCAGGCTCTGCGCCTCCTGCTGGGCGAACTGGATGGCATGTTTTCCGCCGGGAGAAAGCTGGGTCGCATCTTTCTCCACATAGTAAGAGGTGTTCTGGATGTAGGACTGAGTCTTCTTGCGCAGGAGGGACAGGTCTACACCAAGGTTTCTCAACGCGGTGACCGCTACACTGTCCGTTTCATTGATGAGGCCCAGGAGGATGTGTTCGGTGGAAGCATGACTGCACCCCATTCGCTGGGCTTCCTCCTTGGCACGTCTCATCACCTGGCGGGCTCGCTCTGTAAGTCGTTCAAAGTTCATCGGTTCGCAGCTCCTCAACGGCTTGGCGGAAAAGTGAATGAAAAACGATTCAACCAGCCGTGGGTAATTTCAATTTCTTGACACCCTCATTTTAACACACACCCCCTCTCCTTTCCTCCCTGAGGGGGGTACATGTTACCTAACAGCATGAGCCAAGAGTTACAAGGCTCCTTGTGTCCTGATTATCGCTGAAAAATCGAGAGAGGTTGAGGGGTAGGACCATTCTCCCGGGAAAAGGGGGATCATGCTTCTTGTGACAAATGAATCTGGAGGGAATCTATGCCGAATCTGTTGGACAACGTGTCGACTGGAGAATCGCCTCCGCGATGTGGAAATCCACCGGAGTGGTGACCTTGAGGTTAGTCTCCTCACCGAGCACCAGGGCAATCCGGTAGCCACACCTTTCCAGTAACATGCAATCATCTGTCACCGAGGGATCGGGATCCTGGCGGAATTCCTCATGCGCTTGCCGGAGTAAGTCGTAACGGAATGTCTGCGGGGTCTGGATCCGGTAGAGCTCTTCGCGGGGCAGGGTTTCATGAAGGAATCCCTCACTGCCACGCTTGAGGGTATCCGAAAGTGGAATGGCGACAGTCGCTCCCCCATGTTTTCGCGCCCGTTCAATCGACTCCTGGATCATCCGCTGGGTGACAAAGGGGCGTGCGGCATCGTGGATCAGGACAATCCCTGGACAAGTAACTGAGGGATGCGCTAGCTCCTGGAGCCCATTCCAGACCGAATCGAAACGAGCCTCCCCACCCGGCACCAGGTCAACTTGATCTTTCAGACCGGCGGACTCAAGGATCGTACCTATCACAGACTGGTCCTGCGGACGATAAACCAGGACTATGCGGCGTATCAATCCAGAGTCCACCAAAGTCCCCAGTGAATAGAGAACCATTGGCTTTCCTGCCAATGGGACAAGAACCTTGTTTTGCCCTTGCAGCACCCCTCCCATACGCCTCCCTGAACCGGCAGCCACCACAAGGGCGTCTACCGGGCCCTCGGACCTTTCCTCCATCCAAGGCTGTGGTTCTGTCTCAGTGATTGCAAAACCTTCGCTGGAAAGAGTGGACCACACAGAACTTGTGAGAGACTCCACACTCAACTCGTCATACCTCAATCCCTTCGGCTGAAACGCCCCATCATCCATTCATTTTACTCTTTCCTTTCATTCAATATAGATTCCAATCTGGAATCTCCGTAAAACTTTCCTGGAGCAGGGCACCCAGATCCACAAGGATCTTGTTGACAGTCAGATCATCATCACCACGCAACCCATCCTGGAACCAGAGTCTGATCACACGCCCGTCCATCTCTGCCCCTGTCTGTCCATCAAAACCAAAAACATACCAGTGAGGGGCTTCATGACCCGGTGTTCCTCCACACTTCCAGTAAGTGAGGCCCTGCGTGTCATCAGGCACAATGAGGATCAGCATGAAGCGGTTCCGAGAGGGGATTCCTTCCACGGCAAAATGGAGTAATCCATAAGGCGCGGTCGCTCCCTCAGGAATTGTGGCCACACCAAGGGTATCGGGGATAATCGAGAGGACTTCCTGGAACACTGCTTCAGGTGGCGCGATCAGGGTCAGGTAACGTCCATCGACTGCATTGGGAAAGGCGGACACATCCGGCTGAATTGAATCCGCAATCCCATCTCTATTGGAGTCCCCCTCGTTGGGGGCACCCTCCTCAACAAGGTTCGGAATACCATCTCCATCTTTATCGATGGGTGTAGGTGTCAGCGTACTCGTGTTAGTCAAGGTGATTGTCGGTGTTGTGCTGAGACTGGGTGTGAAAGAGAAGGTGGGGGATGGAGTCTGTGTTCGGGTGATGGTGGGTGTAGAAGTGGGAGAGGGTGTCTGGGTCCTGGTTGGAGAGGCGGTCTCAGTTGGGGTGGGTGTGCAAGTGATCGTCTGCGAATGGGTGGGTGAATTTGTCAGGGTTCGTGAGGGTGTCCAGGTGGGAGTGGAGGTACCTGTTGGGGTGATGGTAGCTGTCGGAGTGGCAGTGTATGTCATCGTCGATGAGGCCGTGCCTGTCTTCGTGAAAGTGGGGGAAGTGGATGGTGTCCATGTGCATGTCGATGAGAGCGTCGGGGTTTGAGTCGACGTCGGTGTGGGAGTTGGAGTGCTTGCAAAGGCAGGGATGGCGGGCCGGCGGATTTCCACATGGAGTCCAACGGCATTACTTGAAACCTGATGACCATCCCAAGAACCCGCTATTTCCACCTGCTCTCCTGTCCCATTCACAACCAGACCCGCACTCCAGAGATCCATGGCTATGGAAACCAGTTGAGCTCCATTCCCATTGGTGGTATCAGCCTGGACAGGCAACAAGGCCAAGACCGTGAGGGTGAATACCAATCCCCACCTGCAAATGGTTCCTTGCTTTCTTCCTATCGTGAACCGATTGATTCGTGCCATTGATCGCTCCCCTTAACGCCGTATTCCTTATCAGGAAATTGTGAAAGAGTTCTGAAGGTCCGGCTGATCAGTTCACTTTTCGATATTTGATGAACGAACCAGCCAGGACCCGCAGATTCCCGGAGGTGGCGGCTTGAGCGAATCGAAGGGTAAATGCCCCACTACCTGCAGTTGCAATAACTCCATCGAACCAGATGACTGTCTTGGTGGTTTCGATATAGATCTCGATGTTTGCGGTTTGACGATTCGTGAGGGGTCTGGCTCCATATACGAATCCCGCATCTGAAACATGAATTCCCCCATTAAATCCGGAAGGAAACGAGGCATTCATCAACATATTCCCATCCACAGCGGTTGTTTCGATTGCATAGATGATACCTTCGACTTCGTAAACAGAATTTACGTCCATCGTGAAAGTAAGAGCGTTATCATTGGCCAAGGTATATCCAGTGAAATTCTGATCGGCAGATTTCGTCACAGTGGTGAATCCATCGCCACCCCCACCCGCAGTTGCCCAGGAAACATTCCCGTTCCCATCTGTTTTGAGGAACTGACCATCAGTTCCTCCTGTTCCCTGCGGTAAAATCTTGAGGTTTTGCCCCGAGGAAGATTGAAGGGTCAGGGCTCCATTAGCATCCACATTCACCAAGCCTGTGGGGGCTCCGTCAGAGGCATCCAATTCACTGTGGGTGTGATCACCCGCCGCCACCTGCGACACTCCAGCGCCAATCTTGCCCTCTGCGCTCAGGTCACTGTAGGCACTGAAAGAGTCGTTGTTCACAGTTCCGCCCGAAACAGTGAGAGCATCAGAGACTTCCCCATCGTTCCAGGAAAAACTGAGGCTTCCCGAATTGTTGATCTGGCTCTTGCTGATATCGGATTGATCCAGTTGTATTCCACCCCAGAAGAGGTTCCCACCTGCGTTGTAGAGCTTGTTGGTGGTGACTGCCGGTGCGGTCTGGGGAGCCATCTCGATCAGATCCCCGACAGTTACTGTGTGGGTACCGAATGAACCGGTCACGGCCTGGACTGTAGTAGCCGCCACTGTATTGGAAGCTACCGCCGTGGCGGTCACTGTCGCTGCGGCAATATCTCCGAAAGTCACATCATCGG
>CAYZUX010000006.1:0-54505 GCA_964481775.1 uncultured bacterium | reverse complement strand
ACCGCCGTGGCGGTCACTGTCGCTGCGGCAATATCTCCGAAAGTCACATCATCGGTGGTGCGCACGCTTTGGTTCATCGGGTAGAGTTCATTCGCTCCCTGACCCGTGTTGACCGTACTGAATGTCACTCCATCGCTGGACCGGACATGCTGATTCATCGCAAACAGTTCATTGGCACCCTGTCCGGTGTCGACCGTGGCGAAGGCCACTGAATCACTGGTACGTACATTCTGATTCATTGCATAAAGTTCATAATCTCCATGTCCAGTGTTGATGGTGACAGCCTGAAGCTTCCCACTGACAAGCACATTTCCCGAAATGGTTCCCCCGGAGAGGGGGTAGTACCTTGAGGCTGTGATGGAATCGGGGATGTCACTGTCAGTCAGGCTCAACCTCGCTGATGGAATGGTTCCTGAAGAAAGGTTGGAAGCATTGGTGTAATAACCACCCGGCTGTCCATTCAGGTTATCCGCATTCTCCGCCTTATGCGCAAAGGGAACACTGAACACCCGGATACGGTCCCCAAAGGTATCACGATCATCGACACCATCCCGATGGGTATCGATGGCCAACTCATACCATGCTTCAGATGCCTCAGGGACTTGTGCGGGAACTGTCAGGGGAAAAGCAAAGATCCCTCTCTGGGAGGTGGTGAGGGTTCCCGTAACATCCGAACCAAGCTGAACTCCAGCGGTTGCTGAATCAAAAAACCGAACTCGATAAAGCATACTCCCCACGACAGGATTGCCAGCCTCATCTGTGAGTGTTCCCGACACCAAGAGTTCTTCAGGAACAGCTCCCCAGAGTGGCAGTGCAGCCAGAGAAATCCAGATGATAATCAGAGAGATAATGCTTATACGGATAGTTTTCATGGTGACTCTGAAAAAGACCTCCTATGGGAATAAGCAGTGCAGTCATGCAGACCACAGGGAAAACTTTTTTTTCAGAAGGAAACTGAGGACTGACCTTGAAAAAGCTAGAGGGGCGATTCATATAGGTGTCCAAGGGTTGGCAGAACACTGGAAAACCTATACATAGGGAAATTGCCTGTCAATCTGGCAATTTATTTAATTCATCTAAAATATAGAAAATGGGAAAATCACCAGGAAGCCCACCTCGGTTTCATTAGGGGTGGATGGGTGGGGATATCCCTTTCATTAGAGGGATCATCGTTTGTTGATATGATCTCTCAATGCCTCCTGCCAGGGACGCATGGACTCAATCCCTTGAGTCCGCAGGAAGAAGTTATCCATTGCTGAATAGGCTGGACGTGGAGCTTTTTGTTTGAACTCTGTCGAAGTGACAGGTACCACATGAGCCGGATCGAGCCCGGCGCAACGGGCAGCCTCACAGGCCCACTCATGACGGCTACAGAATCCTTGTCCCGAACAGTGGTAGAGACCGCGCCCATCCTCGGCAAGGAGTCTCTCAACCTGGGTGACCACATCACCCACCCAGGTCGGACACCCAACCTGGTCAGTGACTATCCGCACCTGCCGTCCTGCCTGAAGTTCTGAGACCACCCAATCAGTGAAGTTCCACCCCCCCTCGCCATACAACCAGGACAACCTTAAGACAGCCACATTGGAACAGGAACGAAATGCTTCCACCTCCCCATACAGCTTGGTTTTTCCATAGACAGATCTGGGATTGGTCTGGTCATATTCCCGGTAGGGAGGTCCGCTGCGTTCCCCATCAAAAACAAAGTCGGTAGAGAAATGAATAAGTTTCGCCTTGACCCTCTCCGCGACGATGCCAAGGTTGCGAACCCCCACCGCATTAACCTGAAACGCGAGATCCGCTTCGTCTTCGCAACGGTCCACGGCGGTATAGGCCGCGGCATTGATGATGGAAGCCGGATGAAACTGCTGAACACACTCTGCCAATGCGGAGAGCGAGCAGATATCCACCTCACCCACATCCACTCCAAGCATCTCATGCTTGTTGCCAAGCACACGACAGAGACGTTGCCCAAGTTTTCCCTTGGAGCCGGTAACGAGTATTTTCATGTCAGTCCATCCTGTTGGCACCGGTTTTCTGGACCAGGTTACTCACCTCAAGGAGCGACTCAAATGACTCGCCCGCATCACCCCACCATCCATCCAGTATGGAATAGCTCATCTCGCCGCGTTGTATGTATGCGTTGTTCACATCCGTGATCTCCAACTCGCCACGGCCAGAGGGCTTGAGGCCCCTGACTATTTCGAAAACCTCGTTGTCGAAAAAGTAGATTCCGATCACCGCTAGATTCGACCGGGGTTGGGCCGGTTTCTCTTCGATATTCAGGACTTTCCCCCCCGAAACCTCGGCAACACCATAAGGCTTGGGGTCTGCTACCTCTTTGAGGAGAATCTTGGCACCCCTATTCTGAGCATCAAAGTCTTCCCTGGCTTTTCGGAAATTTCTTTCGATGATGTTGTCGCCCAACATGACCGCCAGCTTCTCTTTGCCCGCGAAATACTGAGCCAGTGACAAAGCATCGGCGATCCCCCCCTCTCCTTCCTGGTAAGTGTAATTCAGGTGCTTGAGGCCGAATTCTTTACCATTCCCCAGCAGGCGCAGGAACTCCCCGGCATGGTTACCACCACAGACAATCAGGATGTCCTCGATTCCCGCATTGATCATTGCCTGGATCGGGTAATAAATCATGGGACGGTCGAACACAGGCAACAGGTGTTTGTTGGTAATTTTGGTCAGTGGCCGCAGGCGGGTCCCAAGACCGCCAGCCAGAATGACACCTTTCATCGGGAATCCTCCTCAATTGGAAATTCAGATTGGGAATAGCGCTTGACCCGCTCCCGGCTTTGACTGTAGAAACAACTCTTCACACGGTCAAGGATGAACGACTTCTTTAGTCCTGCTGGTATTTGTGGTAAGTTAATGCGCTTATGACAACCGGACAACCATGGTTTGAAGCTCGCGGAATTGCAAAGACCTTTGGCGGTGTCCAAGCCCTGTCTGGCATCGATCTCACCGTATACCGGGGAGAGGTATTGGGTCTTGTTGGGGAAAATGGTGCCGGGAAAAGTACCTTCATTAACATTTCAACAGGGGTCCACAAACCCGATTCCGGAACCTTGGTTCTTGGCTCCCAGCCTCTGATCTTTTCCAATCCACGTCAAGCAACCGAAGCGGGTATTGCGGTCGTGCATCAGGAGGCTGAGCTTTTCGCGGACCTTTCCCTGGCTGAAAACATGCTTCTTGGCCCCGGGCTTCCAACCGTGCTTCCGGGGTGGGTCAACTGGCATAAGACTTACCAGACTGCCTCGGAGGCATTATCCATCCTGGGCGAATCGTTACCGGTCAAAGGGCGTGCGCGGAATCTCTCGGTTGCCCAAAGGGTGCTGGCTCAGATTGCCTCTGCCATCCACCAGAAGGCGACGCTCCTTTTCCTGGATGAACCCACTGCTTCCCTGACCCATCGTGAGTGCCAGATTCTCTTTGAGCAGGTCAAACGGCTGCGGGCGATGGGGATGGCGATTGTCTATGTCAGCCATCGTCTCGAGGAAGTCTTGAATCTCTGCGACCGGGTCACTGTGTTGCGGGATGGAACACATGTCTGGACAAGGCCGATCCACGAAATCGACATGGATGATTTGGTGCATGGCATGGTCGGTCGAACTGTCTCGCAATTTTTTCCGGAACGCCAATCCTCGCCGGGGGAGCCGGTACTTCAGACCCAGGGACTCTCAGATGCATCGGGAATATTCCAGGACGTCAGTCTTACATTAAGGCGTGGGGAAACTGTAGGCCTCTATGGTCTCGTGGGGGCCGGCAGAAGCGAGTTCGCTCAGGCAATTTTCGGGATCCGCTCCCACTCAGAAGGTAAAATCCTTTTAAATGGCCGGGGAATCGATGGGCGTTCCCCTCAAAGTGCTGTCCGGAATGGAATCGCATACCTTCCCGAAGATCGTCTCAATCAGGGGATTTTCAGGGAGCTCACAGTCAGGGAAAATGGTGTCGTGGCGGTCTTGCGTCGTTTGTGTAAATTCACACTGGTCTCTGATAAGCAGGAAAAATCTGCCACCCACAGAATCCTCCAACAAACCCGTGTCAAGACCGATGGTCCCGAGGTCCCGATTGAAACCCTTTCGGGCGGCAACCAGCAGAAGGTTGTGTTGGGACGCTGGTTGGAGACAGCACCGGAGGTCCTGCTGCTTGATGAGCCTACCCGTGGTGTTGATGTCGGAGCCAAGGCCGAGATTCATCGCTTGATAGCGGACTTGACAGCCGCCGGCAAGGGTGTCCTCCTGATCTCATCCGACCTGCCCGAAGTCATGGCCATGAGTGACCGTGTGGCGGTCATGTCAGAGGGGAAGCTGGTGGGCGAGTTTGACCCCCACAAGGACTCCGCCGAGAAGGTGGCAGCCGCAGCCTTCCCCACCAAGGATCAGACTCATACGGAGAAAAACCGGGGAGCAGGTTCCAGGACAGGCAAGCTGGATCTCTCTCTTTTCCGTGAGGCAGGAATCGGTCTTGCATTACTCCTGGTGATGGGAATCCTGGCATTTCTGAAATGGGATGAGTTTGTGACTTTTTCGAACATAGCGGATGTCCTCAGTTCGGTTTCTATCCTGACTGTTGCCGCATTGGGGGCAACCTTTGTGATCGGGGGAGGAGGAATTGACATCTCCGTAGGTTCTATGCTTGGTCTGGTGGGAGCCGGTGCGGGGCTGGCGGCAGTCAATGGAATACCAACCTTAGCCTGCCTCCTTCTGGCTGTAGTCTTTGGGGGAGTTCTGGGTGGCTTGAATATGGGAGTCAGTCTGCTTGGGCATGTCCACCCGATTATTGTCACATTGGCGGGATTGACCATTTACCGTGGGCTGATGCGTCAACTCACCGGCGGTTATGAGGTGACCAACCTCCCCGAATCCTACCGTGCACTTGGAGATGGATTCCTGCTGGGAGTTCCGCGAGTGGTCTGGTTCGCAATGGCAGTCCTGGTGATTGCCTGGGCATTGCTCCAGAGGAGCACTTTTGGACGTCAGATTCTCGCAGCTGGCAATTCAAAGACCGCTGCAGCGCAAATCGGATTACCCACCTCACGCCTTTTGATTCTCAGTTTCGCATTAAGTGGCGCCATGGTGGGCCTGGCCTCGGTCATGTGGGGGGCCTATTACGGCAAATTGCAGTCCAGTGCAGGCGAGGGTCTTGAACTCCAGGCCATCGCAGCCGCAGTGATCGGGGGATGCAACATCAATGGGGGAAGCGGGACAGCGATCGGAACTTTTCTGGGGGCTTGTTTAATTGGAGTCCTGAATAATGGGCTGACTTTGCTCAAGATCAGCACCTATTGGCAGCCGGTTTTCATCGGTGCTTTTATTTTGATTACTGTTCTGATCGACAGTTGGGTCATCCATCGGGGCCGGAGGACCGGACGATGAAACCTTCCCGGGTACTCAGTCCACACGAGTGGGGTTTGCTGGCTCTTCTGGTCATCCTATTTGGATTCTTCTCTTTCTACGCAGAGGGTTTTCTCGATCCCTGGAATCTTTCGGACCGTTGCCGGCACCTGGTCGAGATCGGCCTGATTGCGGTCCCCATGACTTTCATCATCTGCACCGCGGGAATTGATATCTCAGTCGGGTCGATGCTGGTTCTGTCTGCGATCGTCATGGGAACAGCCTGGCGGGACCTGGAAATCGGTATCTGGTCAGCGGTGGGGCTGGCGATCCTGACCGGAACGTTGGCAGGCGCGGTGAATGGATGGCTGGGGAGCTTTCTCGGGATAGCCCCCCTGGTGGTGACCCTGGCAACACGCGCCTTGTACCGGGGACTTGCTTTGGGGATTTCCTCAGCCGATCCAGTCAGGAAACTTCCTCCTGAGTTCCTCCAGATTTCGGAGAGCACAATCGGTTATGTTCCCTACACCTTCCTGTTCCTGGTGGCCGTGATCCTTATCGGACATATTGTTTTCAAGAAGAGTTGGATTGGGCGCTACGCGATCGCTATCGGTGCGAATCAAACGGCAGCGGAGTTTTCAGCGATTCCAACCCGGAAACTGAAGATGGCGTTTTATACCTTCTCAGGTCTGATGTGTGGTATCGCCGCACCCATCTACGTGGCACGTTTTGCCACAGCCAATCCCGAGCATGCAGGTACTCTGGAAATGGAAACCATTGCGGCAGTTGTGGTGGGTGGCACACGGATCACCGGCGGAAATGGATCTGTGCTGGGAACAGGACTCGGATTGCTTGTGGTGGGAACCCTTCGATACGGACTCGATCTGACTGGTTTTCCGCAACAGGGCCAGACCATCCTGATGGGGATGGTGGTCATCGCGATGGCGGTTATCAATGAGTTGACCTCACGCAGGTGGTGAGCAAGTGGAAATGAGTCGAACAGTCGCACCCTCCAAGTATGTGAAAACCGTAATAGAATCATCCGTAGAATCGGAAAAACGATTGGAGTTGCGTGTATGAATAGAGTGGGATCCCATGAAGCCAAAGCGAAACTCCCCCAACTTCTTGATCGGGTTCAGGAAGGCGAGAGCATCATCATCACCCGTTGGGGTATTCCCGTTGCTGTCCTTAATCCGGCTCCAAGCAAACCGAAACAGGACTTGGAACGTGTAACCAAGGCAATTCTTAGAGCCAGAAAAGGCAGAAACATGGGCGATATGACCATTTGTGATGCAATTCGTTTGAGCCGGCAAAGATGAACGATTTTGTTCTCGACTGTTCGGTCACGATGGCTTGGTGTTTTGAGGATAAAGACAGTGAGTATGCCAACCAGATCCTTCAATCGCTGACGTATCCCGGAACCACTGCTGTGGTTCCCCATTTGTGGTTATTGGAAGTTTCAAATGTTCTCCTTATGCAAGAACGAAGAGGACGGATCACTGAAAAAGAAACCTCCTTTTTCCTGTCCCACCTTGCCATGTATCCCATCCATGTTGTTGTCGAGACACGGGATGACCTATGGGGAAAATGCAGAAACCTGGCCAAAAGGCACTCTTTGACCGTTTATGACGCCACATATTTACATTTGACCATATCCCTCGGAGTTCCCCTTGCAACGCTGGACAAACAAATGTACCGACTGATGAGAAGACTGAAAGTCCCACTTTTCATGGAGTAGCTCAAGCGCGGGTGGCAGCAGGTAGCGCGAAAAATCAATTATTCCACCGGTTCCGCCTCTACCTCAATCGTCACGGGTTCGGATTTCTCTGGCATGGGGACGATCGAGTATCCCTCCCGCAGACAGGCCCAGATGAAGGCGCCCAACGCAACCAGGTAACACCCCACCCCACACCAGAACGTTACTGAAAGTCCCCCTGCCAGCGCAATGATCATCGCCAAGACGGAAGCCAGAACCGAGGTGGCTCCATGTACTCCCCACAACCAGGGGGTCAACGATGAGGCGCGTGCAAGCGCCACTTTCATACCCAAAGGAAATGCAGTCCCCAAAAGGAATCCAATGCCTCCAAGGCCTGAAACAGAGAGGAGAACTCTTTCCCAGTTGGAATGTCCGATGCGGCTGGAGATGAATCCAGGTGTATAAAAGCCATAGACGCAGAGCAACAGAAGCAGAACCAACAGGAGAATCACACCGATAAAGCCGGGATTACTGATTCTCTGGGTCAACAGGCTTCCCAGGCCGCTTGCCAATAACAAGGAGAAAAGGACCACAGTCAACCCATAGGCGGGATGACCGAGAAAAATTGACAAGCGTTGGACCTGCGAGATCTCCACCAGCATGAACCCGGATCCGATTGAACCAAAAAAGAGAAATAGCGGGATGAATGTCTTGAAACTCACCCGGTCAGCCCGGATCAGCAGGGGAACCACAATAAAGCCCATGGTAAAAATCAAAACCGTGATCAATAAGGTCCCCAGGGTGAAAAGGGCTTTCAAGTTGAAAGCGGATGGCCCTTGAGACCAATAGACGCTATCGAACATGGAGCTGAGCCGGAGCATGTTGAAAAAGAAGGGAGCATCATCAGTCGGCGGCGACAGATTGGCTGGGATATTCTGGGTGAATTCCTCGAAAGGACGTCCCCCCGCAATGTTTTCGAAGGTCGAGGAGACAGTAGAGCGTGGTGAGAAATCCACTACAAAGCGCATGGAGGCGGCCAGTCTCTCCAAACGGTCAATCTCGGTTTCCTTGAGGGGAGATTTGCTGACCATCAGGCAACCGATTCCCGCTGAAGCACCTGGAGTGAAACAACTCACCATTGCCAGGTGCTGACGTGGATTTTCGACCCCTGTCTCTTTAAGAGCGGCAACAGCTAATGCAGTCAAACGAAAAAGCTCCCACTCCGAATCCCTGACATGATACCTGGAGAAAGACAGTACCCCCTCGGGATTGGTTCTCTCCAGAAACAATCTAAAGGCTTCAATCGTATACAAGGAGTTTTCCGCCAGGACAAAGGCTCCGGCGCTGGTGGATGCCCAGGTATTCACCATTGAAAGCTGGATCAGGTCATAAGTATCCGCATGGCGGCTGAGATAACCACGGGCATCATCATTCACAAAGCGGACCCGTTTATCCTGATCGAGATGTCCCGAGAAATCGGCGTAGCGGTTATTGAGTATCTCCAGGATGTTGGGATTGATCTCGATCCCAGCCACCGACTCCGCACCAAAGACCAAGGCGGAAAGGATGTCTTTCCCGCCGCCCACTCCCACCACCAGGACTTGTTTGGGCTGACGGATCAGGTAGGAGAAATTGACCACATCATACTTGAGGTAATCCAGACGGTTGTAATCACTTCCCCAGGAGGTCATGGTGGACTGGGCTCCCGCATCGATGGTCAATTCGAGCTGACGGACATTTGTAGTAGGGATGAAAGTCGGGCTGATCCCCCACCCTCTAGGCTTACTCTCCACAACCTCATTTCCCACCACCTGGACTCGCGAAAAGGCATTCCACTTCTCATACAGGGGTGTGGGTTCAAGCTTCCCTTTTACCCAGCGGAGTTTCAGGAAAGGAGTGCTCTGGAAGGACCGGACTTCATTCACGACCACCAGGACGATCAGGAGGATCGCAAGGGCAGAAGCGAATTGACGCAGCACCAGGGAGCGTCCCTCTGAAAGAAAAGCAAGGGAGGCCAGGGCCGCCAGGAATGCGGCGAAGATGACCGCTGTCGGGCCATCGAGAATTTCCAGTGTCAACAGCAGCAACAGGCACCCCATCGCGGCCCCCGCGAGGTCGGCGCTGTAAAGCTTGCTCACCTGCGAGGGGAAACGAGTCAAGGCCAGGCAGGAGCAGATCCCCGCGAAGACAAACGGGATCGACGCCACAAAGTAGACCAGCAGCATAGAAAAATAATCCACCAGGCTGATCTCTTTGGGTTCGATGATGGGAATACACAGATACGAGAGGAAGCAGAGTGCCATGGAGGCCGAGAAACCAAAGGAGTAGAGCGAGAGGTGATATTTGGACTTCTCGAGACGGAAGTAGGCCGGGAACAGGTAGACCAGATTGGCTCCGGCCGACAATCCCAGCATGGCGATGGAGATGGCCGCGAAGGCATAGGGGTACCACATGGTGACGCTGAAGACCCGGACCAGGAGGATCTCATACATCAGCCCCGCCAAGGCCAAAAGAAACACCCCGTAATAGGGGCCCCGTCTACGGATTACATCCCAAGCCATTCGATAGAAACAGCCTCAAGTCAAGATCAGCAAACGAAAAAGGATTGGGGTTTTGGCTCAGGTTGTCAATAGAACAGCTTGATAAAGACAGGACAACATGATAAGGTGGCTTACCATGAACTTCGAAGCCGTCGAACCTGTTTTCCAGCCCAATGAACGATTCACCCTGAATCCGAGTTCGCCGATCCCCCTCTACCACCAGATGGAACAGATCATTCTTTCACGCATCTCCAAGGTGGAGATGGTGGGGAAACGGATGCCATCGGAGTTTGAGCTCATCGAGATCTTCGATGTCAGCCGCGCCACGGTGAAGAAAACGCTCGATAACCTGGTCAACAAGGGGTTGATCGAGCGCCGCCGGGGAGTCGGCACACGGGTCATCAAGCATCAGATCATCGAGGACCTTGCACGCTTGACCGGATATACGGAGAAGATGGAAAGTAAGGGACTGACCACGCGAACCCAGATCCTCGAGGTCAAGGAACACATCCCCAGCACGGAAGTCCGCAACAAACTGCAGCTCGAGGAGGGGGAGAAATCCCTCTCAGTCCGGCGTCTGCGTGGAACCGATCAGGTCTTTCCGATCGTGATCCTGCGTTCGGAGATTCCCGTGTGGCTCAAGATCGATCCACGTGAGGATTTTTCTCACTCGCTTTACTGGCTCATCGAGGAGAAATACCACATCCCCATCGTATGGGGTGAGGAAACCATCGAGGCCTCCACCGCCAGCGCCGATCAGGCCAAATACCTCCAGATCCGCCAAGGGGACACGGTGCTCATCATGGACCGCATCACCTACACCCACGGCAACCGTCCGATTGAGTATGTCCGGGGTGTTTACCGGCCCGACAGATATAAGTTTTCGATCCGGTTGAACCGATAAGACTCACGGAGTAGCGAATTTATTCGCTCTGCATCCATACCCTGGCGATTGAAATCGCCACTCCAGAGTGCAGTGTTTTCCTGATTCTTGACACCCTCTCGACCGACCCTTTGGCAGCTTTTTCTAATGAGTCAACGGGCAATGAGAAAGTTGGAAAGCACCTTACTGAGCTCTCCGGGTCAACCAGAAAGTCCCGTTGTGCGGAAGACTTTTGTACTGGTGGCCTCTTCCCTCTTGACTGTCAGTAGGCTCTTCAGCCGTACCAGATATAGATTCAGCATGCGACAATGAGCATGGCTGCGGTTATCGGTGGTTGCGAATGCCCTGGTAATGTCGAGGTTGTTTCCACACCGGATGGTGTCCTTAATCCCCCGATGCTTTTAATGAAGCACTGAGTTTTGTAGTCAGAACAGCCAGGCTGGAAAACATGTCTTCATACTGGACAATGGTGTCGGGACGAAGGCTGAGGGCGCGCGGAGCAAAGTTCCAGATGGCACGGATACCTCCCGCCATCATCAGGTCAGCCACCGACTGCGCAGCCTCGGCGGGAACGGTAATGATCCCGGTGAGGATCCTCATCTGACGAGCCATACCGGGCATCATCGAGATGGGGTGGACCTCACGCCCATGGATGATCTGCCCGACCTTGTTGGGATCACTGTCAAAAGCCGCCACGATGTTGAGTCCATAATTGTTGAACTGCTGATAACCGAGGATGGCGGTTCCCAGGCTGCCAACACCGGCCAGAAAGGCATCGGTGATATTGTTCCAGCCAAGGGCCCTTTCCAAAGCTTGGATCAACGCCGGAGCTTCATATCCCACCTTGGGTTTGCCGACAATCCCCGTGACCGCAAGGTCTTTACGAATCTGGGTTGGATCGAGACCAAGTGCTTTTCCAATGTCACTACAAGACACCTGCTTACGCCCACGATTTTCCAGGCGCATGAGATAATGGTGGTAACGTGGGAGACGACGCAGGGTTGGCTCTGGAATCAGATTCAAGCTCTTGTTAGGCATTCCTGTCTCCGTTAACCGCCAGTCTTCGCAACTCCATTATCGAGAAATTGTTCCCGATCAGTACCTATAATTCAATGGAGTGTCAATACCAGAATTCCCTCGACGACGCATTTCCGAGAGAGGACCAGAGCCTATCCCCTGTGATCCTTCCCAAAGCATTATTTCCTTCGTGGTTCCACGTAACCACTAGTATCCTTTTCCCCTTTGGCCAAGAATGAAAACAAAACTGGAGACATCTTGATTCTGGCAGCTCTGACAGGTGGGCAACGCATCTCAGGGGAGGCACACGATGTCGGTCATCCGGAAAATACTGATCCTGCTGGGCGGGTTGTTTATTGTTCTCATCATTGCGGTTCTGGTTTTCCTGGGACCGCTCTTCCGCGCCGGTCTCAAAAAGATATTCGCAAGTATACGTGAAAGCCAGGGAATCGATGTCTCTTTCAAAGATGCTTCTCTCTCCCTGGGAGGGGCCGTATCGATCGATGAATTGGCAGCGGTTGATCTCGAAAGCAAGACCAGTTTCATGGATGTGAAACAGGTCTCCGCTCAAGTGGGGATCAGGGGGCTGCTCTCGGACCCGATGGTTGTTGAGGAAGTCAGCCTTCAAGATCCTGTGGTCACTTACTTCCCGGGATTCAGTAGCATGTTCAGCTCACCAAAGACGGTCAAGATCGTAAAAGGCAAGGAGGTCGTGACCGGAGAGGCGGAACCTGCTGAGCCAGGTGAAGAGGTCGAAGTCCCGTCTGCCCGCGGCAAGAGTGTGTTGATTCGCAAGGGGCAAGTCAAAAACGGCCAGGTTCGCTACAAGCAGGCGGAAGGTGAACCTCGCGTGCTTCTGGCGGGTTTGGATGCCTCAGTCCAGGACCTCTCGGATTCCACTCCTTTCACCTTCGATCTTGAGGCCGAGATGAATGGTGAATCCAAGGGGAAAGTCGGATTGAAAGGAAAAGTGGATCCTTCCTCATTCGACAGTGATGTTACTCTCCTGCTCAACAGCGTGGAATTCCCCATCGAGGGCGGCAAGTGGCCGAAGACTGAGGGAAAAATTTCGGTTGTTCTCCAGAACAACATGTCAAAGATTCTTTCCACGGGAAAGATCAATATGGCGGCACCGCCCCCCAACATCCCACCAGGGTTAGCAGCTGGCGGGGATTTCGAGGTGAACTGGAAGGTCGATTCGACGGTTGAGAACAAGGGGGCGGGACGTATCGAGCTGCGTTCTCTCGATCTTGCGGTTCAAGGACTCAAAGGCGGCCCTCAAGGACTCACAGGGAGTGGAGCATATGATCCCAACACCTCTCAGGGAAGTTTCCAGGTGGTGGGAAAGGAAATCTCCGCGCCACTTCTGAACACCTTTATTGAACCCTCGCTCCAAATGCAGGTTCTCTCCGGAAAGGCGGGGATCGAGGCGCGTGTTTCACGTGCAGGGGCCAACCAGCCTTTCATGGGCGATATCAACCTCCAACTGTCAGGTCTTGGCTTCAAGGATCTGAGCGGTGGCAAGAATTCATTTCCCCAGTTTAAGGATATTGGATTGGTCACCAAGGGAACCTACACACCTGAAAGTGACAACCTTTTCCTGGAGACCCTTACCGCACGCCTGGATGACATCAACCTGACCGCGAGTGGCAAGATCATGGCCATGCAGGACTCGGCCAAGCGTGAACTGGATATCGTGGTGCAGAACGATAACCTCGATCTGGGCCGTGTTGTTCCACTAGTGGCTCCGGATTTCAAGAAGAATGGTTCACTCACAGGCAATGCGGGGCTGAACGTGAGTATCAAAGGGCAGACCGCCTCCAAAAAATTCCCCATTTTGAATGGGACAGCCACCCTCAGGGGAGTCACCTTCACCCCCAAGGATGATCCGGCCAAGAAAGTAGGGGTGAAGGGAGATGTCGCCTTTGACACGGATAATGTCAGTGGGCAGGACCTGGATGTGACCTTGGGAAATGTCCCTGGAAAAGTAACCTTCAAGGTGGCCGGATATAATGAACCCGCCAAGAAAATCAACGTGGTGTTCAAAGGATTGGCCATTGAACCATTGGTGAACCTCTATAAACCGGAAGCCTCTGGGTTATTGCTTGGCAATCTGAGTGGTGATGTGGCCTGCACGATCACCCAGTCAAATCAGCCACAGGGTTTGGTCATCAACTACACCATCGATAAGGGTGTGATGCTCACCAAACACCCCATCCCCGCCGCGATCGTAAATGTCGTTGGCTGGGAATGGCTGAAAAAAGGCTTCACGCTGACCAAAGCAGCCGGGAAAATCGTGCAGGATGAAAAGGGCTACAAGCTCGATCCGCTGCTTTTCATGGGGGAAAAAGGTGGGTTTGCGATCAAAGGCTGGGTCGGGTATGACAACAAGCTCTCCGCCAATGTACGTGTCAGCATCGCACAGAATTCAGTCGAAGATGTCAATGAGTTGGTCCGTCCGATCCTTGTGAACAAAGAAGGCGCCAAGTACGCCTACCTGGACATTCCCATGGCGGGTACTGTGCAACGTCCCATCCCGAAACTGGATCTCAAAACAGCCGTCGATGTGGGCATCGGTCTCCTCAAGGACAAGGGAGGAGAGAAGGTCCAGAAGCAACTCAAAGAGTTAACCGACAAGATTCCTGGCGGTGGCGAGGGGAGCACGGGGGCTCTGATCGAGGGGGTCGGCAATCTCCTCAAGGGTGGGTCAACCAGCGGTGAGGGAACCACCACAAAGAGACAATCCACGGAGAAACAGTCTTCGGAGCAACCTGCTCCGAAGCAACCCACCCAGAAAAAGAAAACCACAGAGGATCACCTTGAGGAGGCCGGGAAACTCCTTCAGGGATTCCTGAAAGATTAGCAAACAAAAGGGGCCTTGGAATGAAAGAAACATTCCATACCAAGGCCCCGGAACTATTATCAATAGAGGTTCCAATCCTCGATGGCAGTTGACTCAACCTGAAAAGCTCCGATAGTGGTCCCATCCTCTCCGGATGCCGCTACCGGCGAGGTGGCCTGAAGGGTCAGATCGCCATTGGCCGCATCTACAAAAAGGGGATCGATACCTTCGACATCTCCGGTACCAGACGGCTGAGGTCCCGCATTTCCATTGTCCCAAATCTCCCTTACCCAACCATGAATGTAGTCATTGTAGGAGTGCGCATAGGACAAAGGATTGTCCGCCAGGTTGTAGTAGGCCATGATGTTGCAGAAAGCTACCGTACTCAGAATACTGTTTTTCACCTCCAGGTTGGAACCATTCAGGCCTGCAGCAGCATAGCTTTGATCGAGATTGATGTTGGGCTGACCACCCTGATTGTCATAGAACGTACAGTGATCAAAAAGGATGGCCCCCTCGGAGGTTCCCTCATAGACACCGATCTGGATTTTGTTGTTGAAGAAATAGGTGTTGCGGATAGTTCCACTAATCGGTGAGCCGGAAGTGGATAAGAACCAGATCGCCTGCTCGTTGAAGCCGTCAAAATAACAGCGATTCAGATTCAGACCCTGTCCACATTTTATTCCGGTCTGCCAACCTTCACGGTTTCCTTCAAAGCGCAGGTTTCTCAGGGTGACATTATGTGCGTTCTCAATTCCATACACACTTCGGCAATCGATTATTGCCGGGTTTTGAGTAGAACAGAATATTCCAATATTATTCAGGTTGAGACCTGCATCTTCAGGAATCACAAAGGGCTGAGTGAACTGCTGAATTTCAATCAGTTGCCCTGGCTGGGTATAGATGATGGCTTCCTGCAGTGTCGTATAGGAATCACCCTGGCCATCCTGCCTGACAATCACATCCCCTGGTGGATATCCGCCTCCCTGCCAGGCCCCGATATTGGTCTCATCCTCACCCGCTTTCAGGCACTTTGAAGTAGCACTCAGTGAGAAGTCCCCTGCTGCCGCATCCGTAAATGCTGGATCGACTTTTTCCATGTCGCCCGCGCCCATGGGGGTATTCGAGAGAAATGTCCAATCTTCTCCTTCCTGATGCCAGTACCAGAAATCACGGATCCAGGTGGTATTAAAATTGTTGAAAGAATGGTGGTAGGCCAGGTTCATCACATTCTCGGCTACCACGCAACGAGGGGTGTTGGTCATGATCGTGTTCGTGACAGTCAGATTCGAATAATCATGGTCACTCTGCGTGCCATCGATCTTGAGGTTGATGCAGAAACCATCCCGGGTTGCGATGGTACAATGGTCGATGAGAATAGGACCTTTCCCGGCACCATCATTGGTTTCAATCTCAATCCCCATATATGCGGCTTTGGGACCTACCACATAGCTGTTCTGAATAACGGCTCCAGTATCAATGGGATTACCCCCATCGATAAGGACAATTCCCACCTCGTTGAATCCGGTCACAACACAATTATCCACAGTCACATTACCAAAGCACACCAAGCCTCGTTGCCATGTCGCTCCATCATTAAGACCAACAAGTTTCACATTCTGGATCGTCCGATTGGTGATGAAGAGACCCTGGCCCGGTCCTCCACCCGTATTGAGGTTAATGGTGGCTCTCTCCGGAGCGGTGCAGATCAGGTTACGCCAGGACATATCGATGGTTCCACCCGCCGGGTTAAAGGGCTCCGTGAACTGTTGAATCTCGATCGTGTCATCACCATTTACAGAGTTGGCGATGGCATCTTCGATGGTGGTATAGGCTCCTCCCTGCCCATCCTGCCTCACCACTACTGTTGCCGAGTCAGCCGGAAAACCGGTTAAGAACACGAGTAGTGCCAAAACATAGATCGGATAGTTGAAATATCTCCGCATCTCTTTCCTCCCAACCAAGAATACCTGGATTCGGTGACAAATCCTGAACTGAAACAGTTACGGTTGACAACCGTAACATGACCAGTTAGAGTTTGTCAAGCAAACAAAGGGGAGGCAGTTCCCTACCCAAGACAAAATGATGGATGCCCCGAGAATCAATATCCGCAGAATCGCCTCTGAATGTGGAGTCAGTCCCGCCACTGTCTCCCGTGTCCTCAACAACAAGCCGGATGTAAGTGAATCGATCCGGAAAAAGATCCTGGATACGGTCAAATCCATGAACTACTCGGTCCGGTTCAGTGTAGCCCAGACAGATATCCTGGGCGTAACGATTGAATATCCGCATGCTTTCAGTTCTCCGTATGTCAGTGCCTTGTGCGATGCCTTGGAGGACACGGCTTTTGACCTTGGGTATGACTTGCTAATCCTCCGCAATGAATGGTTAAGGCGTTCTGTCGATGACTATGGGATCTTCCTGAAAAGGAAAATGCTGGCCGGGATCATCATGCTGCTTGCCACCCAGGAGGACACCTTCCCCGCTGAAATTGCCTCAGTGGGATTCCCTCACGTAGTGATCAACAGCCGGCCGAAAGGGCAGGTAAACTATGTGGATGCCGACTGGTATCAGGGGGCCCACGAAGCCACAAAGTATCTTTTATCCCTGGGGCACTCCGCCATCGCTTTCCTGCACCAGTCCATGAACTATTTCAACAACCAGGAACGTTTGCGCGGTTACCGAGATGCCCTTTTGCAGTCAGGAGGAGAAGTGGATACGGGATTACTCCTGGAAGCGGTCGGGGATTCAGCATTCATAGCGGCCTATAATGGGATGAATACCCTGTTGTTAAGAAGGCCTGATATTACTGCCCTGATTGTCCAGAATGCAGACATCCTGGGGATCCGCCAATGTGCACGCGACCGGCGAATCGAAATACCAGCGGATCTCTCCGTGGTCGCATACGATGATTCTCCCGAGATGGCTCATTCGGTCCCTTCGATCACGGTTGTGGCACAACGCATCGCGGACATGGGCGAACTCGCCGTACGCGAGGTGGTCAGGCAGATCCAGTCCCCGGAAGAGGCTGGACGGCTGCGACAGACGGTCTTTCCCACACAATTGATTCTTAGGGAATCCACTGCACCAAGGGTGGATAAGGCCTGTTTCTCACCCATGATATGAGGTACACCTCCATGTTAACTTCAAGGTCATCCGGCTTCACCCTGATCGAGCTCCTGATTGTGATCGCAATCATCCTGATTCTGATTTCCATCGCTCTGCCAAATTTTCTGACAGCCCAAATCCGTGGTAAGGTAGCAGCAGTTCAACAGGATCTCTACGCAGCCACCACAGCCCTCGAGCAGTTCCGCCTGGACAAAAAGTTCTACCCTCCCGATGGACGCTGGAGTGTGGTGGGCAAGGGCCAGGAATTTGTCAACCACCAGATGAAAAAGAGGCCACCGAACATCGATTTCATCAACTACTGGCGATTCAGTGATCATTCGGAGTTGACCACCCCCATCCCCTATCTCAAGAGGCTGCCAAGGGAACCTTTCCTGCTGGGTCATTTCTGGTGGGATGGATCATTCCTCTATGAAAATGTGGAAAATATTGCCCTCGAATTCAAGGATCCCTCGATGGTGGAGGTGGTCAGGTTCTGCGAGGGGCACCAGAAGGTCCTGGCCGGAAAAGTCCGAGCTCTCTGGATACTTTCCAGCCTGGGACCAGACTACACAAAAAGTGATACAGCGGAACGAGTTGAGTATAATCCAACTAATGGGACTTCCAGTACCGGAGATATCTACCGTGTGGGACCTTGAGAAAACATTGAGAGTTAACAGACTACATATCCCATCCGATCACGAAAGGCATGGCAGAATAAAGATGTTCTACACCCGTGGATTCACTCTCATCGAGCTGCTCATTGTCATCGCCATTATTCTGATCCTGATCTCGATCGCTTTACCCAATTTCCTGGAGGCTCAGATCCGGGGTAAGGTGGCAGCGGCGCAACAGGATCTCTATGCAGCCGCTACCGCGCTTGAACAGTTCCGTATCGACAAAAGGTTCTACCCTCCTGATGGACGGTGGAATTATGGTTTGCAACCCTTTGTAAATGACTTGATGAAGAAAAAGCCCCCAAACATTAATATCATCAACTATTGGCGTTTTAATGATCACACCGAGCTGACCACACCCACAGCCTATCTCAAGCAGCTGCCAAGGGAACCTTTTGTCCAGGGAACCTTTTGGTGGGAGGGATCTTTCCTCTATGAAAACACAGAGAATATCGCCACTGAATTCAAGAATCCAGCCATGACTGAAGTCTACACCCTTACCAGTGGGAAAATGACTCGCCTTGCCGGGAAGACCCGTGTGTTGTGGCATCTTTCCAGTCTCGGGCCAGATAAAGAGAAGAACGATGCATTCGATTGGATCGAGTACAGCCCAACGAATGGCACAGTCAGTAAGGGAGAGATTTATCGCACGGGGCCTTGATCTCCGCATCCATACCAACTTCTAACAGTTACGGGAACAATTCTTTCATTGCACAGCTCCTCGCGGGTGGTTATAGTGCTCCGTTCCACCTGACCCTTGGAGGCTGTCCGTGACGAGTTCCACCACTCTGCCCCCCACCGGCGGCGCATTGACCCGTGAGCAAATCGCCTGGCGCTGGAAGATTCTCATCGCCACCTATTGCGCCTATGCGGGGTATTACCTGACACGCAAGGCATTCACGATCTGCAAGAAAACCATCGCGGATGACTTTGGATGGGATCTGGGATCAGTCGCACACATCTGGACGGCCTACCTGGTAGCGTATCTCATCGGCCAATTCATCAACAGCTATATCGGACGTGAGAAGGGAGCTCGCTTCCTTCTTTTGGGCGGACTCGGAATCTCCATGGTATGCAATACCATCTTTGGTTTCGCGAACTCCTACGCCACCTTCATGGTTTTCATGTTCTTTAACGGTCTGGTCCAGGCCAGCGGGTGGCCAGGAGCCGTGGGAGGGGTCTCTGAATGGTTGAGGCCCTATGAGCGTGGAACCATCATGGGCATCTGGTCCACCTCCTACATGGTGGGAAACATTGTGGTGAAGTCACTGGGGGGATTGTTACTTGAAAACTATGGGTGGCGCTGGTCTTTCTGGGGATTAACCCTTGCCACAATCCTTGTTTGGATTTTGATTTATGCCTGGCAAAGGAACCGTCCGCAAGATGTAGGCTTAAAGCCGATTGTAACGGACTCGTCTGCAGGCGAACAGACAATCAAGGCGACTCAGGAAGAGAAAGTATCATTTGCGGAGTATTGTCAGATAGCCTTTAATCCGGTCATTCTGGCAATGGGGATGGCCTACTTCTGCATCAAGTTCCTGCGTTATGCGCTTGATTCCTGGCTGCCGGCTTTTCTGGACATTCAAGGGATGGGGGCGGCTCAAGCGGCCTATTACTCACAGATTTTCGACTTTGCGGGTTTGGGGGGAGCGGTGGTGGCAGGCTGGGTTCTGGATCGTTTTTTCAGGGGGAACTGGGCCTTGGTCTGTTTCCTGATGGGAATTGGTATGGTGGCTGGTTACTATTCGGTGATCCTGTTTGGAACCACTCCTGTCGCGACCGCGATCTGTTTTGGTCTGGTGGGATTCATGATCTATGGGCCAGATACCCTGTTGTGTGGTGCAGCTGCTGTCCAAGTCGCGGGGGTGCGTAATGGCACCGCTGTCGCCGGTATCGTAAATGGATTTGGAAGCATTGGGCCGGTATTTCAAGAGGAAATCATCGGCTTCCTTTTCAGGAAGGATCCTGTCACCGGAGTCGTTGATACCCAGGCGGGGATCTACAATACGAACCTCCTGGCACTCGGGATGAGTGTGGTATTCGCTCTGCTCATGATTGTGTTAATTGTCAGGATCAGGCAGGCCAACACCCGCTATTCATAGCATCTCGTCACTCCAAAGAGGGTCCTCTCCCCTGCCCGGCCGTTCTGTATACAATGGGGGATCATGCAAGAATCTCATTCGGATTACCTGGTAACCGGAAGCGGGATTGCTGGACTGTGTTGCGCCCTTGAACTCGCCTCCCATGGACAAGTCACGATTCTCACCAAGAAGGAAGACTTCGAATCGAACACCAATTATGCACAAGGCGGTATCGCCTGCGTGGCTGCCGCGGAGGACTCCTTCGAGGAACATGTACGTGACACGCTGATTGCTGGTGCCGGTCTCTGCAAAGAGGAGGTGGTCCGTGACCTGGTGCGAGATGGCCCCCCGCTGGTCCGTCAACTGATCGACTGGGGAGTTCGTTTCACCATGCGGGCCACGGTGGAAAGCGGTGAAGCGGTCTCCAATGATCTGACACTTTATGACCTCGGACGCGAGGGAGGACATTCCCATAGGCGCATTCTGCACTCCAAGGATCTGACCGGACGCGAAGTGGAACGTGCGCTGCTCAAGTGCCTGCGCGAGCATCCCAATGTCACCTTCCTCGAACACCATGTCGCGGTGGACCTGATTGTCGAGTCCGCTGGAGATGAGCGCCGGTGTACCGGTGTCTATGCCCTCGATGCCAATCAGGAACGACTCAAGGTTTTCCGTGCCCCTATCGTGGTGCTGGCTACGGGTGGTCTGGGACGGGTCTATCAACACACGACCAATCCACAGATCGCCACCGGTGATGGAGTGGCAATGAGTTGGCGCGCAGGGCTGCCAGTCTCCAATCTCGAGTTTGTCCAGTTTCATCCCACCTCCTTTTACAACCCCGGCGGAGAAACCTTCCTGGTCTCCGAAGCAGTCCGTGGGGAGGGAGCGATTCTTCGCAGGATCAATGGCGAGAGTTTCATGGAGCACCATGACCCCCGGGGATGCCTGGCTCCACGAGACATCGTGGCCCTGGCGATTGACTCCGAGATGAAGAAACATGGGGAGAGTCATGTTCTGCTCGATTGCTCGCATATGACCGAGGAGTTTTTCATCAACCGTTTTCCAGCCATCAACCAGCACTGCCGGGAACATGGGGTTTATCCCCCCATGCAACCTATCCCGGTGGTGCCCGCGGCACATTACTCCTGTGGAGGAGTGACCACTGATCGTGAGGGAAAAACCTCCCTTCGAGGTCTTTATGCGGTGGGAGAAGTGGCTTGTACAGGTGTTCATGGGGCCAACCGGCTAGCCAGCAATTCCCTGTTGGAAGCCCTCGTTTTTGGGCACCGTGCAGCCTTATCGGCGATGGTTACAAAAGTCCAGACGCCCTCACCTATCCAGAAGTACCCAGGCTGGGTTACACGGTTCAATCCCCATGGAGATGTCGAAGGTGTCCGCATCGAACATTGCAAAAATGAGGCCCGCAGCCTGATGTGGGACTATGTCGGCATTGTCCGAAAGACCGACCGGCTGGAATGGGCCAAGGAACGTCTGAATCTGCTCAAACGTGAAGTGGATGGGTATTTCGAGGAGGGGTTTGCCACGGTTGATGTGATCGAACTCCGGAATATTGTACAAACAGGGCTTCTTGTGGTAATGTGCGCTCTTTGCCGACGCGAAAGCAGGGGTCTCCACTGTAATCTGGATTATCCCGCACAGCAGACGGAAGAAGCCCACGACACCGTGCTCTGGCCATCTCCAGAGGCAGAGGTGCGGTAGTTTTATTGGAGGACAGCCATGCAGGTCATTCTCAGGCAGACAATGGACAATCTCGGCGAGGCCGGAACCGTTGTCAATGTAAAGGATGGATACGCGAGGAATTATTTGTTCCCGCGTGAATTGGCCGCGCCCGCCACATCGGGCATGAAGCGGCAACTTGAGCACCTCAAACGGCTTGCTGAAAAGCGCCGTCTGAAGGAGCTGCGCACAGCCGAGGACCTTCGTGACCGCCTCGAGATCACCCAGGTGGAGATCCAGGCTCGTGTGGGTGAGAAGGATAAACTCTACGGCAGCGTCACCACCCACCAGATCGCCGATGCTCTCGCAGCCCAGGGAATCACCATCGATCGACGTAAGATTGTCCTCGAGCATCCGATCCGAGAGCTCGGAGATCACACTGTCCGCATCAAGGTGGATCCCAAGGTGACAGCGAACCTGAAGGTGAGTGTCATGGGCTCAGCGGAACCGGGAACAGAACCGCTCTTCGCCGCGGAACGTGCCGCAGCACCTTCACCGGCTCCCGAAACAGAAAACTCTTCGGAGTAGAGATACCGTGCGCATTCTCAACTCCCATAACGGGCATTGCTTATGACTGTAAAACCGCAATCAGGTCATTGATTGCGGAAGGAAATCTGTAGCGCAGGAGATTTAGCTCCCATGTCGAAAGGAATCTGCCTTACAGCCGACCAGATCCCGCGTCAGTGGTACAACCTTCTGGCGGATCTGCCCACACCCATGGCGCCTCCACTCGGTCCCGATGGGAATCCGATCAAGCCCGAGATGCTCGAACCGGTTTTCCCCAAGAACCTGATCGAGCAGGAGATGAGCACCCAGCGGTGGATCGACATCCCTGAACCGGTTCTCGACACCTACGCCAAGTGGCGTCCCAGCCCACTCATGCGGGCCTTTGCCTTTGAAAAGGCGCTTGACTGCCCGGTGAAGATCTATTTCAAGAATGAGGGTGTTTCCCCTGCGGGAAGCCACAAACCCAATACTGCTGTGCCCCAGGCTTATTACAACAAGGTGTTTGGGATCAAGCGTTTGACTACGGAGACAGGAGCGGGTCAGTGGGGCTCCGCGCTGGCCATGGCTTGCGCGATGTTCGGTCTGGAGTGCAAGGTCTTTATGGTCCGGATCAGTTTCGATCAGAAACCGTTCCGCAAGCTGATGATGGCGGTGTGGGGAGCAGAATGCATCGCCAGTCCCAGCGATACCACCCAGGCCGGAAGAGCCATTCTCGCCCAGGATCCGGACTGCCCCGGCTCACTGGGAATCGCCATCAGCGAGGCGATCGAGATGGCGGTTCAACGCGACGATACCCGTTATTCCCTGGGGAGCGTACTCAACCATGTGATGCTGCATCAGACCATCATCGGGCTGGAAGCCCAAAAGCAGATGGAAACCACGGGCGATTATCCCGATGTGGTCATCGGCTGTGTGGGTGGGGGATCGAACTTCGCGGGTATCTCCTTCCCCTATGTTCTCGACAAGATCAATGGGAAGAAGATTGACATCATCCCGGTCGAACCGAAAGCCTGCCCGACCATGACCCGTGCGCCATACGCATACGACCATGGCGATACCGCGGGAATGACCCCCTTGCTCCCGATGCATTCACTCGGCCATCAGTTCATTCCCTTACCGATCCATGCCGGGGGATTGCGTTATCATGGCGTGGCCCCCATGGTCAGCCGTCTGATATTGGATGGTCTCATTACTCCCCAGTCTTATTACCAGACCGATTGCTACAAGGCGGCCATGTTGTGGGCCAGGACCGAGGGCTTTATCCCCGCTCCGGAGACCTCCCATGCCATCGCGGCGGTGGTCGCTGAAGCCCGGAAAGCCAAGGAAGAAGGTGTTGAGAAGACCATCCTCTTCAACTGGTCCGGACATGGCCTGATGGATTTGACGGGATATGACAACTACATGCGCGGGAAGCTCAGCGACATCGAGCTCTCCGATGAAGACCTCAATAAAGGCGTTCAATGCATGGCGGGTTTCCCGAAACCATAAACTGAGTTGAGGTCCACTCGGCACTTCGATCCCCCTCAACCTTCAATTGGTTGGGGGGGATTTTTTTAATTCAACCTAACGCTTGCAAACTGATCCCTGAAAGAAAATCCACCACCACCGCGAGAAAACCTGGAGAGTGCAGTCGTTTGGGCAGCATGATGGCTGCTCCGATACCGGCCCCAATGAGAAATGCCACCAGGTTGGCTTTGAGGACCAGCATGAGGAATCCCTCCGTGATCCTCTTCACACGTTTCCCGATGAACCACTCCTCCAGCAGGGTGGTCAACAGCAAACCCACTACGAGAATCGCAATAAAGCTGCTGAACACATTGGCAGCAGCATGAGCAGGAAAGCCTGCCCGAGACCGATCCGCCACTCCGAGATGGCTGGACAGAGTTTGAGATAGAGGACTCTGGTTACGGTGCTGGAATCTGGTTCATTCATTCCGCTGGGTCTCTTCCAATCAGGTCTCGAATGGAATCGTTCGGGGTGACATACTCTCTCAAAGCAACCCAATCAACCACTGAGGTATGGATCAAGGTGGAAAGGTTTCGTTGCCATCCCCGCTTCTGCCTGGGCTTTTTCCCAGAGTAAGGGGTGGAACTGACTTTAATCAAAAGCAACTTGTTCAGGAGACAACCTCATGCGTATCCCTCTTCTTTTCCTTCTTACCCAAGTGATCACCGCTTCGCAAGCCACGAACTGGAATGTGATGGACATGGGGGCCAAACCTGATGGGTCCACCGACAACACAGCGGTTTTCCAGGCCGCCCTGGATGAAGCCGGTAAAGCCGGAGGTGGAACTGTCCTGGTCCCCGCTGGAAAATATGCTATCAAGGGAAACCTCAAGATCCCGGCAGCGGTCACCCTCAAGGGTGTGTTCAGTATGCCACCGACCAATCGTTTTGATCCTGCTCCCGACATGATTGGAACGGTTTTGTTGGCTTATGCGAGACGTGGTTCTCAGGAAGGAGACCCCTTCATCCGTCTGGCGGGACATATGGCGGTGCTGCAAGGGGTCATCATCACTTACCCCGAATGGAAGCAGAGCGATGTGCCCCCGGTTCCCTACCCTCCCTGTGTGCTGGCCGAGGATGTCGAGGACACGGGTGTGATTGACTGTTGCCTGGTCAATCCCTATGAGGGCGCGCGCTTTGTCCGTGCACCACGGTATCTCGTGCGCAATATGTTTGGTTATCCCAGCTGGCGCGCTTTCTATGTGGATCAGTGCTATGACATCGGCAAGGTGGAAAACTGCCACATCTGGCCCTTCGGTGTCAGTTATGATCCGAATGATCCCTACTGCAAGTGGATCAACAGGAATGGCGTAGCCTATGAGTTCGCACGCACCGACTGGAACTATGTGACTCATACCTTCTGCTTCGGGTATGGCGTGGGCTACAAGTTCAGCGAAACCAAGGCTGGCAGCTGCAACGGGAGCTTTGTCGGCATCGGCGCGGATTGCTGCACAAGGGCGGTGCTGGTGGAACAGTGCCAGGACCCGGGATTGCTCATCACCAATGGTGAGTTTGTCGGGATGTGGGCGAACCAGGATTCCGTGACAGTTGAGGTCGCGGAGTCCTCCGGTGGCAAGGTCAGCATGGTGAACTGTTCCTTCTGGGGTCCGATCGACCGTTGCATCTGGGACCGCAGCCCACGTGCACAGGTGACTGCGGATGCCTGCAACTTTGTCCACTGGGACATCGGCAAGATCGGCTCGCCCTGCATCCAGGTGGATGAGGGCAAGATCATTGTTCAGGCCAGCACTTTCGGTTCCGGCGACCTGCATGTGAAGGTGGGTGAAAAGGTCCGTTCCGCGATTCTCATGGCCAACCAGGCAGAGTCGGGCTTCCGTGTGGAAAACCATGCGGGGAAACGGACACAGGCAATCGGGAATGAGGAGGATCCGCTGGAGTGGACTGAGGAAATGCTGGGAAACTACAAGATCCAGTTGGGACGTCCTCATGATGGACGTTTTCTGATGCGCTGGTTTGGCCCAGAGCCACCCGGCAAGAAAGACAAGGATACTCCGACATGGCGTTGGTCGAGTGCAGCCTCTGACATGATTCTGCCGATCCTTCCCAAGACCGAATACGAGGTCACCCTCCGGGCTGATATTCCTTTGGCCGCGGTGGATTCTACGAGTGGGGTATACCTTGGGAATGAGCGTCTCGCTCCCCTTCCCACCGGAGGAGCCTCTGATGTCACGATAACTGTTCCGGTTCCACCCATGGATGGCGACCGAGCGACCCTCACCCTCCAGTGCAAGGGATGGATCCCCGCACAAATTCAGCAGGGCAGCCAGGATAACCGTACGCTGGGAATCCAGGTGTACGAAATCCATGTCCGTGCCAAAGGAGCCGGTGAGAAGGTCTTCCATGTAAACAGAGAAAAATGAAGTAAACCCGCTTCACTCAGGGTCTCAGGCAACGCTCCGGGTCTTGGATCTGGGGCGTTGCTTTTATTATATTGGTTTTTTAATAATTATGCACCACATATCCTGATTGCCTGATTCGCTTGCATCGTTCCACTTTTTTTCCGCATATCACAAATTCTCTGTTAAAGTTAAACGAAGTGATTGCGGTAGCCCTACACCTTTGCTAACCGCCAGCATCCACTTCTATTCCTGAATAGACAGTAAAGGGAGGGCCACCGTGCGCAGCCTGTTGGCGTATTATTTCCTGCTCCTGGCAGTCCTTGTTTTCATAATTCCGGAAGCATTACCAAACTTGGCTCAAGCAGCTCCGGTGGATGTGGATGGTGATGGAATCATCGGTCCCTTGGAGATCATGGACTTATCCCTGCACTGGAAGGGCCAGGCCACTCCTCAACTTTGGCAGAACAATGGAACTGTGGTCTTCTATAATGGAGGAAAGGTCGGTATCGGTACGAATGCGCCAATGCATCAGTTAGGGGTTTCAGGAGGACCATTGTGGACATCCAATAGTTGGACAGGCTCCTTGGAATTGGGGAATGCCGCCGCGATCGGATGGAATAAAAATGGAGGAGGAAAATCCTTTGGGATCGGGCAATCCGCTGGCGGCCTGTATTTTTTCCACACCAACAGTGAGCCGGGATCCACTGGTAGCGCCGCCAACTACGATCTGACTATTGCTGACTACGGATATGTGGGGATTGGCAGCAATGCGACAGTGCCAGCCTTTCCATTGACCATCAATACAGGCTATGCCGGCTATGGCTGGGTCCATACGGATGGGTTCCGCGAGGTGGGATCTTTCGTGAACTCCAGTGGTGGTTGGCTGGGTACCCGGTCAGACCACCCACTGCATTTCTTCACCAAGGATTCACTCCCCCAGATGACTCTCGCCACATCGGGATATCTTGGCATTGGAACCCAAGCTCCCACAGGCAAACTGGATGTCCGTTCAACGGGGCAGACACCAGCGATCCGCGCAGTAGGAGGTGGTAGCAGTGGAACAGCGCTTGAGATCAGCTCAGGGGCCATTCGTGTTCCCGGGGCCGGAGCCAATACGGCAACCCCTGCATTTATTCATGTCGCTAATGCCGCCAATAGCCGTTTCTGTGATTTATCTGGCTGTTACTGTTTCGAGACAAGAATCGATCATCCCATGACCAATGGCAATCCATCGGCCATTTTGTTCGTAACGCTGAATGACCGCGCAGGTTCAGGCCGTCCAGTCATCGACCGGATCTTCTACGACAATAATACCAGCAAGTGGACAATTGCTTGCAGCGAATGGTTCTGCCATGGCCAGAAGTTCAATGTGCTCATTTTTAAACCCTAACAGCTTGTTGAAAAACTCATTCTTACGATGAGGTTGTGGATTCCCGCTATCGCGGGAATGACGATTTCCGAGGAAATTTGCTTGTCTCGTCATTCAAGCGAAAGCTGGAATCCACGGTTACCTCCATTTTCAACAGGCTTCTAATCAGGAATCACATCTCAAATCTCGAAACCGGATCAAATCGAGTAATCTTCCACGAACACCTTCATTTCCTTGGGGGTGACATAGACATGGTCATCCTCGTGGAGTTTGAGTTCGCGGTAGCGGGCATGCGTCATTTCGACTTCGACCGGGTCACCCCAATCGCTGGTCAGCTCGATGCGCACCAATGGACCGGCGGCATTGATATGGGAAATCCGCGCGGGAAAGCATCCATTGTCCGGAGTGGGATGGTGATGAATATCCAGCAGGTGGGGGCGGATAAACACAGTCGCGGTCTGGTTATCCTGAAAGGCGATCGAGGGAACCTCGACACCGGTATTTGCGATGTAAGCCCGTCCATTCTCCATGCGTCCATGGAACAAGTTTACATTACCAAGGAAGTTCAGGATGAATGGAGTCTTGGGATGGTGGTAAACCTCCTCGGGAGTTCCCTCCTGCTCGATGCGTCCCTCATTCATCACCGCGACCCGGTCGGCCACTTCGAGGGCCTCTTCCTGGTCATGTGTGACGAACACGCTGGTGATGTGGATTTCATCATGGAGACGTCTGAGCCAACGGCGCAGCTCCTTGCGGACCTTGGCATCCAAGGCGCCGAAAGGTTCATCCAGCAGCAGCACCCTGGGCTCCACCGCGAGCGCGCGCGCGAGGGCCACGCGCTGGCGTTGACCGCCGGACAGTTCCGACGGATACCGGTGCGCCAGGGTGTGCAGCTGGACAAGGGTGAGCAGATCCATGACCCGCTTGCGGATCTCCGCCCGGGAAGGACGTTCCTTGCGGGGACGGACTTTGAGTCCGAAGGCGACATTGTCGAAGACAGTCATGTGGCGGAAGAGGGCGTAGTGCTGGAAGACGAATCCCACCTTGCGGTCGCGGAGTTTCTGATCGGTGGTGTCTTCGCCATGGAAAAGAATCGAGCCCTGATCGGCGGTCTCCAATCCCGCGATGATCCTCAAAAGCGTGGTCTTCCCGGAGCCTGAAGGCCCCAACAGGGCGACCAGCTCCCCCGCGGGAACATGCAGACTCACATCTTTCAGAGCCTCAAATTCCCCAAAAAACTTGGTGATATTCCGAACCTCGATACTCATCCCGCTCTGCTTTCCTCCGGAGTTGTCTCGTTCAATAGGCTGAGATCCCGCGCCGAACGCCACTCGACCACCTTCTTGATCACCAATGTCACCAAAGCCAGCATGGCAAGCAAGGAAGCCATCGCGAAAGCAGCGGCGAAGTTGTATTCATTATAAAGAATCTCTACATGTAGCGGCATGGTGTTGGTGCGTCCACGAATATGTCCAGACACTACAGAAACCGCACCGAACTCCCCCATAGCGCGTGCATTGCAGAGAATTACTCCGTATATGAGTCCCCACTTCATATTGGGAAGCGTAACTCGCCAGAAGGTCTTCCAGCCGGTGGCGCCCAACACCAGGGCCGCTTCCTCCTCTTCGCTGCCCTGTTCCTGCATCAAGGGGATGAGCTCACGGGCCACGAAGGGGAAAGTAACGAAAACAGTCGCCAGAACGATTCCGGGAACCGCGAAGAGGACCTTCAGGTCATGCTCCCTGAGCCATGGCCCGAACCAGCCTTGAAGCCCGAACAGAAGCACAAAGATGAGGCCGGAGATCACGGGTGAGACTGAGAAAGGCAGGTCGATCAGGGTGATCAGGAGGTTTTTTCCGCGAAACTCAAACTTGGCGATGGCCCAGGATGCGGCAATTCCAAAAACAATATTCAAGGGAACAGCGATTGCTGCAGTCAACAAGGTCAGGCGTACCGCCGCAAGAGCATCCTTTTCCGTGATAGCGGCAGTGTATGTCTGCACCCCCTTCTCCAGGGCCTGAGTGAAAACCGATACCAGCGGAATCACAAGGAACAGGGTGAGGTACACTAAAGCAACCAGAATCAAGACCCAACGGACCCACACTGGTTCAGTGGTCGAACTTTGCTGACGGGTTCCCGGGATGTTACGTCTCATTCCAGTGGTGTGCATCAGGAGGCCCCCGGCCGTTTTCTCGACCACCATCCAATCATGTTGATGGCGAAAAGCATGAGGAATGAGACTAACAGCATGACAACAGCAATCGCTGTAGCCCCCGCATAGTCGTATTGCTCGAGCTTGGTCATGATCAAAAGAGGACTGATTTCGGTTTTCATCGGCATGTTTCCCGAAATGAAGACCACGGAACCATACTCACCAAAGGCGCGCGCAAATGAGAGTGCAAAACCAGTCAGCAGCGCGGGCAGGAGATTGGGAAATACCACAAAAGCCAGGGTCTTCAACCGGGTGGCACCGAGGCTGGCGGCCGCTTCTTCGATTTCCACATCAAGATCCTCCAGCACCGGCTGGAGGGTCCTGACCACAAAAGGAAGTCCAATAAAAGTCAGGGCCACGGTGATTCCCAGAGGTGTGTAGGCCACCTGAATACCCAAGGGATCGAGGTATTTTCCAATCGCTCCGGTCGGGGCATACAGGGTGGTGAGTGCGATCCCCGCCACAGCAGTCGGCAAGGCAAAGGGAAGATCCACCAGCGCATCCACGACCTGCTTGAACGGGAAAACATATCGTACCAACACCCATGCCACGATGAGTCCCATGACCGCATTGATCCCGGCAGCGGACAACGAGGTCATCAGACTTAATTCAAAGGAAGCAAGGACTCGCGCCGAGGTGACCGTACCCCAGAAATCCTCCCATGAGAGCGTTGCCGTTTTCGCGAACAACGCCGCAAAGGGAATGAGAACGATCAGACTCAAATAGAGCAGGGTATACCCCAGCGCGAGTCCAAAGCCAGGAAGAACACTTTTTTCCTTCAGCAGCATGGGGTACCCCACTCTGTTCGGCAAAGACTAACGATTCTCATAAATCTGGTCGAACACTCCGCCATCATCGAAATGAACCTTTTGAGCCTTGTTCCAATCACCAAACACCGAGTCCAATGTGAACAGCTCGATCTTTGGAAACTGATTCTCATACCTTCTCGCGACCGCCTCGGAACGTGGGCGGTAGTAGTGCCTGGCAGCAATTTCCTGACCCTCTTCGCTGTAAAGGTACTCCAAATACGCGGTTGCAATTTCCCGGGTTCCATGCTTGTCGACCACCTGATCCACAACCGAGACAGTCGGCTCCGCGAGGATGCTCAAAGAGGGGATGACGATATCGAGTTTATCCGGGCCGAGCTCCTTGATAGCCAGGAAAGCCTCATTTTCCCATGCCAGGAGGACATCCCCGATCCCTCTTTGCACAAAAGTGGTGGTGGAACCTCGAGCTCCGGAATCCAGTACCGGCACATTAGCCAGCAAAGCTGCAATATACTCCCGGGCCTTCACCTCATCGTTATTGTTGTGCCTGAGTGCATACCCCCAAGCCGCCAGGTAGTTCCAGCGCGCTCCACCGGAAGTCTTTGGATTGGGCGTGATCACTGAAATGCCAGGCTTGACAAGATCATCCCAATCCCTGATCCCTTTCGGGTTGCCCTTACGAACCAGGAAGACGATGGTTGAGGTGTAGGGAGCGCTGTTTTCCGGAAGGCGCTTCTGCCAATCCACCGGGATCAGATCCCCATGCCGATGAAGCTGGTCGACATCATAAGCCAACGCAAGAGTCACCACATCCGCCTCCAACCCATCGATGACCGCGCGGGCCTGCTTGCCGGATCCTCCATGAGATTGCTCGATGGTGACATCCCCCGCCTTTTTCTCCTTCCAGTATTTCGCAAAGGCGAGATTATAGTCCTGGTAGAGCTCCCGGGTGGGATCATAAGAGACATTCAGAAGCCGAATCTCTTCCGGGAATGCGCTGAAAGTGAGACACGTCATCAAGAAAATAACCACGAAAACACGTGTCAGGTAAAAGATCCTCATAGCTGTGTTCTCCATTCTAAGGGATGATTGATTCATTTTAGTTTCACCACATGTGATATCACATAATTATCTCTATGGATTAAATAGTCTTATATCCATGAATTGAAAGATTCTCGAATGATCTCAAGACTTTCCCTTCCTTCAAACAAATAATACTGTATATTATCGATCATATTCATAGACTATAGCCCCAAAAATGTCAACCCTATCCTCCACGGGAAAATATCAGGTTTGATGGTCCATGAGTAGAGGGTAGAAGGTCCGACCTCGCTGTGTTGGAAGGCTATTGGGTGGATTGACAGGTTTGGGAACCGACATTGGTAATCCTCAGATCGATAAAGCACATCGATTCGATCGAAAAGAAAGAATGGGATCAGATTCAAGAGACCAGCCGTTTCACTCGTCTGACTGGAAGGCTCGTTCACTCCATGATCTGAAAAAAAGAAACTTCAGATTGACCCTTGTGCCCGGTCTGGTAGAATCATCTCTCAAATACGTCAAGATTCGAGGGCTCCTATCATGTGCCCGAATAAACGTTTTCTATCCAGACGGCCTCAATCCGCTTTTACGTTGATCGAGCTCCTGATCGTCATTGCCATTATTCTCATCCTGATCTCGATTGCCTTGCCCAATTTCCTCGAAGCTCAACTGAGGGCCAAGATCACCAACGCCGAGTCGGAGATGAGGTCGATCAAAACTGCGCTTATGAGTTATGGGGTTGATCGTCCTTTCTATCCGGCTGACATCATGGAACAGGGAATCTCCATCCCAGGCCCGTCACATGCATGGACCCGGTCGATCCAGGGTTGGAAGCAACTCACTACGCCGGTCAAATATATGCAATCGGTTCCACAAGACCGTTTTCTGTATGATTCCTACTGGACTCCCACCCGTCAGGCAGAAGTTTATTACCGCTACACCGCCATGGGATGGAGGTGCGGTTGTGCGGGAGTGGGGATAAAGAAAGGTAAGTGTCTTGTTCCCCCTGAGGTGCGTGGCCGTGTGTCTTTCACTACTCCCTATGACCCTTACGCAACTTTCGCGGGAAGTTTCACGATTCTGTCAGATGGTCCTGACAGGACCTGGAATTTTGCAGAGTGGGTAGTCCATAAAGAATACCGCACCTCCAAAGCGCTATTGTATTCTCCTACCAACGGGACCGTCAGCTCCGGAGACCTTGTGGTGTGGGGTCCATAACTTTATCTGTCATGAAAGTCCTCGCCTAAACAACCCAACTGGTCGAAGAACAAGGGAAGAGAATCCGCCGGAGTTCCACCCCGATTGTCATACATCGAGAGGAGAAAAACCTTGTGGAGATGGAAGCAGAACTTCTAAGGGAATTCCTGAATGAGTCTTGGGATAACCTGGATCAACTCGACAGGGACTTCGTGGAGCTCGAACAAAAACCCGGTGATATGCAGATCATCACCCGGATCTTCCGAGTCATCCACACGATGAAGGGCTGTTCGGGTCTTCTGGGATTCCGGACCCTGGAGGAAATCTCCCACTATGCCGAAGACATTCTTTCCCAGATGCGCGAAGGCATACGTCCAGTCGAACAGAGAGTCATCACCAAGCTGCTCAAGGTGGCCGATGTTCTGAAAGAGATTTTGCAGGTAGTGGAAGAGACAAAGACTGAAGGCGATAGAGATCAGGCTCCGCTGATTGAGGAATTGAAAGCGATTGCCGGTGAGATCAAACAGGCCTCCCTTTCAAAAACCGCCCCTGATCTCAAAAGCCCTCAGGCCACATCCACTCTCACCCGGGAAGGGCGCACCTGGCAAGTGACCGTCTCTATCGACTCAGAGGAGAAAATGCCATCGGTTCGAGGCCTGGTTATCGCGGAACGGCTCGCGGCGATAGGAACCATTGAGGATTTGATCCCCGATATCCGGAAGGATGAAGAGCTCCACGAAGGGGAGAGACTCGTGGTGATACTCTCGACCAACCAACCACCGGAAATGATTCAGACCGCTGCCATGGGGAGCTCGGTGCATTCTGTCTCGATCGAACCGTTTGAAGCCATCGCTGCCACCTCCCTGGGTCCTGAAAAAAATATCTCAGCGGAGTCCATTCAAGAGCAAAGTCCCGGTATTGAACAGCCAGGAACAGGAACAAAGGTCCTTGAGCGCACCGAGAAGGTCATCAAGGTGGATATCGAGATCATTGACCAGTTAATGAATCTGGTTGGAGAACTGGTCCTTTCCCGTAACCAGATCATGCAGTTCTCGCATGCCTTTGAAAACACCGCCTTCAGCTCCGCCTGCCATCGCATCAGCCTGGTCACCAGCGAGCTGCAGGAAAAGGTGATGAAGACTCGCATGCAGCCAGTCGCGAATGTCTTCAATCGATTTCCGCGGATGGTGCGTGACCTGGCTACGAATTCAGGGAAGCAAGTCGATCTCCGGATCGATGGTAAGGAGACCGAGCTGGACAGGACTTTGATCGAAGCCATTAAAGATCCGATGGTTCATCTCCTCAGAAACTCCATGGACCATGGCATCGAGACTCCGGATGAACGCCTTCGCAGGGGAAAGCCAGCCTGCGGGAACCTTCTGATCAGCGCTTTCCATGAAAATGGTCAAGTCAACATTGTGGTGAAGGATGATGGGGCCGGCATCGACACCGCAAGGGTCAAGGAGATCGCAATCAGGCGTGGACTGATCAGCCAGCAGCAGGCCGATGGAATGTCAGAACGAGAAGCCCTGAACCTGATCTTCATGCCGGGTTTCTCAACCGCGAAGACTGTCACGAATGTATCCGGACGTGGAGTCGGCATGGATGTGGTCAGGACAAATATCGAGAAGATCGGTGGAACAGTCGAGATTAAGTCCGAGAAGGGATCTGGGACGACGGTTACAGTCAGGATTCCGCTCACACTGGCCATCATCCCGGCTCTGCTTGTGTCAGCGGGAGGCCAGCGTTTCGCCATTCCCCAGGTGAACTTGATCGAACTGGTGTGCCTGGAGGGGGACCAGATCCGCCAGGGAATCGAAACCGTCAGGAATGTCGAGGTCTATCGTTTGAGAGGGGAGCTTCTTCCGCTCATCCGCCTTAAAGAGATTCTCAATCTTTGTCCTGACGGGAAATCACAGGAAACCCTTTACATTGTCGTGCTGAGGTTAGGAGCAGGACAAGCAGGACTGATCATCGATCAGGTCCATGACACGGAAGAGATTGTTGTCAAGCCGCTTTCCAGGCATGTCAAACAGTTGGCAGCCTTTGCGGGAGCGACCATCCTGGGTGATGGGAATGTGGCTCTCATCCTGGATGTCCAGGGACTGGCCGCTTTGGGGGGAATTCATCCCGAACACATCTCATCCAAGCTGATGCGGGCTCAGGACCTCTCAAAGGCGGGACCCGAAGACAGCCAATCCACACTCCTGTTCCGTCTCGGTGAGGCAGACCAGTATGCGATTCCGTTGGGATTGGTAAACCGATTGGAGGAATTCGATCCATCCCGGATCGAGGAAGTGGCTGGCCAGGAGGTCATCCAATACCGTGGAGATGTCCTGCCTCTCATCCGGCCAGAACGATTCCTTCAGACCAGGCCTCAACCCAGCCAGGAGTCAATTCTTCCTGTAATCGTTTTTGTTTTTGAGGATAAACAGGCTGGTCTCGTGGTTTCCGAAATCCTCGATATCGCAGAGGTTCGGGCTGAGTTCAGCCGATCTAATGCAGGAGAGGAAGGGATCCTTGGAACCGCCATCGTTAACAACAAGGCCACCCAATTCATTGATATTTACCGGATCATGGAGATGGCCCTGCCGCACTGGTTCAACAGCTCCTGTGGAGACCTTCCATCCCAAGGAGTGTGTGTGCTTCTAGTCGATGATTCAGCCTTTTACCGGACCATGGTTTCCTCCTACCTGAAAGCGGCGGGCATAGAGTGTATCGAGGCCATTCATGGCCGCGAAGCCCTGGAGATTCTGGAGAAACACCCGGTTGATCTGGTACTGACAGATCTGTACATGGCGGAGATGGACGGCTTCGATCTGATCCAGCATATCCGTGACCAGGAAGCATACAAGGATCTTCCTGTTGCCGCCCTGACAGCTTCCAGGGACCCGGCCTGTCATGACCGCGCCATGCGTTTGGGAGCTGACGCCTGTCTGATCAAGCTGAACCGGGGTGAATTGTTGAAAACCATCGAGGAATTGTTGACAACAAAAGTCGAAAGGGAATCATGAACAGGGATCCAGCACCAAAGCGATCACTCATCGAAAGACGTTCCCAGTCCGATCGGCGGAAGACACCGGGAAAAGCTCCGGATGGTGTGGAGCGGCGAGTAGCAGACCGGCGCACTGCACTCGCAGACCGCCGTAGCGAAAATAATGTGCAACTGGCCACCTTTTATCTCGGCCATGAGCTCTTTGGTATTGAGGTGGGACGTGTCCAGGAGATTGTCCGCCCCCAACAGATGACACCGGTACCGACCGCGGAGAAGACTATTCGAGGACTGATTAACCTGCGTGGACAGATTGTCACGGCTATCGATTTGCGCGGAATCCTGGGGATGGATGATCCTGAGAAAGCGGATGATCAGATGGATATGATCATCCGGTTTCCCGATGGTTCTGATTCTTTCCTGGTGGACAGGATTGGGGATGTGATCGAGGTTGCGGCCACCCATATCGATCCACCGCCCTCCTCCATGAGGGGGATCGACCGGCGCTATGTCAGTGGAGTGTGCAAGCTGGAGAAATCATTGCTGGTCATCCTGGATGTCGACAGGCTGACTGGCAGGCTGGAATAGCAGGCTGTATCTGTAGGGTAATTGGCTGTAGTGTAGGAAATATTGCCACGGGAACAGGATGAGGGAGCCTCATCGGTCCGGGCAGGTGTACTGAAATGAGGATGAATCCGGAGGTAGAGAAGTGAAGATACTCATAGTCGATGATTCCTCCATGGTCCGGATGAAACTGCGATCTCACCTGAAGGATTACGATGTGGAGATCGATGAGGCCGAAAATGGTGAAATGGCTGTCGAAAAAGCTTTGAGGGACATGGAGATCAAGGTCATCCTGCTGGACTGGAACATGCCAGTCATGAATGGCCATGAGGCACTTCTGAAAATCCGTGAGAAGCGAGACCCGGATGATTTGAAAATCATCATGGAGACGACGGAAACAGAGATGATCCAGGTCCTGCGAGCTCTCCAGGCTGGCGCGGATGAATACCTGATGAAACCATTCGACAAGGAAATGTTGATCGACAAGCTGATCCTTGCGCTTGGCAGTGAACTCCCAAAACGTCAGGATTCCTCCTCTGCATGAGATCACCTTTTTCGCCTGAATACCCGTTGTACGTTTCCAGCCAGAACGTGTGCTGAGGGGAAACCTGGTCCCGGCCAAGAGGAAATGACCAAACTAAAAGTTTTAATCGTTGATGATTCAGCGGTATTCCGCCGTACGATCTCGAGTGCCTTGGAGCAGGATCCCGTCATCGAAATCGTTGGGACAGCAGCGAATGGGGAAATTGGACTTGAAATGATCCGTCTGAAATCCCCCGATATAGTCATCCTTGATGTTGAAATGCCCAAGATGGATGGTATCGAGACTCTCCGTTGTATCCGTCAGCGTTGGCCAATGGTTCGAGTCATCATGTTCAGTGCCCACACACGGACAGGGGCCAAATCGACTCTCGAGGCACTCGCTCTTGGTGCGGTCGATTTCGTCACAAAACCCACGGGAGCCTCGCTGGAAACAAACAAAATTACCATTCAACAGGATCTCGTCCCAAAGATACGAGCCTTCAGTTCACAGCCTGCGCCCGTCTCAACAGCTCCGGATAAACCGGAACAAACCCTCAGTGTCACTTCCCGATCCAGACGGTTCAGACGAAGCAACGAGCCTCCGCTTGTGGCTATCGGTATTTCAACCGGAGGGCCGAATGCCCTCGTGAGCGTGCTTGGTTCCATCAGGAAAGACTTCCTTTCGCCGATCCTGATCACTCAACATATGCCTCCCTTGTTTACGGAACAACTTGCCAACCGTTTGGATAAGGTATGCCCGCTTCAGGTGAGTGAAGCCAGACAGGATCAGCCGGTGGAGGCAGGGCATGTCTATATTGCTCCGGGTGATTATCACATGGAGGTTCACAAGAGATCCGCACATTCCACCCCAGCCATCCACCTTCACCAGGGACCAAAAGAATGCAGCTGCCGTCCCTCGGTGGATGTGATGTTCCGCTCCGTCGCGAATTCCCACGGGACGAACGCGATCGGAGTCATCATGACAGGGATGGGCCAGGATGGCTTCGAGGGGGGAAAGATTCTAAAAGCTTGTGATGCCTACCTGATTGCACAGAACCGCGAAACCTGCGTGGTCTACGGGATGCCGAGCTTGATTGTCAGCCACGGATTAGCGGATGAAATTTTGCCACTGGACCAGATCGGTCCACGTCTGATGGACCTTGTGGGAAAATGGTAAGTCATGCTCAAAGAAGAAGAATCTTTTTTTGCACGAATTGTCCACCAGAACAGTGGAATCGTTCTCGGAGAAGACAAGGGATACCTGATTGAATCCCGCCTGGCACCACTGGCGCGGGACTTGGGACACAGTAGCCTGCGTCAGCTCTATGACGCCGTAAGAAACTCCCTCAGCCCGGAGCTCCGGCAGCGGATTATCGAAGCACTGACCACCAACGAGACCCTGTTCTTCAGGGATATCGCTCCCTTCAAGCTGCTTCAGCAGGAACTGATTCACCGTTACAGAAAATCACCGTCCCGTCCCATCCGGATCTGGTGCGCGGCCGCATCCACGGGTCAGGAACCTTACAGTGTCGCCATGTCTTTCATGGAATCCTGGCCCGACATTACCAGGTATGACCTTCAGATCATCGCCTCTGATATCAACACCCAAGTGATTGACCGTGCCAAAAAGGGGATTTACACGCAGATCGAGGTGAATCGCGGATTGCCGATTCTCATGCTGACCAAATACTTCCAGCAGAGCGGAACCCATTGGATCATCTCCTCCCGGCTGGGGGAATTCATAACCTGGAAAATCGTGAATCTCACTCAACCTCTAAGTGTTTCTGGTCCTTTCGACTTGATCTTCTGCAGAAATGTTCTCATTTACTTCAACATGGAGTTGAAGAGGCAGATACTCGAAAGGATGGCCCGATTGCTCAAACCCGATGGGATCCTGTTCCTGGGATCCACTGAAACGGTGCTTGGTATCACTGATGTTGTTCAGTCCAGGAGTTCACCCCTGGGAGGAATTTACTACCAGCTCGCGGAGAAGAACCCTTCCTGATCAAGCCCTGCCTGGTGTCACCGGGTCGATCTGACCGAATCATCCCACCGGCTGAGTACGCAAGAGCTGATAGATCGCGCGTGTTGCAGTGGAACGATTCAAGGTATAGAAGTGGATACCATCCACCCCTCTCTCAAGCAGACCCAGACATTGGAGCGTGGCGTGAAAAGCTCCGATATGCCGAACCGCTTCTTCATCATCCTCGACCGCCGCGATCCGACCCCCCAACTCCCTGGGGAGAGATGCACCACACATCTGGACAAATCTCTGCACCTGCTTCCGGTTGAGGATCGGCATGATCCCGGCAAGGATAGGGACATGGATGCCCGCCTGGCGGGCTTTATCACGGAAGTTATAGAAGAGGCTGTTCTCAAAGAAGAGTTGGGAGATCAGAAAATCAACCCCTGCATCCACCTTGCGTTTGAGAGCTTCCAGATCCGCCTGAGCATCTGGGGCCTCGGGATGTTTTTCGGGATAGCAGGCGGCTCCAATCGAGAAGTTCCAACGCGACCGGATGAACTCGACAAGTTCATTTGCATGAGCAAAGCCCCCCGCTGTGGCGGTGAAGTGATCTTCTCCCTTGGGCGGATCGCCACGCAACGCCAGAATATTTTCGATACCACCCTCCTGTAGATCATCCAGGATGATCCCGATCTCATTCTGCGTAAGTCCCACACAGGTCAAATGAGCCATGGTTTCCAGTCCGATCTCGGAACGGATGCGTTTTACCAGCTCGACGGTTTTGGCACGTGTACTCCCCCCCGCACCAAAAGTGACCGAGACAAAGGTCGGGTGAAGTGGTTCGAGCGCCTGGAGGGTATGAAACAACTGAGCAAACCCCTCGTCAGTCTTGGGTGGAAAAAACTCAAAGGAAAATGCCGGCCTGTGGCTGGCCAATAGATCGACAATTCTCATCCGATGGGGTCCTTTTCAGAAGTCTTCGTTGATATCCGGGGGACGCCGTTCTTTCTTGGTCCGTAAGGGAGCCAGCAGGCTCTCCTCCCGTTTGCGAGCATCCTCATTCCCCTTCTGTATGGTCAGGCGAACCCGTTCACGAAGCGTATCCGTGGGGCCAAACCAGTTCTGGAGGTTAACCCCCAAAGGAGGCGCATCGGGATTGATCTCACGGGCCGGGACGATCTGGGATGGTTCTATTGAGTTCTGAGAGCAAAGCCAGGCACACAACTGGACCAGCATCTTTTCCTGAGGAGGAGGCATGAAGCTGGCGGGCTGATCGTAATCCCCCATCACACCCAGGAGGATGGCATCAGTCACACGGCGTCCCCCCAGATCACCCGCATACTCGGTGGATTGCCCCTCATAGACGACTCCGTCCGGGGAAAGATAATAGTGAAAGGGAAGGAAAGAACTGCCTTGGGATTTGGCCTTACTGACATGATTTCTCAGGTAGGGCTCGGGATCGGAACCCACAATGAAATCAGGCATGGCCACAATGGCGATCCGTGCTGGCTTGAGAGGATAAAGGCGTCCCGAGGGAGTCTGACGGATATACTCATGAGTGGGGATGATTTGCGGCTGGACCAGCGGAGGGATCTCGGGTTCTTGATACGTGAATGTTTCCTGGTTGTTTTTCTCGCGCCAGGAGCCACATCCCGCCAAACAGAAAATCATGGCCACAAGGATTCCGCTAACGGCACAAGGAAGCCCGGTTCGCCGGTGATTCATACGCGGGCAGTCTCCCTTGAGAAGAAGGCTTTCAATCGCCGGCATGTTGAGTTTTCTCCACACAGGGAAACACCACACGGAATACCGTCCCTTTTCCAGGTTCTGAGCTGACCACCTGGATCGTACCCCCATGAGATTCGATGATCCGGTGGCAGATTGATAGTCCCAGCCCTGTGCCACCTGACTTGGTGGTATAGAAAGGGTCGAAAATCTTGCGCCGCGTTTCCGGATCCATCCCACTCCCCTGGTCGACTACTTCAAACCAAACAGTACCTTCATCCGGGTTCTGCCCGGTACGAATCTCGATCACTTTACTGCCATTCATGGCCTCGATGCCATTCCGGACCAGATTCAAAACAACCTGTTCGACCTGTTCCGCATCTGCTTCCACATCCGGGAGAGGTTCCTCGAATGAGCGGATAAAAGTCACCGTGTTTCCCTCGCCACGTTCCATCAGATCAATGTTACGTGCCAGAAGCTCATTGAGATGTACCTGGCTCCGGTTGGGCTGGTTGGGACGTGCGAAGGTGAGAAACTCAGTCACCACACGAGAGAGACGGTCCACCTCTTCGATGATATCACCTGTCAGGCCTTGCTCCCCGGGTTGATTCGCAAAGCGTTGATGGAGAATCTCCGCGCAGGCCTTAATGATACTCAGGGGATTGCGTAATTCATGAGCCACTCCTGCCGTCAATTGCCCAAGCGCGGCCAGACGTTCCTGCCGGCTGACAATGGCTTCAAGGTTCTTGATGACCTGAAGATCGGTCAGAACCGCCACCGCACCGGTGATGGAGTCTCCCTCCCGGAGTGGGGAGACCGAAAGGGCAACCGTCACCTTCTCACCCTTCGGGGAGACCATCGAGGTTTCATCGGATACGGTTGTCTCACCCAATTCCAGACTGGCCCGGAGCTTTTCCACCAAGGCCTCTGAGGGGAGGTCCTCCAGAACTTGCCCTTCCACAAGACCCAGCAGGCTGTGAGCAGCACGGTTCTGACTCCGGATTTTCCCATCGAGATCCACTGAGAGGATGGCACTATCCACCGTGGCGAGAACATTTTCAGTGTAATTTTGAAGGGCATTCAACTCCTTGAACCTGAGATCAAGTTCCACATTCTGTTTCTCGATGGTTTCGGCCCGGTCTCTCAACTCCTCAAGAGTGGTTCGTAACCGGTCGGTCATCTCATTGAAGGTGCGTGCGAGAACACCGATCTCGTCATGGACTTTGACCTCCACACGCCGGTCAAGGTGGCCTTGCGAGATGGCCACCGCGGTTGCAGTGAGGTTCTGAATGGGACGGCTGATGCGGCGCGCGAAGAAATACGAAAACAAAAAAGCCGCCATGGCGGCGATGGCCAGGGCCCAATAGGCCAGTCCGCTGGCAGCGAGGACTTTCCAGGGGAACAGGGCGGAACTGGGTTGCTGATAGACAATACAAAAGACTCCCGCCAAAGTTCCCCGTTGACTCAAATTGTCAGCCGGGATAAACAGGAACCTTTGTTCCAGGCTCTCCCCTTCAATTTCCGCCGGCCAGAAGTCCATTTCACGGTTAGCCAGGACCAGATTCCACAACTCGGGTTTCTTTTCCTCCAACTCACTGGGAAGATAGAAAAGCACGCTCGATGTGGATTTGAGAGCAAAGATTTCAAGCTCTTCTCCCACATTAAAAACCATCGGATCTCTTCGCGAGTTTCCCACCGCCAGGGTCCAAATCTGTCCTGTGCGAGGAATCCGCAGGGGGATCAATATCGGGATGTACATATCAGAGTTCGGATCATCCGTAAGAAAGCTGAGACGTAAATCAAGCGGAGGGACCTCCCAGGGGATGATTCGAACGATCCGAAACCCCTCCCGGAATTCAAGGTTCAAGAGAATTTCATTCACTTCATTTTTTTCGTAGCTCTCGCCGGTTTCTGGAAGGTGAGCCATGACCTCATTTCGAGAGAGGGCATTCTCTCCCTGGAAATTTCCCTGGCAGAAGGCCGCATTGGCGCAAAGCTTCATGGCGGCTTCTTCAGCAGCTTTTACTTGGGAACTCAGCGTGTCTTCCGCTCGAGTCTGGACAAAGGCCAGGAAATATTTCCGCAGGGATTGGGCGTTATAATTGTGCGCACTCCGGATATCTTCGACTTGGGCATAGATATAAAGACGTGGAAGGACCTGAAGCGCGGCGACATAGCCGATCATGCTGACCACGCCAAAGGCGACCATCAGCTTGGCGCCCAGACTCTTTCTAAAGGGAAGTGGATTGGAGAGATTCTGCGCCTGCATCATCCATACGGTGCGGCCATTCTGGCCCCCGGAACCGGTCAAACAGCGAAGACCAACACCCCATCAAATGGCTCTCCCCAGAACTCATAACCAACCCACAGCTGCCATGGCTACAGTCAGGATGCCAATGGCGAAACAGTACAAACTGAATCCGGTCAGCCGTCCGCGTATTACCCATTTTACCAGGAGTGCGAGCGCGAACCACCCGAAAACCATTGCAAAGACAACCCCTACCAATGGAGCCGCCCAGGCCACCTCCTGAACCTTGCGGGCATGAAGAAAGACCGCACCCAGGATGGCGGGAACCGAGATCAAAAACGAGAAGGTCACAGCCTCCTGCTTGCGGACTCCCAGGAGCAGCGCGGCAGCAATGGTGGCGCCTGAGCGTGAAACAGCGGGGAGGACAGAAACCGCTTGCAGAACACCCACAAAAATGGCGGTTTTGAGAGTGATGGGACGAGTCCGGTTCTCAGGGGTGCGTTCCGCCAGCCATCCCGAAAGCATCAGAAGCATCCCCGTGAAGATCCACGACACTCCCATCGAGTAGGGTTCACTGAAGGATTCTTCAAGCTGTTTTTCAAAAGGCAGCGACAGCGCGGCAGTGACAAAAGTGGCCACAAGGATGTACCAGGTCCATTGCCTGCAGACACCCGCCGGAACAGAGCTTTGAACCACGCCTTCCATTCCGGTCCACTCATAGAAAAACTGGAGAATCTCTTTCCGGTAGAAACCAAGCACCACAATCAGAGTCCCGAGATGCAGGAGAAGATCGAAGAAAAGGTCATCGGTTGGTAAATGATAACCAAAACGGTCGAATAGAATGTGAGAAAGCGCCAGATGCCCGGAACTACTGATGGGTAGAAACTCGGTGAGTCCCTGGATTGTGCCCAGGTAAGCGGCAAGGAAGAATTCGGTCATTTCAGCGGGTAACCCTCGCTGCTCCACCCCCCGATGACCGTGAGGTTAAACCTGCGGGAAGCTCCACACCCATCACAAACTTATCGGCATAAGCAGCGACTTCCATGGGATTAAAGGGCTTGCTGAAAAACGCATCGGCACAGGTCCCAATCTTCCAAAAACCATCGGCCACCTCTGAACCCGCTGTTGCACTTGTCATCAGAAAGACCGGAATATGGGAAAGAGAAGGATTCTTTTTCACCGCATCGCAGACTTCCAGACCATCTGCACCAGGCATCAGTATGTCGAGGATCACCAGGTCCGGTTGAATTTCCGGGATCTCACGTAAAGCCATCGCCCCATCTGTATAGGGAAAAACTTCATACCCCCTTTGCTCAAGAACCAGACAGAGAAGGTCCAGTATTTCCTGAGCATCATCCGCGATGACCACTTTTCTGCCTTCAGCTCGTAGCCTCATCTTACCGGTCCCCTTCTGCTCAAGGAGAGGATGGCGCAAAGATAGGGGATCACTTTCGAATGGGAGATTGGCATAATTGGTATCAGTAAAAAGCCTCTTTTAACATCGGTAAGTCCACTCGGTAACTGTAGACATCTGTCTGTCTGTTGCAAGGGGAATGCGGTGCCAGGCTTTCCTGGAGATGACTACGAAGAATGTGGAAATCAAGGTATGAATTGAGGGTTTGGGCCAGTTCCTTGAGCATGAGACGATCCAGACTGCAGGAAAACACGAGACTGGACCAAGTGAGGAGGTTGTCTGGGATTCTGGAGGAGGCACTGCTGACATCCTCCTATACCGGCATGAATCTTTAAGGAGGGTAGAAATGAATCAGAAAACCCGTTTAGTTTCTATATGGATCTGTCTGTGGATAACCGGTGGAGCCATGGGGGAGGGGATGGAGATGGCTTCAAAAAAAGGTGACTTCTCAGTGATGGACTATGGTGCGGTGGCTGACGGCAAAACCGATGACACCACCGCCATTCAGAAGGCCATCGATGCAGCCTCAGAAAAAGGGGGAAATGTCATTCTTCCGCCTGGGAGGTTCCTGGTGGCAGGCAGTCTCCAAGTCAAACCGGGTGTTTCAGTCATTGGTTCTCATGACGCACCTCAAGCGATTGAACCTCTGATCGGAACGGTGATCCAGGCAACAGGTGGGCGGGACAATGAAGCCGCACCCGCTTTGTTCGAAGTCGGACACTCCGCCATGGTTCGAGGACTCACCATCTGGTATCCAGAACAGAAACCAGGGGACATCCACCCCTACCCCTGGACATTCCATCTGACCGGATTCGACAACACGCTGGAAAACCTCACCCTGATCAACAGTTATAATGGGATCAAGGTGGGTCCTGAACCGAATGTCAGGCACCGAATTCGTAGCGTGTACGGTTGTGTGTTACGAAGAGGCCTGTTTGTCGATGCCTGTACCGATATCGGAAGGGTGGAGAATGTCCAGTTCCATTGCCATTGGTGGTCAGCAGCTTCGATTGGAGGGGCCTGGGACCCGGTTTACAAGTATATGGGAGATAACCTGGAAGCTTTTATCTTTGCACGGACCGACTGGGAGTATGTCACCAATAACTTTGTCTTCCCCGCGAAAATTGGATACCGTTTTATCGAGACCGAAAAAGGAACCTGCAATGGGCAGTTCACTGGCATCGGAGCGGATTCCTGCCAGATCGCCATCCAGGTGGACGCCATCCAACACATGGGGCTCCTGATCACAGGTGGACAATTTGTTTCGTTTCTTGGAGAACGTCCCATCGAGGCGGTCATCAGCCCCACCTGCAAGGGGAATGTACGTTTTGTGAATTGCGCGTTCTGGGGACCTGCGGATCATAACGCACTGATCGAGGGAGATGGCTTTGTCTCCTTCAGCGACTGCTATTTCAGCAGCTGGAAGGACCGGCAGGGCAACCGTCCCCTCGTTGTGGCCAAGTCCGGCAGAGTTCAGATTCACAATTCCACATTTGGGACCGAACAACCCGGTGTGGAACTTGGACCCGATGTAAAACATGCCATTATCCGGGGCAATAACGGGATAAAAGGGGTCAGGATTCTCAACCAGGCGAAAGCCACCGTGATCGAGGACAATGAAGACCCGCACCAGTAGCAGTTCCAAGGAGACTTGTTGTGGATTCCGTGACTCATACTAGCAGATTGCTATGTTTCGTTTCTTTTGTGTTTGTCTTTTCCGGACCTTCGCATTCTCTCGAAACCGATCTTAATCAAGATGGGATCGTCAGCTCCACTGATCTCTTGATCCTCCTGCAGGACTGGTATGCGGAACCAGCTCCCACCCCAACCCCCATTGAGGATCTCGATGCAGCTTACCAGGCGGCCATCGTGGATGCCTCGACCGCGGAACCCTCTGAAACCACCCGCAACCTGACCGCTTTGATCAGATCTGAACCGGGACTGATCTGGGATTCAACCACGGGTCCAAGCCGGGTGCTCATGGTGATGTGGACCTCCTGGCCGGGGTACGCTGATGAAGTGGGATCGGTCACCAATGTGAACCGGAACCTGTGGGTGAGCGCCGCCCCACAGATCCAGCAATTTTGCAAGGCTCAAGGACTTACGGAGGACAACGTGGTCCTTCGTCTTGAGCAGCTCAATGGAATGCCACCCGGGCGGAACCTTCCCTACTTTGTCGAGTTCTGGGTTCATCCCGAGGATTTGTTCCGTCCCTGCGCGGATCCAGAGGTATCGGATCATGAAGCAGGTATCGATTACCCGGTTTCCGCGACCTATGTCTCCCTGAGTGAGGAGTTCAAAGGCTGGTTTGAGTGGCAACGGGCCCATTACAGCACCAATGGATACCCCTGGACCCGTTTGGGTTACACCTATGATTGGGGGAATCCTCACTCGGAGATTGGTCTCTCTGAGTTTGTGACACGCAAGAAGGCCCCGCTGGGGATTCACCGGGTAGCGGACACTCTGGAGTATTGTCTGGGGAAGGGCGCCAAGGGAGTCATGCCCGCTCCTGCTGAACCTCTCTGGCGGCATCCCTTTGAGCGCTGAGCTGGAGGGCGTTTTTCTCAGATCAGCCCAGTCCGTTTCAACTCCCTGTAAAGGGCCTCGGCAGTGACTTCATGCCCCCAGGGAGTGAAATGCCCGTCATATAAAGGCCGTGAGTCTGTTCTGGATTTCTCTCGAAATATCGGGGAGAGATCGAGATAGGGCATCCCCATGCGGCCACACTTTGAAGTGAGAAGCCGGACTGTATCATGGGTGGCAGAGCGTTCTTTCTGGAAGATCTCCTCATGGGGGATGATCAAGAGGAAGGCCTGTGCTCCATCTCTTTCCACGCTGTGGAGGAACCGCTCCAGGATACCAGCGGTAACCAGCCACTCCGGAGAACTTTCATTGAGACTTCGGCGACCAAGTTTTTCCCACACCCTTTTGCCATATTCATAAAGGTAAAGCCCTTTGGGACCGACCGTTCTTTCCCCACTCTGATAAAGCCGGGCGAGCTCGGTGGGGCTTGGGATCTCACGGTTCGCGAGAACAATGTCATTTCCGCGCAACTCGAAAACTGGTTTGGCATAACTCCTGAACCAGGTGTCATTCCGGAACAGGTCACGTGTGTAAAAACCAAGGATGACGAGATCCGGATGAAAGGACCTCCCATCTCGTTCATACAGAAGGATCTGCTGATCCGTGCCATAACCGGGGATTCCCCAGTTGATCACCTCTTCCTGAGGCAGGAAACGATCCATCAGGACCTGCGGAAAGGTCTCCTCATCTCGTACTTGGAAGCCAAACGTATAGGAGTCCCCGATAAAAAGGATTCGATGCTTTCCCGGTTGACGTGGGACAGGCCAATCAGCCGTCCCTCTTTGGCCATGGGAATTGGTGTTGACCCCATCGCTGCGATAGTTCGCCTTGAGAGACCATCCCAGGTCGGGGTCAAACCGGAACATGGTATCCCCAAAGATGAGGGAATCACCTTGACGGTGTCCCATTATCCATTCCCATTCCTGTACCAGGCTCCGGTCTCCACAGGGTGGAACCACGCCGCCTACAGCACAGACAAACCTCCAAGTCAGTTCTATAAACAGCAAAAGAAGGAAAACTGTAATGAAGATAAAAACAAAAGATTTGGCGCAACCAAGCCTTGAGGGTTCATTGACTGTATCGTTCCGGTTCAAAGAAACACACTCCCTGGGAAAGCGTTATTCGACCGGGATGTTAGGGCCTTGTGAGTCAGGAAAGAATGGGGTTCCATGAGAAGCCTTTGCATGACATTGTCAGGAAGTGAAACTTTTCCCAGCCCGGAAATATGGAGAACACGATGATGAAAGATGGAAGTAGGCTTCTCATTTCTGTTCTGTTGGCTTTCTCCCTGAGTCTGTTCGGGGAAAAAACGGAGGACTCAGCCGCCTCGGCAGAAGGTTTTCCGGGCCGATGCTCGGTGTTGGATTACGGTGCCAGGGGAGATGGGGTTACGGATGACACTTCATCGTTCCAGGCTGCTCTGGATGCGATGGAGAAAGCCGGTGGTGGTATTGTCCAAGTCCCGACCGGAAAATTTCTTATCCAGACCCACCTTGTGATTCCGAGAAATGTCACGCTCGAAGGAGTCTGGCGTGTTCCTCAACGGGGAGTTCCGGTGGATGGAGGTTCCACACTGCTGGCTGTCGAAGGTAAAGGCGATCCCGAGGGAACTCCATTCATCACTCTCAGAACCGGGGCAACTTTGAGCGGGATCTCGGTCTTTTACCCGGAACAGATCATCGCTGATCCTCCCCTCCCCTACCCGTGGACCATTCGTTCATCCTCGAAAGGCGATACAATCGGCCCCGGCGAGGCTGATAACTGTTCAATCATCAATGTGACCCTGATCAATCCTTACCAGGCGGTCGATTTCGGGACCTATGCCACCGGCAGGCATTACATCAGCGGCCTTTATGCCCATGCGCTTTATCGAGGGCTCTACATCGACCAGTGCTACGATGTCGGCAGGATCGAGAACATCCATTTCTGGCCTTTCTGGGACCTCAATAACGAGAGCCCTTTGTGGAAGTTTACAAAGCGGGAGGGGATCGCCTTTACCATCGGACGGACCGACGGGCAGATGGCTTCCAACCTCTTCAGTATCTTTTACAGGGTGGGGATGCACTTCATCGACAGCGGACATCTGCCCGGCTCCGGTGTTTATACCAACTGTTATATGGATGTCAGTCCATGTGCTCTAAAAGTGGATGCGGTGATGGCCAATGCGGGAATCTCCTTTGTCAATGGCATGTTCATGTCAACGGTGGAGGTGGGGAGTGGGAATCCAGGCACGGTCAAGTTCACTGGCTGCGGGTTCTGGGCCACACCCGAATGTGAGTCTCATGCCAGGCTCGAGGGGCTGGGAGCAGTTCTTTTCGAGTCCTGCCATTTCAGCAACTGGGATCGTCCCGGGCAAGGCGCAGCCTGTATCGATGCGAATAACCGGAGTCTGATCGTCACTGGATGTGAGTTCATCACTGGCCGTGAGGGTGATCACAAGGTGCGCTTGGGAAAGGGGGTTCGTTCAGCGGTCATCACCAGCAACCTGATGCCGGGAGGCGAGGGGATCGCCAACCAATCGCTTCCGGGATCCAGCGTTCAGATCGAAGCCAACTCGGTAGGGCAACCTCCGGCATTTCTGAGAGATTGGCTGCTCCTGGGAGGTTTCCCGAATCCGAAAGTGGAGAAACCCGATCAAGGAAAGCACTCGCGGATTGGTTTCGATGTGGATTATCTCTCTGAAATCGGCGGGGAGGCTAAGGCCAGCTTCACCAAGGATACCCAGGTCCGGTATACAGATCCCGATGGGAACGAACAGGTCCTCACTCCCCGCTTGGTCAGCATAAACCAGGAAAACAAAGTAAATCTCAGGAATCGGCGGCAATCCCGTCAGCGCGTCTCCTATGCCTTCACTCAGATCGAGTCAGGATCCGACCAGGAAGCAACCTTTTTCTTTGGTTCGAATGATTCCGCCAAGGTCTGGGTGAATGGGGATCTGGTCCACTCCCTCTGGGCGGAGAATGGCCGCCCCTGCCTTGCGGGAAACGATGTGTTCCAGGCGCGGCTTAAGCAAGGCACTAACATGATCCTTGTGAAGGTGGAGGATGGGGGTGGCCATGCCTGGGAATTCACCCTGGAGGGGTATGGTGAAAAAGGGGATACGCTGAAAACAATTCAATTAGAGACGGTGAATGGAACTTCAGCGGAATAAGGCCCCACTGTTCCCGTCCCAAAGTAGGCTCTCACCCGCCAACGCCGTGCCCTCGGCTGGAGGAATCCAATCGTTGTAGAGACTGTATTGGAGGAGGGCTGCTCGATCACCCGTACAATGTTGGAATTGGGATTGTCATCCAGCAGGTTGAATTCATAACCGGCCGCCCCCACGAGGGTTTGCCAGGTAAACTGAACATTGTTTGGGGAAACAGTCGCACCCGAGATGGGGGAGACCTGGACAGGGGCGGTAAAACCGGGCACGGGGGTGGGAGTGGGATATGTACCGTTTTTCTGCGCCTCAAAAAGAATCGCCAGATCCTCCGCATTGGTCAGGGCATCTCCATTGAGATCAGCGGTGGTAAAGCCCTCCTGCCAGGCAATCGCGAAAGCGAACAGGTCACTTGGGGAGGGACCGTTCGATTCATCAAGGTCCCAAACCGCACCATCGATGGGGGTCAGGATAAAGGTCCGGGGTTGGCTGCCCTGCCCCAGGATTCCCTGGGTGTCATAGGGGGTTACACTCCAGATATAGGTTCCCGCCTGAACTCCTGTGAAGAGCCTTTCAGCAATCACCGACTTCCCGGAAACCGGTTGAGGGATGTCGAGATGGCCTCCTTCCGGAGGGCTGATCCCAAAACGGTAGCCCATGGCATCACCCACACGGGTCCATTGGAAGCGGATCTGGGCCGAGTCCGCACGAATAATTTGCCGGTCAGGCAGCAAGAGTAATGCTGGTGCCGGAAGATCACCTCCGCCAGTCGACCCGGTTTGCACGGTGAAAAAAAACTCTCCGCTTGCAACCGATTGAGCACCTTTGAGCGCGCTGACTCTCCAGGTGTAGGTTCCTGTCACAAAGTTGCTGAGGTTGATTGAAACAGGATTATTCGAGGTCTGTTCGACCTCCACTTCGATATTCTCTCCATATTCCGGGGGGCCATCGATCACCAACAGGTACCCGGTGGCATCCGCAACATTGCTCCAGGCGAATGTCAGCTGATAGGGAGATGCAGACAGCTGCACGATATCACCATTCGGAGGGCTGATCAGGTTGGGGGCTGTCAGTTCAGCCGATGCCATACCCCCTGTATGGATCAGGATCATCAGGGAGAGAATACCTGTAAAGATCGACCTGTCGATCATGTGCAACTCCAATCACCTTTGAAATCCACATGCAGGCATGGGATTCCTCTCGAATCTATCAGCCAGAGACTTGGGAGACAGTCATTTGGCATACCCTGAGATAAGGTAGGGCCTTTGGAATAAATTGTCACCTGATAGGACGCTGAATGAGAAGGAAGAGGCCTTGATGTGTCATTTTTAATGGCGTGGTTCCTCCATGATTGGTACGATTCAACACCCTCCACTCCCCGCTGACTTATACAGCCAACCATGGTAGCCTCATGGGAAGGTTCATACGGACATGCGCTTACTGGCCTATCTCTCACGCTGCTTCATGGCCTTTTTTGTCTGGGGGTGGATGGGAAAAACCATTTGCCACTGGTATCTATCGCGCCTGTTCAAGCGGAATCCGGCCCTCCCCCTTGAAAAATCCAGTACGGAAAACCCAACCCACTGGCTGGGGTATTTCGAAATGCACCGCCACAAGTTTTATTATGCTGCCTCCGATATGCTCTTTGCGGTCTCCACAAATCCAGTCATTGCTCACCGTGCGGTCAGTTTCCTGAAAGAACACTCCTGCCGGAAAAGATTTGGCTGGCGCGTGCTGAGAAAAACCTTGTTGATCTATCTCCAGTCCTTCCTGGAGAAGCACCCGGATGACTACGACTATCAGTTTGCACTTCCACGGATCATGGATCAGTTGCGGAATGTGAAGCCCCTTCCAACCCCCCCCCAAAAAACACCAGGCAAGCCGTATCAAATGCCAGCACTGGGTGGAGTGGATCTACGTGGAATTCCCCAAGCACACGTGAATCTTTTTGAGGCGATTTCGGAAGGTAGACTGGCCGATGTCAAAAAAGCCCTTTCTGAGGGAGTCCATCCCGATATCAGGAATGAGAGCCTGGAAACACCTCTTATGGTGGCCATATCCAATCACCGGCATGATATCGCGGAACTGCTTGTGGAGTCGGGCGCGGATGTCAATGCCATGGACAGACTGGAGTTCACTCCACTCTTCAGGGCCGTAGCGGGTGGCCAATCGCAATCGGCTCAGATGCTCCTGAAAGCTGGAGCCAATCCAAACCAGAAAGAAGGTGTCTATCTCAATACTCCACTCATGGCCGCGGTCAGCATAGATCATGAAGAGATCGCGAAGGCACTGATTGATGCCGGTGCGGACCCTTGGAGCGAGTCTGTCTTCGGACAGCATGCAGTCTCTTTCGCCATCGGATTCCACCGTATGGATATCCTTGAGTATCTGCTCTCGAAGGGACTTGATCTGAGCCATGGAGGGTCACGGCAAGTGATTCCCCTTCATGGAGCCATCGGTTATGAGTGTCCTGAAGCGGTAACCTTATTGATTACCCACGGAGGTGACGTCAATGAAATGGGTCCAACTGGAGGCACACCACTAATGCATGCCGCGCGTATAGAGAGTGAGGAGCTGGTCAGAATTCTCTTGGATGCCGGTGCAGATATCAGCCTGAAAGACTATGAGGGACGTACCGCTTTGGATTGGGCAGCGACAGAAGAAATCCGGCATCTCCTGGAGGAGAAATCTCAACCACTAGTGGCGAGGGAAAAGACGTGATCGGGAAGGCCTTTCATTTTGCTTTCAAACTACTGAGCCTCTTGTGGACAATCCCTTTTCTTGTTTTTCTCTACTTTGTCAACTCATGGTGCCTTGGCTTGGGTTGGATATACAAGTCGGTCCGTCGGCTTCGGAAGGCTTTGAAATCCAGTGATCAGATCAACCTCGACTACATCGATCCATTAGGCCATTACCATCCCTTGAGTTTTTACTTCACTTATGCCCGAGATTTTCGTTGTGGTTCTGGAGTTCCATGGCCAGTTTTTCGGGTCATTGAGAAAGATCCTCTCCAGTACAAACATGCCCTGACATGGCTGGAGAAGGACTTCAAGCGAAAAACACTCTTTTGGAGAGTGGTTCGTCATCTACTGGTTTCCTACTACAGGCTTCTTGCGACTGTGAACTCGGGAAAAAATCCATATACATCGCATTTTCAAGCCATTGCAGACCGTTTTCTGGAAGTTCAACCCAACGGCCATGGGGAAGGATTTCTGTCATTCCTTTCAATGGCAATACAGACAAAACTATTCGACAATAAAAAATATACAAAACAGAAAGAGGCTGAAAAACGAAGCGAGGAGTTACGAGACCTCGCAAAGAAGGGATTGACGCAAAAGCTTCTTCACGAGTTGAATGGAGGAGCGAATCTTGAATCCCCCGATGACAACGGCTGGACCCTTCTTTTCCATGCCATGAAGGGTGGACATTATGACACAGTGAAAGCACTCGTGAAAAAGGGGGCGGACCTGAATGCCCGAGATATCCTGGGGCACACCATGCTCTCTGTCTGCGCCAGGAATGGATACAAGGAGAAAGCAGAATTCCTTCTCAGCATGGACGCGGAGGTGAACACCCGCGAAGAGGTCCTTGGACGCACTCCACTCATGATTGCAGCCTATTGTGGCCACACACCGCTGGTCCGGTTGTTACTCAAAGCTGGAGCAGACGCAACAATGAGAGATGACCAGGGTGAGACAGCGTTGAGCATCGCTGAGAAACATGGGAGAGATGAGGTGGTGAGGGTGTTGAATGTTTGAATCCTTCGAAAAGATATGGTAGAGGTGTTTGGGGAGGCCGATGCCTCCACTTCAATGGTAGAGGGCTTGCTGGTCTGGATTCTCATCGTCCTCTGACCACTTGATGGGATTCATCAGAAGGTACTCACGCACCAGATCCAGCTCCCGTTCATTCCGGATGATGTGTTCGTAGTAATTGCGTTGCCAGGCGAATTCGGAGAATCCCCTCTTCCGTACCATCCGTGCTGAGGCTGCTTTGAACGAACGCACCACCTCCCCCAACGTAGGGGCGCGATTCATCGCGCCCTGGGGTACCGAATGTAATATCGATTCTGGAGCAACAACTGATGTTTCTACAGGTTTGATAAAAATGATTCCATGAATGTGGTTTGGCATCACAATGAACTCATCGAGACCTACGTTGAAGAATCGGTTGGGGAGACCAGACCATTCAGTTTCTATGATCTGTCCTATTTGATTGGGCAGCATCCGTCCCTCGACGATTTCACCAAACAGGCATACCCTCTGGCGTAAACAAATCGTAATAAAATATACCGCTGGTTGTGCATAGTCCCACTCCCTTAACCGGATAGAACGGCGGTGGTGAATGTTGGGATTATAATGATTCATCGTTTTCGTAGGGGCGCGATTCATCGCGCCCATTCCTCGCGCACTGGGTCTTCTTCACATGGGCGTCATAAATGCCGCCCCTACGATTTACGCTCCCGGTC
>CAYZUX010000005.1:65660-81798 GCA_964481775.1 uncultured bacterium | reverse complement strand
AGCAGATGTTGAGGCTGACCCCCTCAGCGGAAGCTCCGGACTCTGGGTGATGGTAATTGTCCAGGCTTCAGTCAACGTTCCTTTCCGGGCAGGGATGCCAGAAGGAAAGCACGTGAACCTGAGGCAAAAGGCTTCCAGACACAGGACAAACGGCCTGAATTCCACTGGGGCCTGTATTCAAAAGATCCTTTTCGGGAAATTCCAGCCTCTCGAAAAGGTGTGATACGGGACGGAAAACGAGCCGCAACGCTTGTGGATGTGAGCCGGAAGGATGAAATCCACCTCCAGGGTTCCAAACTCAGGCGCACATGGTCCTCTTTCTCGTGGAACGAGATGAGCCCAGTGCACAGACCCTGCCGGGACGGATCCCGGCGGCAGAGTCAAATTCAAGGAGGAAAGACTCATGTCTCTTTCACGCATCAACAACAACGTCTCCGCTTTCAACGCCAATCGCAACCTGAATGCGACTTCGAACTACCTTTCCAAGGCAATCGAACGGCTCTCTTCAGGTCTCAAGATTAACCGCGCTTCGGATGACGCCGCTGGTTTGACCATTTCGGAGAATCTTCGTTCACAAATCAATGGACTCAATCAGGCAATCGACAATGCCAACAGCGCCATCAACCTCGTGAACACCGCTGAAGGTGCCCTTAACGAAACCACCAGCCGCCTGCAGAGAATTCGTACGCTGGCGGTTCAGGCTGCCAACACCGGTACCAACGACAGCGTCGCGCTGCAAGCGATCCAGGATGAAATCCAGACTTCCATCGAGGAAATCACCCGGATCGGAAATGATACTCAGTTCGGTTCACGCCGCCTGATCAATGGTGACAATGCCAACACCGCCACCATGCAGGCCATCGGAACTGGAATTTCACTTTCCAACACCCCAACCGCGAGCACTCTTTCCACCGGCACCCGTTATCTGACCATTACCCAGACTGCTGCTGGATCGGAGACCCTCGCCAATGGAACAGATGGTGTGAACAACTCCGGTGCCACAACATTCGTCGGGTCAACCTTCGACAGTGGCACCTATGATGTCGTGGTCTCCAATGTGGTCGCGGCGGCGGCTCGTGTCGTTTCGACCAGTGGTTCGATCCTGAATGGTACAAGTGCCGCCGCAGCGAGTGATGCACTGGATGGACTTACCATTGGTGGAACGACCTTGGGTGCGACTGATCACCTCGAGTTCACTATTACAGAATCTGATGGTACCACCACAACACTCGACGCAACCGTTGGTACCGACACAGTCCAAGATGTAGTTGATGACCTGAATGCCGCCCTTATTGCTGCAGGCAGCACTGATGTAGCCAGCTGGGACGCCACAAATGGGCAGTTTGTCTTCACCGCTGGGACGGCTGGGACCAACACCAACCTGTCTGTCACCATGGTGGTTGATGTCGCGAATGGAGGTGCCCCATTTGATGAGACACTGACAAATGAAGTCGATGTGGCCGGCAACGACAATACCGCTACCATCACAGTCGGTGGTGGCCCCTCGCAGGCAGTGACTGCGGGTGGAACTTACACCTTCTATGGGCCGACTCCGTCTGATCCAGCTCAGTCAGCCGCGCAGATCACCATGACGCTGGGGGCAACCCTCACTGCTGGCACCGATACGCTCACCATCGTTGCTGAGTCTTATACGGGCAGTCTCGAGGGTGGCACATCGGTGACTTTCCAGAATGGTGACAACAAGGTCACCTTCAATAGTGGGACAGCAGCTGGTTTTGCAGCGGGCGAGTCCATCACTCTCGACATGGGTGCTGTGATCGATCTGGATGGCGGCTCCAGCCGGACCTTCCTGATTGATGCCGTGAACAACGCCCTCTCTTTCCAGGTCGGCGCCAACCAGAACCAGAGAGTCAGTGTCCAGTTTGGTGACATGCGTGCTGACAACCTCGGTTTTGTCGGCGAGACCCAGGTCAATGGCAATGCCCGCACAGTCGCTGGCATCAATGTCACCACTCTGGCGGGTGCTAATGAGGCCCTGGCGATCATCGATGAGGCGATCAACCAGGTCGACTCCCAGCGGTCCGCCCTGGGTGCTTTCACCAACCGTCTTGAGGCAACCATCTCCAACCTGGGTGTGGCTTCCGAGAACCTGACCGCCTCTGAATCGCTGATTCGTGATGCGGACTTTGCCGAGGAGACCACCACCTACACCAAGTACAACATCCTTCTCCAGGCCGGTACTTCAGTTCTGGCCCAGGCCAATGCAGCTCCGCAGCAAGTGCTTGCGCTGCTGAATAACCTGTAAGTCGTTCAATAGGGTAATGGGGCGGGGAGTTTCTCCCCGCCCCCCGATCGATTCGCTGATTCTTTTGAGGGGAATTACCCCTTAAAAAGGGGGCCTGTGAGAGAATGCCCCCCGTGTTGATGGGTTGGGGGATCGTAGTGGCACAAAACATCCTCCTGCCAGGGATGGTGGGAGGTAAGGAGTAAAGACCATGACAGTTGCAAGTGTTGTAGCCAATAACGATCCGGGAATGACAGCCGTTCTGCCACGGAATTCGTTTGTCCCTCGTGTCAATGGAACCGTGCCAAAGAAAACGGAGGACACAGATGCCCAGAAAATGGCGTTCAAAACCGGCTCGAATGAAGAGGCCACGATAGACCTCGAGAAGTTACGCAAGGCTGCCGATCAAATTCAAGCGGCAGCGGCGGTGGTGGATGTTCAGCTCCAGTTCAGAATTGACGCGGAGACAAGCATTGTCCAGATGGTCATCACGAACCCGGAGACTGACGAAGTCGTGCTCGAAATTCCTCCAGAGGATGTTTTGAAAGCGGCTTCCAGTCTGAAAGAGATCATCGGACTCCTCATTGATACGACAGTCTGAGTACAGACCTGGTACATGGCTAAGGGATGGATCACGGCGGGAATCCACGCTCCGAGACAAGAGACCCTGTGTATCAGGGCCTTTTACCTAAGACGAAGCTTGCCTGAAGTGATGGAGAGAAAAATGAGTGTTACAGACAGGAGAGGGAGGGTTCTGAGATGGCCACAACGATAGATGGTTTGATATCAAACCTGGATACATCATCGATCATCGAGGCTCTCGTCTCCAGTATCAAGGCACCCGCCAATGTCATTCAGTCCCGGGTTACAAGAACCACCAGCAAGCTATCCGCTATCCAGGCCCTCAGCGCCAATGTCCTGAATGTCCAGGTGGCCGCCAAGACGCTCAAGAACTCCAATGTCTTTAACGCCAAAGGCGTAACTTCATCCAACTCGTCAATCGTGGGTGCCACTGCTTCTACAGCCGCCAGGGAGGGGAGCTATACAGTCTCGGTCCAGCAAGTGGCCATGTCCATGCAGATTTCTTCCGATGAAAATAACGTCTTCACCGACAAGACAACCGCATTGGGGCTTGAAGGTGGAGTTCTGGTCAATGGCAGGGTGGTTTCGATCAAGTCGACCGATAATTTGACAGATGTGGCGGCGCGCATCACCAACTCGGGTGCCGGTGTAACCGCTAATGTGATCGAAATCAGACGTGGGGAATTTCGCCTCTCCATCCGGTCGAATAATACGGGGGCGGAAGGTCTGACAATTTCGAATGCCGGCTCCACAGACATCCTCGAAGGCCTTCGCCTTGTGAATGCCGGTTCTGACACGATCAAAAACTCGATCACAAATGGAGCTGCCAGCGATGACCTGACCTCCCAGACCAGTACTGTGGCCAGCCTGTTGGGTCTCGAATCCGCCATCCCTTCGGGAACAGTCACGATTGGCAATGGGACAGGGAGTATCTCGGTGGATATCAATCTTGCCACCGACAGCCTCGATGCCATCGCAGCGGCAATCAATACCGCTTCATCGGCGGCGGGGAGTACGATCTCTGCTTCTGTAGTTCAGACCGGAGAGGGGAACTATCAATTGGAAATCCTAAGCGGCGATGCAACGGCTCCCACATTCACGGATGCCTCCAATGTTCTGGAGACTCTGGGAATCGTCACCGCCGGATTCACTCAAATAGACCAGGAAGGCCAGGACGCGATTTTCACACTGAATGGGATGAGCATCACCCGTTCCACAAACACGGTCACTGATGTGATTGATGGTGTCACCCTTTCTTTGCGGAGTGGTGATAGCCCAACTACCAATGTCACCATCTCTGTGAACTCGGACAACAGTGATGCGGTTGATGCGCTTCAGTCTTTTGTGAGTGCTTATAATACCGTGGTTTCTTTCTACGGTACCCATGCCTCGTATAACACGGAAACCAAGCAGGCTGGGATCCTTATTGGCGACTCCGCGGTCCTCAATGTGCAAAGTTCTCTTTCGAGCCTGTTGACCCGCTCGGTGTCCACACTGCCCTCCAAGGAATTAACAAGTCTGAATAGTGGAGCAGGGGTTGCCCGTGGCTCGATCATGATCACCGATAAATCAGGCAACACGGCTACCATCGATCTTTCATCGGCCAAGACCCTCCAGGATGTCCTGGATGCCATCAACTACAATACAGGTATCAGTGTCACAGCTTCCGTCAACCGGGCAGGGACGGGCATCGTCATTCAAGATGACACATCGGGTACTGGTATGCTCAGCATATCCGAGGTGAGCGGTGGAACCACCGCCGCTGATCTGGGTATCCTCGGCACCAGTTCTTCCTCCTCTCTCCAGGGGAATGCCATCTCAACAGCGGAATACCTCTCGTTGGGTCAACTGGGAATCACTGTAAACGTGGATGGATCGCTTGCTTTTGATACCGCAACCTTCACATCATACCTGCAAAACAATAGTGCGGCGGTGCAGGCTTTCTTTACCCAGAGTGGTGGCTTTGCCGATCAGGCCGAAACAGCCCTGGACTTTCTGACTGACTCTGTCAGCGGATCATTAACAGCACGTGCCGCATCTCTCGAAGACACAATCGCTTCTTATGAGAAATCAATCGAACGGATCAATAACCGGGCTGCAGCTGCGGAAGCGCGCCTCCGGTTACAGTTTACAACTCTTGAGAAAACTCTGTCCGAGTTGCAGTCCGAATCCGATTACCTGACAACGCAAATCGAACAGTGGAAGAATCTGTACAATCGTGATTAGTGTGAAATCTGCCAAACTGAGCGAGAGACAGGATGCCAGTCTCCGATGCAGGATGCACTGGTGCCCTCTCTCCGGATTGTGACCAAGAGGAGATCTCATGAACGCCCTCGCCAAAAAAGCTCAACTGCACTATCTGAGGACTCAGGTGGAGTCTGCCAGTCCAGCGAAGCTGATCCTGATGTTGTACGATGGATCGGTGCGGTATCTCAACCGTGCAATTGGAAGCCTTGAGATGGGTAACCGGGAGTCATTTGCCGCAGATGTGGTCAATGCTCAGAAAATTGTCATCGAACTGATGTCCTCCCTGGATCCCTCCAGGAATCCAGAAGTGGCTACCAATCTTGAACGTATCTACGAATACATGATACGTCAGCTTGGTCTGGCCCTGGTGAGAGGAGATTCCGCGCCAGCGAAAGAGGTGAAAAGTTTACTTGAAAACCTCCGTGAGGGTTGGCAAGAAGCAATCCTCAAGACTCTCAATGAAGATGTTTCCGGACAGGAGGAATCCCAACCCGATATTTCCATCGGGGAGGGGGGGTATTCTCCTGTTATCCAGCCCGGCCTTATATCCACATTGAATATTGCCGGGTAGGCAGCATCTGTCAAAGAGGATCGACGCTCCTAATCACCGGTGGGGTAGCAGCAGATTTTGCAGGCTGGGATAGACCCCCTCCGTGAGAGCAATTTCCGGAATCGTCTGGAGAGTTCTCCGTTCCACAAATCCTCCAAAGAAGCGTCTTTGATCTTTCCCACATAAAAATGACTGCAAATAGTCGCCTCTCCCTGACAGGAGACTGAGAGAACCTCTACCGGTATCCGGCAGGTCAAACCGGGATCGGGCAGGCGGCTTGCATCACGGTAGTAGTCTCTCACATAAGCCTCTTTGTATCGCGGATTGGGGAAGACAGGAAAGGGAAACCTGCCAGGCTGCGAGAGTTCCTCGATTTGCTGCCAGATCACGCCGCCATCAATGGCAGGGGGATGAAGCGATCCGCCCACCTGGATTTCCTGATGGTCCGGTTTGATGGGCCGCAACACCCTGGCATTCTCCTCCAGCAGCGGGGGGTGATCATACAGCAGGTGCTGGATGGTGAATTGCGCGATGGGGTAATTTCGGAAACATTCCACGGTCTCGGCGATATGGTGTTGATTCTCCTCGGTGACTGTCAGACGGATGTTGATGTTCGGGAGGTATGTTCCCGCTTGCTCCCGAAGGGAGATGATCTTCTCCATCCCTTTGACCGCCAGACGGAAGGTTCCTTTGCCCCCACGGATCTGGTCGTGAAGTTCGGGAGGGCCATCGATCGAGAGGTTGACTGTATCCACCGGCCCGTGCACCAGTCGTTCAGCCCAATAATCCAGCGTCGTCCCGTTGGTCTCCAGAGAGGCTTGGAGGGCGAATCTTTCGATGGCATCGAGAACCTCACGAAACTGGGGATGCAGGGGTGGTTCACCGCCCAGAATCTGGATGTAGGGGCGATGGGGGGCAACTTGTCCAAGGACGCTCTCGATGGTGGCCAGGTCCAAAGTCAGCTCGTTGAGAGGGATGCCGTGGTATCCCCCTGCCTCACCCCACTGATTACACATCCGGCAGGTACGGTTGCAGGCTCCGGTGATCTGGAGGATCACCATCTTGGGGAAGGGAGCGGTTCCAAGGTAGCGATGACGGAAAAACTCAATCTTTCGGGCAGTTTGGGTTTGGACCACGTAACGAGCATATCCCCAATCGGTGATAAACCGCCTCAACTTTGCCACAGTGATTTCCACAGTCATTCACCTTCGGGGAAACGATTCATCCTTCTGGATGAACTCCTCTCCCGCCTTCTTCTCGCTTGTGAGCTTGAGTCTACCCACATCTCGGCTGGGATCAAACCCTCCGGCCAAGGGTGTTTCAGCCGGGTATTCTTCAATCCCCCATTGGATGATAAAGTCATCTTTCGATCTACGATCTATCCTCAATCTGAGAGGTCTCTTGTGAAAAATCCGCGCCTGTCTGGCTCAACCATCTCGATGATGGTTCTCATGGTGGGAATTGCTGCCCTTCTTTTCTCCGGGGGGTGTTCGAAAACTGGACAACCTTCAGGCCCGTCTGACGATAAAACGGGGGAGCAGGCCAAAGGAGGGGGGACAGAGTGCCCACCGGGAGTGGTGGCAACGATCGATGGCCGTCCCATCACCCGGGATGAGGCCGACCGCCGGGCGGGCATCAATGTCCGCCTCAGTGGCACCAAGGAGACCGATCCTGATTATGAAAAGAAAGTCCAGTTGGCCCACAAAGGAGCGGTTGATTTCCTGATCCAGGCCTATGTCCTTCAGGCAGCGGCTACCGAGACCATCGAAGTTTCAACCCGGGAAATTGAAACCGAACTGCTCTCGTGGAAATTCAGGGCACCCGACCAGAAGGCTTGGGATGAGTTCCTCAAATCCAACAACCTGACAGAGGCTCAGTTCAAAGAGGTCCTTGTCAAAGATCTGCGTATCCGGAAACAGATGGAAAAAGCCGCTCAACGTGAGGTTCCAACTCCCTCCCCGGAGGAAGCTCAGCAGTTTTACGATGTGAATACACAGGCGTTTTCCTGGCCTTACCGTGTTCAGTATGACGAGATCACCTGGGTGGCCCGTCCGAATATCTCACCCGCCAGCCGCGAGCAGGCCAAAAAAGGGATGGAATCTTTAGCTGGAGATCTATTGCGCAATCCCGCTCTCTTCGATGAGATGCTGGCTCGTGAAAAACCGAAAAACACCCTCATTTTTTGGGGACCGCTTGGTACCAGGAATGACTTTGTTTCGGTCGAGAAACTTCCCAAACCAATCGTCGAGGCCCTTCAATCATTGGTTCAAGGTGAAATCAGCCCGGTGATTGAAACCCCACTGGGCTTCTCGATTATCCGGATCGCTTCCCTGAGCCAGACCTACGACTCGGCCTACAAAGAGATCGTGGAATCGATTTATACCGAGAAATGCCGGCTCAACCTGAACGACTGGATCAACCGTCAACGGCAGAAACACAAGATCCGTATCTGCGATACGGAGTATTACCGGGGGGGTATCAGCGAAAGCACTGGTGAGGTGGCCTCCCCTCCCTCGAGGTAGATCATGGCGGATTTTGAACCTGTCATCGGCCTTGAGGTCCACACGGAGCTGAATTCCCTCACCAAGGTCTTCTGCGATGATCCCGCCTTGTTTGGCGCGGAGCCCAATACACTGGTCTCTCCGATCAGTCTGGGTTTGCCGGGAACCTTGCCAGTGCTGAACAAGGTGGCCTTCGAAAAGGCACTCAAAACAGCCATCGCATTGAATTGTGAGATCCCCTCCAAGACCACCTTCGATCGAAAACATTACTACTACCCCGACCTGCCCAAGAACTACCAGATCAGCCAGCAGTATGAGCCACTTGGGACACGTGGATGGGTTGATCTCCATCTGAAGGATGGAGCCACCAAGCGGGTAAGGATCAACAACATCCACCTGGAGGAGGATGCGGGGAAGCTGGTCCATCCGGATACTCCCTCCTCACGCGGTCTCTCCTGGGTAGATCTCAACCGCGCCGGGATGTCTCTCCTTGAGATCGTGACCGAACCGGATATCACCAACCTCGAAGAGCTCGAGGTCTTCATGCAGACCCTGCGGTCGATGTTGCGATACCTGGATGTTTCCGACTGCAAGATGCAGGAAGGCTCCCTGCGTTTCGAGCTGAACCTGTCAATGCGTCCCGCCGGATCCACCCAGCTGGGAACCAAGACCGAGGTGAAAAACATCGGGTCGATCAAGGCGGTGTTGCGAGCCGCACGCTACGAAATGAAACGCCAGTCTGAGCTGCTTGAGGATGGCAAGCGGGTGCCGCAGGAAACCCGTCTGTGGGATGACGACCGGGGAGAAACCCGCTCGATGCGAAGCAAAGAAGTGGCCAAAGACTATCGTTATTTCCCCGATCCAGACCTGCCTCTGGTCCGGATTACCCCGGAATGGCTGGCGGAGATCCATGCCAGCCTGCCCGAACTGGAGAATGCGAAAAAAGCCCGTTTTGTCCAGCAGTATGGGATTCCGGAATATGATGCCGGGGTCTTGGCCACGGACCGTGCGCTCGCCGATTACTTTGAGGAATGCTGTGCCAGTCATCCCGCCCCGAAGACCTTCAGCAACTGGATCATGGTGGAACTGCTGCGCGAACTTCAGTCCCGTGAGCTGGAGATCGATGAATGTCCAATGACACCCGTACGGCTGGTGGAACTGGTTCGGCTTGTGGAGGATGGAACCATCAGCAACAACATCGCCAAGGATATCCTCAAGGAAGTCATGCAAACCGGAAAGAATCCCGGCGAAATCGTGGAAGCCAAAGGCCTCAGGCAGGTCAGTGACCAGGATGCCCTTCTGGCGATTGTTCGCGAGGTTATCGAGAAGAATCCGGGGCCAGCCCAGGATGTTCGCGATGGCAAGGAAAAAGCACTTGGATTCCTGATGGGGCAGATCATGCGTGCCACTAAAGGGAAGGGGAATCCAGCGGTCTGCAAGGAGCTGCTGGAAAAGGAACTCCGGTAGGTTACCAGCCTGCGGAATAGCGATTTCAATCGCATGGGAAAACCAATGCGAATGAATTCGCTACTCGGCTTGAACAGGAACCGTCATGCAAAAAGCAAAGGCCTGCATATTCCTTCTTGTTATTCCCCTTCTTCTGGCCGCCAAGCCATTGGATCCCAATGAGCTCAACAGTCTGGGTGTCGAGGCCAATGTCAGAGGGGACTATGAGAAAGCGGTAACTTTCTTCCGCCAGGCGCTGGCCCTTGAGCCGGGACAAGCGCCGCTCAGGTATAATCTGTTCCATGCCCTGAACAACCTCTCAATCCAATCCGCGAGTAATGAACAGGTCGACCGGGCTATTGCGGCCTGCTCGGAGGCCCTTCGACTTGTTCCACAGGATGTCCGTGTGGCCTCCAACCTGGCCATCTTTTTCCACAACCGGGCTGTCCACCTGTTACAGAAGGGAGACTATACCCGCGCACGCGAGTCGATTCAGAACGCTCAAAAAGTGGTCGACCAATTTGGGCTGGGTACCCTAGCGGCGAGTATCCGTGAAACCAATGCCCGCACCTATCTTCTGGAGGGCCGTCAAAAGTTCCGGCGCAATGAAGTGGCAGAGGCGTTGGATCTTTATGACCGTGCCATCCAGATCAATCCGGATGACCCGCTCCCGTACCTGGACCGGTCACGCATCTACTATGAGCAGGACTTTTTCCAGGATGCCATCGCTGATCTCGAGCTCGCCGCGGAAATACTGGGTGATAATCCCCAAGTCCTCTCGCTCTTGCAAAGGTTGAAAATCGAGGCTGAAAAGAAGGGTCTCCCTCTTTCTGAAAAGGACTCTTTTTTTGTTCTTGAGGCTCCAGGGGCCACGCCCTCTCAGGAGCAGGGGATGAAGCGTATCCTCAAAGACCTTCGTCTCAAGGTGGCGAGAGTCCTTACCATCAACCCAAAAACTCCGATCGTGGTGGCGGTCCGTTGGGAGGAACCTTTTATTCCTCTTCGAGATTGGATTATGACGCCCGGCAACCGTGTGGAGCCTGAACGGATTTCCTTGCATGTCAAAAATGTGGATCTCTCTGGAGAAGACTTCCTCAAGTTTGCCCAGTTCCAATATGTCGCGGCCCTGGTTCAGAACTGCGGAGGTCCATCGGTTCCTTACTGGTTTGCCGTGGGGCTGGCCCAGTACCTTGCCGAGGGATCGCAACGGTTGACCTCCGAGGAAGCTGAGCAGTTACAGGTAGCGGGTGAAAACTTCCTGCTGTTTCGGATGGAGGATCTGACGCTCCCGAAGATCATCCGTATCGAAGACTCCAAACATGCCGGTCTGGCTTACCTGCAATCCAAGGCCCTCGTGATTCAGTTAATTGATACCATCAGGATGAATGGGTTGCGTCAACTCATGCGGTCACTCCTCAGCGGAGTTCCCTTCGAGCAGGCCCTTACAGACAACGCGAATATCACCATTGCGGATATTGAACGGGAGTGGCGGGCATCCCTCGGATTACCCACTGGTTGATGCCAGGTGGTTCCTATTCAGGTTTCAGGTCTTTGGCCCAACGCTGGTATTCCTCTCGGATGTCCTCCGCCGAGATGAACGGCTTATACACGAGCCGCGACCGGTAGGAATAGGTCACCCCAATCTTGGGATCCCGTATCAGGAGATGGTGATCCCATGCAGGGTTGCCAGTTCCCCCTCCGGTCGGTGACTGGCTGAAGCGGATCCCTTCAGTCCGGTCGAAAAAGATCGCGTAAACCATCTTCCCCTTCCGTCCATAGTAGAATGGCTCCACATACCGGTAGTCCGAGAAGTGGCTGGCCAGGGTGGTGTTGAAGTTGGGAGCATAAAACGGTTCAAAGATGTCGCCGATGAAAAGGTGAGAGGATTTGACTCCATGCGTCTCGGAGATGGCCTCGATCCAGTGCGGTTGGGGATTGTCAAGGCTCGTTCCCCAGAAGTGGATTGCGAGGCTTTCCGGTTGATGGATATAACTGGCCCAGAAGAGTCCCGCATAACCATGCCGGAATGGGCTGAGGTCATGCAGGATGATCTTCACGCTGACATCGATGAAGTGAGGTGGGACCATCCGGAACTCATGGATGGTTTCCACTTTGGATCTGGGTGGCGGGGGTTGGTAGAGTCTGACTGTCTGATCATCCAAGCGGGTCAGGACCATCGGATGCTCACGGGGTTCGAACAGCTCTTCCAGGAAATCTCCCCCGAAGAAATGCTCCAGGTTGAAGCCGGCATACTCCGGAACGAAGAGATTTTCCGTGGCGGACCGATGAGTCAGCGAGGCGATACCGTTGTAGCGGTTTCTGTGAACAGGTCCGAAGGCCTCGTTATCCGCGAAGCTCGCGGTGAGGTCACCTACAGTCAGGGTGATCGGGCTTTCTGATTTGGCTGATGGGTTCACCATGGATGATTCCTGTCCCTGCGAGGATTCACACATGCCCATGGAAACCAGGGCGAGTGAAAGAACAAGGAGAAGAGGGGCGGCCACCCGGATGCGCGAAACACAGGAGGGGTGAGACCTCATAGGATACTCATGACCTCCTGGTGGCCACAGTACAGACAGGCACCGGAGGTATCCATCATGGTACGTCCGCAGCTGGAACACTTGCGCACCTCCTTGGCCATCCGCAGCCCGGCATCACGCCTCCCGTCCTCCGCATCGATGAGATTGGCCATGGCATTCAGTTGCTCGCGAGAGTACAGGCCCTTTTCGACCAGGGCACGAATGAGTACCTCCACCACCAGCCGCAGACGTTCCACCTCGCGCTGGAGCTGTTTGAGCTCGACCCGGCGTCCCACATCCTCGCCGGGGGAGGGACGGCTGGGAATGGACTGATCGAGTGGAAATGGATTTGGATCGAACATGGATCAGGTACCACCGCGGCTAAGGAGAATTATGTGAATGGAACTATATGGTCTTCAGGAAGGATTGTAAACCATCCATTTCAGTACTTTTTCTTGATTGGAGAGCAGCCCTAAAGGGGATTCCCCAGAAGGTCAGTACTCGTACGAGAAATATTATATAGCTGACACGTTTAGTGCTGTACTATTATTGTTGTGATTTCCTATTGACAAATACAATGGGATAGGCTATCTTGTTCTGGAATTCGCTTATCGTGCAATGATCCATGATGGCAAGCAAAAAGGGTATAAAAAAAGGAGGTAGTGTCATGAGGCAAAATTCTGAACTTCTTTCAACCACAGTACAAATTGCTTGGCTGTTGTCATGTTCTATATTTTTATGGTCGTCCATGTCTTATGCCCTCTATTACTCAGGATACTTTGACATTTTGCCACCCGATCAGAATCTAAGCGGTGATGGTGGTTGGAATGAGCCATCAAATTGGGAAAGAGTCAAGGAACCTCTGCTTCCCGATGGAAATCGTATTACACTTACATCGGCTGATGCTGGAGAGGAGCAAATTTTTCGGTTCTCTGATCCACGTGGAGATCAAAAACCTTTTGTCAATAAAGTTAGAGTTAGTATTTATGGTATCAAAGTTGGTTCTCCCTCTGCATTTCAAGTCAGGATTTGCCTTGCAGGGTGTTGGTTGACGTCTCAGACAATTTCCATGACGACAGCCTATACATGGAACTATACTGATTTTATTGTACCTTCCGGTGCTCCTGAATGGACAATTCATCAGGTGGAGAATCTCAGATGTGGATTTATAGCTCCTCAGATCGATGTAAACAATTATTATGTTATTGATACGATTCGTGCATATGCGGTCGGTGATCAAGATGAAAATTATGATGGAAATCTGCGACTAGATTGTGATGAAGATGAGTCTATTTCACTCGATGATTCCGATGCTTCATTTGTGGGTACTAGTACCTATTATGATCACTCAGGAGAGCGGATCTCAGGTGTTGGCGACATAAACCTAGATGGAGTGGATGATTTTATAATTAAGAACTTTTGTGATGGAATGCCTTATATGACTAATGCTATTCACTTGGTCTTTGGCAGTTCTACATTAAGTGCGTCCACATCTTTATCGGGCTATCCATCTATAACCCATTGGGAATATCAGATGAGCCAAGCTTACAATGTTGCTGAGCTTTCAAATTGTGGAGATATCACTGGAGACGGAGAGGCAGATCTCCTGATCGGTACTCCAAATCTCTATCCTGGATATAGTTTCCTTTTTCCTGGTCGATCATCGATTGATTGGTCATCGGAAATGGAGTGGAGTACTGAATGGAAATCGTTATTATTTGGATCACAAGAAGATGAAATGGCAGGAGTTACAAAGGGAGTTGGAGATATTAATGGAGATGGTGATAACGATATCGTTATAGGAGCGCCAGGGTATGATAAAAACAAAAATGAGGTAAATGAGCTTGAAAACAGTGGAATTATTTATATTGTGTTTGGTCCGGTTACGGTACCACCTTATCAGTATAATCTTTATGAGATGCTTCAAATAAAAGGTTGGTCGGCCTCTCAAGGCCTGGGTTTTCGTGTATCTCCGGTTGGAGATGTCAACAATGATGAGAAAAGCGATTTTATCATGTCAAACAGTACCTCAGCAGGACCAGGGAAAGCGAGTAAATGTTATTTGGTATTGGGCAGACAATCAAATGATCCGTGGAGCCATACATGCACTTTTGTTGGTGAGAATGAAAGCGACAGCGCTGTGTTTGCAACAAGTATCGGAAATTTTAATGGTGATGAATACGATGATATTGCAATCGGCGCTCCAAATTATAATAACGGAAATGGCAGGATATACATTTTCCTCGGTAGATCTTCTTGGGTATCTGGTTATTATGATATAGGGGCGGACCTTATAATTGATGGAGATTTTGAAAGTTATTTGGGTGAGGAAATAGCGAAGGTAGGTGATCTGGATGGAGATGGGTTTGATGACATGATTGTTCGTGGTTGCCAAACGGTGTATTTAATAACTGGAAAGGGAAGAGATTTTATGAATCATGATCAATCATATAATCCCATTCCGATTCCTATTGCAGAGACAGCCGATGCTATATTCTACCGTTGGTCAGTTTACTGTGAATACTTTTCAGTCGCCGGTATTGGAGATGTAAATAATGATGGATTTCCTGACATAGCAATTGGAGATATTGATGCGAAAAACGGACTTGGCGAAACTTATGTTTTTTATGGGGGAAGAAATTGAGTTCCTTCATAATAGTTTTACGAAATCATTGAGTAGTAATGAGTTAACAACACAATTGTGATCATGATGCTGGTGATTGTTGAAACCTAAGACCCAGAAAGTTGTTCTTTTCTGGGTCTCTTTCATTAATATCATTTTTGAAAGAGACAGATATGTATGGGCAATAATGCTAACGACAACTACAACCTTGGAATGCGGCCAAGATTATTTTTTGTATGCCACTGTTGAATAAACTAGCAAAAGTAAAATCATAATGGTAACTTTATCAATATTATAGATAGGTTGTGATTGTCGACACAGTACCGCATCTATTCTCTGCCATTAAACATGGATACCATGTCTCCCGTGCTCATGGTTCCATTGGTGGGACTGTAGGCGATCCCACGATTTTTGCCATCTTTTGTGTTCCCCAGCCAGCCATCTGGTCCTACGCTGAGAATCCCATATTCCCCCTCGTATGTTGGTCTAGTGCGAGATTCAATCTGGAGCGGATGACCCGGAAAGAAACGATCGATATAGTGGTCACAGATTTTGGGGAAGAGTGGATCATTGTCGAAATAGAGGTAACCCGCTCCCTTCTCTTGGCCGCTAAGTCCGACTTCTCGCTTGATGTCAGCAAACAAATCAATTGGAATTTTGGTCATGTATCTGGCTGGAGAGGTGAGTGGATAAAAAACTTCCTCAAATGTTTTGTATTCGAACAATGGATTACGCCCCACCTGTCCAAATTTCTCCCTCCATCGCTTATCAGACTCTGGGGTTACATCATCCCAGAAGTCGATGAGCAGGACTCCCCGCTCGGTCCTGAAGGCTTCCACCGCGGTGATGAGTGAACGCAGATCACCTTTCACACGCGCCAGCCGGGCACGCGCCTGGGCCTCCAGAAAGTTCGGTAAAGCGATTGAGATCAGAATAAGGATGATGGCAATGACGATTAACAACTCGATGAGGGTGAATCCTTGACGGAGTTTCCGGATAGACATCGTAGCTCTCCTTCTCTTTCATCCCACAGGACTCTCCCCATGGGAACTGCCAGTTACTCGACTCTTTATAGATTAGCGCTAATTCAAAAGAGTTTTCAAGTCCCTTCTTCATTCAATGATAGTTTTTTTATATTACCACTTGGAAGGCCAGGGATGCCAGTCTTTTCAATCGGGGATTATATTTTTGGATCGAGACTGGCGGTATCGATAATCCAGGAGTAGCGAATTTATTCGCCTTGAGACACGAAAAGCGATTAAAATCGCCACTCCGAGAGGAGGGTTCCGCCCGGCAGTACAACTACTGGGCGAGCTCGGAAAACTGGCGGTATCGACAATCCAGGAGTAGCGAATTTATTCGCCTTGAGACACGAAAAGCGATTAAAATCGCCACTCCGAGAGGAGGGTTCCGCCCGGCAGTACA
>CAYZUX010000005.1:0-65560 GCA_964481775.1 uncultured bacterium | reverse complement strand
AAATCGCCACTCCGGGAGGAGGGTTCCGCCCGGCAGTACAACTACTGGGCGAGCTGAGAAAACTGGCGGTATCGATAATCCAGGAGTAGCGAATTTATTCGCCTTGAGTCACGAAAAGCGATTAAAATCGCCACTCCGGGAGGAGGGTTCCGCCCGGCAGTACAACTACTGGGCGAGCTCGGAAAACTGGCGGTATCGACAATCCAGGAGTAGTGAATTTATTCGCCTTGAGTCACGAAAAGCGATTAAAATCGCCACTCCGGGAACCGCCGATATGCGGCACGGCTTTCCGTCATGCGGGTCAGCACTATCAGGGTCGAAATCCTCCTTGTTGCGGAGTAATCTAAATCCATCATGCCATCCTCTCCGCTCTTTGTTTATGGAAATCTTATGGAAGTGGATGTTCTGGCCATCGGGCCGCATCCGGATGATATCGAGATCGGGTCCGGCGGCTCGCTTCTCCTGTGGCGCAGCCAGGGCTACCGGATCGGTTTAGTGGATCTGACAAGGGGTGAGCTGGGCAGCCGGGGAAATGCGGATAAACGTATCGCCGAATCGCGTGAGGCGGCCCGGCGGCTGGATGCCTCTTTCCGTGTCAATCTGGGCCTCACTGATGGAGCGGTCACCGATGGGCCAGCTGAACGGGAATGCCTGGTATCGGTGATCCGGGGATCTTGCCCCTCCATTGTATTGGCGAACCTGGAGGAAGGCCGTCACCCCGACCATTCCGCCGGTGCACGCCTGACTGAAGCTGCCTTCTTCCTCTCGCGCCTCCCCAAGTACCAGACTGGCCAACCCTCCCACTCCCCTCAATCGCTTTTCCATTACCTGATCCATGAACAGGTTAAGCCCTCTTTCCTGGTGGATGTATCCCCGGTATTCGAGGGCAAGTTCGAGGCAATGCGAGCTTATGAGAGCCAGTTCCTTGCACCAGCTCTCCCGGATGGGTACCGCCACACCGGGCTGTGGGACTATCTCCAGAATGTCCGGTCACTCGGAGAGGCTTGGGGCGCTCAGGCGGGAGTCAAGGCGGCGGAGGCATTTGTTTCCTCACGCCCTCTATTGATCAAAGATATTGCCCCATGGGTGAAGGGGTAATCCTGTTGCGAATAAGGAGGTCCATTGACCATGCGCTATCTTTTCCCGGTGTTACTCGTGATGTTGGCCTGTTCCCTATCATTGGCTCAGGAAGCAGCCCCGCCACCTGCAGGGGCTACCGAAGGGGTCCAGTTGACAGTCTACAATGACAACCTTGCGGTGGTGAAAGACCGCCGCCGGATGACCATCCCCAAGGGGCATGGAGCGGTGAAGTTCAGCGATGTGGCTGCCCAGATCGATGCCACCTCGGTCCATTTCGAGAGCCTGAGCGACCCCATCGGAACCCAGGTTCTCGAACAGAACTACGAGTATGACCTGGTCAATCCCACCAAGCTACTCGACAAATACCTCGACAAGGAGGTCATGCTCCTCACCAAAGATCAGGCGGTCTACACCGGTACACTCCTCTCCCAAGCCGAGGGGCGGGTGATCCTGCGCGATAGTGAGGGGAAACTCCAGGTAGTGACCGGTGGTGAAAACCTGCTCAAGGTCGAGCTGGCTGGACTGCCGGAGGGATTGATCACGAAGCCGACCCTGGTGTGGCAGACCTACTCGGCCAATCCGGGAGAACAGCTCTGCCAGGTCACCTACATGACCGCCGGAGTCAGCTGGAAGGCCGACTATGTGATGGTGGTGGATGAAAAAGACACCGAGGTGGATCTCACCGGGTGGGTGACCCTGGATAACCAGTCGGGGGCCACCTACAAGGATGCGCGTTTGAAACTGATCGCGGGCGATGTCAACCGTGCTCCCGAACCCCGGCCAATCATGAAGAGGATGCGGGCGGATGCTGCCCTGATGGCTGAGAGTGCTCCCGTCCCCCAGTTTGAAGAGAAGGCTTTTTTCGAGTACCACTTGTATACCCTCCAGCGCCCCACCACGGTCGGCCAGGCTCAGACCAAGCAGGTCCAACTCCTCTCCGCCAATGATGTTCCCGCGAAAAAAATCTTCCTTTATGACGGCTCACGGACTGGAAAGAAGGTCGAGGTGAAGATGGAGTTCAAGAACTCCAAGGAGAACAACATGGGCATGCCTCTGCCCAGGGGACGGGTTCGTGCCTTCAAGGCTGACAGTGATGGTTCGTTGGAGTTCATCGGCGAGGACCAGATCGATCACACACCCAAGGATGAGCAGCTGCGTATCCTTCTCGGCAATGCTTTCGATATCGTGGGCGAGCGGAACCAGCTCGACCACAAGGAAGTCTCGCGCGTGGTCACCGAAGATACCTGGGAGATCAAGCTGCGCAATCACAAGCAGGAGCCTGTGACTGTTACGATTTCCGAACCTCAATGGGGAGACTGGAAGGTAATCAAGTCTACCAACCAGGGCAGGAAGAAAGATGCCAGGACGCTTGAGTTCACGGTTGATATTCCCGCCGATGGCGAAGGGGTGATCACCTACACAGTCCAGATCCGCTCATAGATGTCTGAACTGGCAGAACAGCCCACCTGGATGGGGCTTCCTGTCTCCTGGAAGAGGGAAGTCCCACTCCTTCTTCCCGCGATAGGGATCACGATCCTGGGGGTCTATCTCCTGTCCGGATCTGAACCGGACTACCTCCATGGGTTGCGTCCCTGGCTGAAACAGACGATCTGGGGCGTGCTGGGTGTCCTTTTGGCCCTGGCTGTATCGCGTCTCCCCTTATCCTGGATGGTGGCGGCTGCTCCAGGATTCTATGTCCTGAACCTGGCATTTCTTTATGCTCTGAAATGGATCGGGACTGAGCGTGGAGGGGCGGTTTCGTGGGTGGATTTTGGTCCGGTACGATACCAACCCGCCGAGACCATGAAGATTTTTACCGTGCTGGTTCTGGCGCGGATTCTTTGCCCTCTGAAGACTACTCCCGGGTTTCGTGCCTTCCTGTTGGCTACCGCAATGGCTGCTGTTCCGGCTGCCATGATTCTGCTCCAGCCTGATCTGGGAACCGCATTGGTCTTTCCGGGTATTCTGCTGGCATCTCTGTATGGCTCCAGGGTCCCGCGGCGCTATCTGACTCTGATTCTGGTGCCCATCTGGGCGGCGGTGGCTTTGCCGGGTGAGATTCTGACCTGGGTGATCTGGGGTTCGGGGGTGGCACTCTGGCTGCTCCTGATCGCCTGGAGGGGGGAATCACGTGTACGCCTGGCGCTCTTCTTCCTGGCGCATCTCCTGACTGTGATTCTGGTAGTCGAGGGGGTGAAACCACTCTGGAATCACATGCTGAAACCTCACCAGCGCGACCGCTTGGCCGGTTTCATCGAACGCAAAGATGGGGATGTCAGCGAGCTCAGCCCCGCCGCCTATCACCTGCGCCAATCGCTGATCGCCATCTCCTCGGGAGGTCTGCTTGGTCAGGGGCTTGGTCAGGGCCTCCAGAGCAGCCATGGCTTCATCCCGATGATGCGCACCGACTTCATCTTCGCGGTCCTTGCGGAAGAGACCGGATTCATCGGTGCCATGATCCTCTTCGCCCTGATGATCCTGCTCTTCCTTGAATCGATCCGCTACGCGGCCCGTGCCGACACCTGGCGGGAAAGCACAGTCGTGTTCGGGATCATCGGCCTCTGGCTCACGCATACCTGTGTCAACCTGGGAATGACCATGGGTTTGACCCCCATCACGGGAATCCCCTTTCCCTTCCTCTCGTATGGTGGAAGCTCTTTGCTTTCGAACTTTCTGGCCCTGGGGGTGGTGATGTCAGTCAGCCGGAGGTGCCGGACAACGGAGGGGTAGGGGCGCGATTCATCGCGCCCGTGGGGTTTGGACGATTCTCCGAAGGCGGGGCGCGATAAATCATGGGGCGCGATGAAACAGGGGGCGCGATGAAACAGGGGGTGCGATAAATTATGGGGCGCGATAAATCGCGCCCCTACGGCTCCTCATTCCGGCGTGAATTTACTCTTTCCCGTCAATCCGGCACAGAATCCCGTCAGTATCTCAACCGCCGCCTCGAGATCATGGAGCGAACCGACCTCGCTGGGGGTGTGCATGTAGCGCAGAGGCAATCCCACTGTTCCTGTGGCCACACCTTCGCGGGTGATCTGCAGACTCCATGTGTCATTCCCGACCCGGCCCGGCGCGGCATCGAGCTGATATGGGGTTTTGCCCGCTTTGGCGGCTTCGACCAGTAACCGGTGTACCTCCGGGTTCACCGATCCTCCGCGTGGCAGGGTAGGGCCCAATCCGAGTTTGATGACGCCATATTTCCGTTGATCCATCCCGGGACTATCGGTCGCATGGGTCACATCGATGCAGATGGCCGCCGCCGGATTCACCCCATAAGCCGCGGTGACCGCGCCACGCAGACCCACTTCTTCCTGAACAGTCGCGACCGCCACGACACAGGCTTTCAGGTTTTTCTTCCTCCTCGAGGCCGCCACCAGGGTTTCCGCAGCCACGAAAGCCCCCGTACGGTCATCCAGCGCCCGTGAGACCACCAATCCATTCCTGAGCTCCTGGAAGCCCACATCATGCGTCACACAATCTCCTATATTGACCAGCGAAAGGGCCTCTTCCTTGTTCCTGGCTCCGATGTCGATCCACAGGTCATGGATCTCCGGTACTTTCTTGCGTTCCTCCTCGGTCATCAGGTGGATCGCTTTCTTGCCTGTGACTCCGGGAACTGGCCCTTCGGGTGAATGCACGAGCACTCTTCGGCCCGGCACAAGGGTCACATCATGTCCCCCGATGGGCTTGAAACTGAGGAATCCATTGTCATCCACATGAGAGACCTGGAAACCGATCTCATCGCAGTGACCCGCCAGCATGACACAGGGGCTCCCCTTGGGATTGAGCACCGCGATGCAGTTCCCCATCACATCGGTGGTCACTGAATCGGCATATTCCTCCACCCGCTCACGCCAGACCTTTCTAACCGGCTTCTCATACCCCGATGGGGCATGGGCGGAAAGCAATTTTCTCAAGAAATCCAACTGATCTTTTTTCATGGAAGCTCCTTCTATTATCTCAGTGGTATCTCCCAGCAGGTTGGAGGTGCTTCAATCTCTCCATCGCCCGGGAGTGATATCCTCCACAAAAACAAGCCCTGTGCCGGCATCGTCGGGCCGGCGCAAGAGCGATTCTTTTTCTCCAGGATTGTGGAAACCTCTTTCGGCTCCAGGCGCCCTCTTCCCACCTCCACGAGAGTCCCGACCATAATTCGCACCATCTGGCGAAGGAAGGCATTCCCTGTCACACGCACTTCCCAATAGGGGCCACGGTTGAGCACCATGACCTTGTCCACTCGGCGAATGGGGTGAAGGGCAGTGCAACCCGCCGCACGGAACGATGAGAAATCCTTCTCTCCCAGCATGAGTGATGCAGCTTCGGTCATTCGGTCCAGGTCCAGGGTGTAAGCAGTCCAGGCAGCGAAAGGTTGATAGAAAAGGGGGGGAGGAACCTGCTTCCAGATAAAGTAACGGTATTGACGAGTGAGCGCGGGGCGTGGTTTCCAATCATCTGTGACCGAAGTTACACGGAAAAGCGATAATCCTTCCGGAAGGAAAGGTTGGATCCCCAGCTGGATGGCCTGTGGCGGCAGGACTTTATCCACTTCAAGCAGGGCGATCTGGTGACGGGCATGGACTCCCGTGTCTGTCCGGCCTGAACCATCCACTCGGACAGGGATTTTGAGGAAGCGTTCGTAAGCGCCTGCCAAAGCCTCTTCGACCGAGAGGGAGTTGGGTTGTCTCTGCCAGCCATGAAAGAAGCCGCCATGATATTGAAGATCCAGGCGGAAACGTGAACAGGTCATGGATTTGCTCATCATGCAACGGATTCAGGGAGGGAGGAAGGGCAGATATGGGCAAAAAACAAAGAAGGGAGGGCGATGAATCGACCCTCCCTTCAATGCGATTCCTGAAAGGCTGTGATAGATTCTTACTGAGCGGCCGGCATCATACCGCCACAGGGCATGCCGCCACATGGGGCTGAGCAGGGGCTGCAGCAGCCAAGACATCCGAGAATTCCGCCAACAATACCACAGGCACAGTCCAGCACACCGCCCACCATTCCGAGAGCACCGGAGACAACTGGAGCGATGCAAGCGCATGGTGAACAGCCACCCATCATCGGGCCGCAAGGCGCGGCACCACAGGGAGCGGCACACGGAGCACCACAGGCACCTGGGCCGCAAGGGGTAATGCAAGGAGCACCATCCGGACACCCATAAGGCAGGCAGGTGCAATAGGTGCACTCGCCTGGTTGGGGCTGGATTGGGGTGTAGGAAACCTTCACCTCATAAGGTGCAACTGCGCAACAGCAGGTATTACAACAGCAGTTCCCGAATAGGAACGCATGACTGGGGGCCACAGCCAGGCCCAAAGCAAGAACCACAACAAGACCCATTACTACCCGTTTCATGCTCTTCTGATCCTCCTCCTGAAATATGGTACCCACGCTGGGGCCTTTCGCTAAGCTGTTATCGGCAAGTGCCAGCCGGACATTAGAGGAGTTATCGTGAAACATTCGGACCGGAGTGGCGAATTCATTCGCCGAAGTGTACCCATCTGAATGATACTCGAACTTCGAGCAAAAAATAAAAAAGGGAGGATCTTTCGATCCTCCCTCAATTTCAGATCACTACTAAGTGTGATTTGGACTACTGAGCCATCGCTGGAGCGCCAGCACCACAAGGGGCGCACGGAGCGCAGCAACCGAAGCAGCCGAGCACACCGCCGACGATGCCGCACGCGCAATCCAGAACACCACCGACCAGGCCGCAAGCGCCGGAAACAACCGGACCAACGACGCAGCACGGGGCGGTCAGGAGACCGCACAGGTTAATACCGCATGGAGCGGCGCAGGGAGCCGGAGCCGCGCAAGGGGCTGGAGCCGCACAGGGCGGGCAACCAGTCACGCACGGAGCACCATCCGGGCAACCATACGGCAAGCATGTGCAGTAGGTGCACTCACCCGGCTGCGGCTGAATCGGGGTGTAGGAAACCTTCACCTCGTACGGCGCAACCGCGCAGCAGCTCGTGTTACATGTGCAGCAGCAGTTCCCAAACAGGAACGCATGGCTGGGCACAACAGCCAGACCCAAAGCAAGAACCACAACAAGACCCATTACTACCCGTTTCATGCTCATCAATTCCTCCTATTAGATTGTCAACCCCGCAACCGCGGGACGGCCCTCCGATAACGTCTATCGGAAGGGAGCGTAGTCGGCTTCCGGAAAAAATACAACCCACCTTCCCCGGCCTTCCGGCTCGGCGTCCTCTGGCCTTCCGAGAGACGGGCCACTTCCCATCGACCAACGCTCATATTTCTATCAGGTCCCTCAGGTCCTGTCAATCCTTTTCACAGGTTTCAGGTGAGGAGTCTTTCCTTTTGAAAAATCCCTATTTTTCACTGGAGCAGGTTGAAATCTCTGGACTTGTGGAAATATGGAGGGAAGATGCTCCTTCTTTCCTGGGCCGGAGTCTTGCGCCCACACGCCACAGCACAAGGCTCCATAAGATGACAGCCGCCATGACTCGCCCGGGTGAACCGGAATGGTCGTGGTGCGCATGGACCGAGCCAAGGGTGTACCAGGACAGGCCGATTTCATCCACCAGAGTCCCAAAGAGCAGGGCGATACTTGTGATCGCTGTCAGGTAAGCGAAAATTGCCCGTTTCCCAAGGACCTTGCCGACAATTCCGATGGTTCCGATGTTGGTCGCCGGACCCACAAGGAGGAACACCAACGCCGCTCCAGCCGAGAGACCTTTTTCCATCAACGCGGCAGCAAGAGGGGTGGAGGCGGTGGCGCAGACATACATCGGCAGGCCGATTACCAGAGCCAGAAACCTTCCTGTCCAGCCACTTCCCAATCCGGATCCCAGAAGATCCTCTGGCAGCGAGGCGCTGATCAAGGCTGAAAGTACCAAACCGATCAGGAGCCACACCGCCACTTCGTCAAACAAAAGTAGCAAGGAACTGTAAATTCCCTTTATCTGTTCCCACAGACGTCTCCCTAAAGGCTTTCTGGGGGGCGGTAGGTTCACATGAACCTGATTTGAGGCACAGCAACTGGGTTTGGGCTCGGAGGATTCCTCGCCGGCCGGGGAGTTTTTTTCAGGGAGGCTTTCCAGGAGCAGCCCTGCGGTGATCGCCGAGAACATGGCTGCCAAAGGACGTGCCACGGCCAGGACCGGTCCCATCAGCCCATAAGTCAACAGGATCGAATCCACTCCCGTTTCAGGGGTGGAGATGAGGAATGCCAGGGTTGCTCCGCGGGAAGCCCCTTTCTTCTGAATCGCCAGGGCGGTCGGCACCACTGAACACGAACAGAGCGGTAAAGGAACACCAATGGCGGCGGCTGTGACTGTCGAACGGATTCTTCCCTTGCCCAGAAGCTTCATCATCCACTCGGTTTTGACATAACGGTGTAAAAGGGCGCCCAGTGTAAAACCGAGACAGAGATAGGGGGCTGCTTCGAGGGAAATCTCCCACAGTTCTGTAAAGAATCGTGTGAACATAGTCTCTCATTATGAACTCGGATCAAGACCAAGGCCATGGTAACAGCATACTGGGATCGGCGGTGATCTTTCTGTGGCATCCCATCCTTCATGGAATGTTGGATTCCCGCTACGCACTTGCCCTTCAACCCCTGTCATGGCAATAATCGTTCTTGCGGGTTGCATAGAGTATGTCCAGAGGGGATTGCCGGGAGAGAGAAAAATGGCCACCAAACACCCACCGTTGGTCAAACGGATCGAGGAACTTGCCAGGCGTGTTCAAAAGTCGGCACAAGAGATGGATGCCCCCAGGATGGATTTTCCCATCCGTGCGCTCCAGAACGTGGAATACGACGAGAAAAAAGGATTCTTCCAGATTGGAGACCGGGTCAAGTCCAGAACGCTCTCCTTCAACACGGTCAAAACCTTTGCTCAAACCCTGCGCATGGTCAGTGAGAGCAAGAAACTGATCGAAACAGATGACATCGCCAGCAAACGAGAAGTCTATTATGTGGCCAAGGGATGGGGAGCAGCCAAGTTCGATGAGCAGAGCGAGTCCGATACAGTCATGGATGATGTCGAGGCTTTCTTCGGCATCAACAGGGAACAACTGCGCTTTATGCCTGAAGAGAAGGGCGGGGAGGTGATGGGCAAACTCGTCATCATCGATCAGAACCCCTCTACAGGCAAAGACATCCAGATCGACTGTATGAAGTTCGGCACCGGGGCCTACAGTATTCCCACCACAGTGGAGCACCTGCGTTTCAAAACCAATGCCAAGTTCATTCTGGTGGTTGAAACCGCCGGTGCCTTCCAGCGGCTGGTCAAGCACAACTTCGCCGAGACGGCCAATTGCATCATCATATCGATGGGCGGGGTGCCAACCCGTGCCTGTCGGCGGTTCATCCGTAAGCTTTCAGACGAGATGAAGCTGGATGTCTATGCCTTCACCGATGGTGATCCTTACGGTTACATGAACATCTACCGGACCCTGAAAGTGGGTTCGGGGAATGCCGCACATATCAATGAGTTTTTCTGTGTTCCCAGGGCACGCTTCCTGGGTGTGACTCCGGATGACATCATCCGCTACAACCTGGACACTCATCCGCTTAAGGATGTGGATATCAAACGGGCCAAAGATGCTCTCAAAAATGATCCCTTTGTCATTCGTCACAAACCCTGGCAGAAGGCCCTGAAAAAGATGATCGAGATGGGGGTTCGTGTGGAACAGCAGGCATTCGCAAAGCATGGCTACAACTTCGTGCTGGAGACCTACCTCCCCGAAAAGCTGGCCAATCCCAAGGCGTTTCTCCCCTAGGGAACAGATTTCTTATTCGCCCATCCCCATAAAATCCTCCAATCCCTCTCCGACCCCCTGGAGGAGGCCCTTGCCACCCCTTTGGAATCGGTCAAACACACCCTTGGGAAGATCCATGAGGATGAATTTCGGAATCGCGGTTGCCTCCGGTAATTGGAACGGATTGAGGAGTTGCCAATCCCCCTCTCCGACTTTCTGGACAACCAGATCGGTGCTGTTAAGTGAGTCTGGTGTCCATCCGAAGAGCAGGCCTCCCACCGCCGGAATACCTTTTAATCTCCCGATGGGGAATCCCAAAGAGAGATAACGTGTCTGGACTTTTTCCCCTGGTGGTGTCCGTGTAAGGTAAAAGGTCACATCCACCAGATCCTCCTCAAATCTCATTTTATCGAACAGACCAGGAACCCCGAGTGAGAGCGGTACTCTTTCGGTCTCTCCCCGTAAACGCCAGCCAGCCCCTCGTCCTGGAATCAGGAAAACAAAACCGGTTGCCCGGAAGGGATAATCCCCTTCCGGGAAAAATCCCTCAATGGTGTTGAGGTAAAGGGTTTCACCAATCAGGATCGTGCGGACAGTCAGGTTCTCATACAGAGTGGAACCAACCCGGGCGGCCTCGATCTGCAGGTTGGCACGAGTGCTGGCCGATTGTCGAAAAGCCTTGTCCAGGCTGTCGGTCTGGTCTGGGCTGGAGGGGAAGACGTGTTTTCGTTTCACCCACCGGTCGCGTGAAAGAATCTCGTCCAGATAGACATCACGGAGGTAAAATTGTCCTCGAACACTCCGCAAAATCACGGGCGAGGCAACCTGTTCGAATCGAAGACCACTGCATGTCAGGTTTCCATCCAGGATCCAGTTCCCACTCTTGTTTCCCTTGATCCCCCCGATAAAAACTCCTGTCCCGCCCAGCTGGATTCCCCGAAAGACTGGAGTCACCCCAGCTCCATCCGCTTCCCCCTTCACCTTGAGGTCTGGAGTCCATCCCACCGGATTCTTTGTAATCGTCCCATATGCAAGGATCCGGATAGGATTGGAATCACCAAGGGAGATCTTCAGCTCTTGGAGTTGGTATGGCTCTCCGGGCGTTTCGGTGACAGTCAAGCTCAAGGTGGCTGAGGTTTCAAGGGTTTTTTGGTAATTGCTGTTATACTGCGATGGAATTGTGAAGAAAATCCACTGTCTGGCGGATAGGCTGCCAGTGAGCCGCCTTGATGTGGAACTGATCCGCACTTCGAAGGGGCCTCCCAGATCTTTCCAGGAGAACCAGGGGGTTTGAGCTGCAGGTTGCAAGAAGGGGCTCCTGATCCGGCCCGTGGATGATTCCAGCTTTCCTTGTATGGTTCCTGACTGGAGCCAATTCCCCGTCTGATCGCGTGCGGGTATCTTCCCTTCGAGGGACAGGTTCACCGTCACCGTTCCCTCAGCCTGAACAGGTTTGACCTGGTATTCCTGAAGGAGTTTGGCAAGATCGAAATACAGTGTCGGAGAACGGAACCTCCAGAGTGAAGTGTCGGCATTGTAAGTGAACTCGATGGGACCTTTGATTCCACGCCCTGTATCCATAGTTCCTTTTTCGATACTCAAGGAGAAAACCGGCCTGAGTGTGATAACAATTCCCCCATCAATGGTCCAGTTTCCTGGATTGATCCACTTTTGAACCGAGGAACTGATCTTGATCCCTGGTATCAGCTCCTGAAGCACCCCAAGGTCACCAGACAAAGAAGCGGTTTCTATCCTCAGGAGATCTTCATTGAGTACGCAATTCTTCATACCCAGATGGAGGACCGTTCCCCACCTGACCTCCGATGAGGACCAGCGTGGCCGCCTTCCTCCTTCGATGGTTCCTGCCAGCTGAACATTGAGGGGCCTGGCCGATAGGTCATACTTGTCCCAACGGAAATTCCGGCTGGAAAGGTCTAAGTTCAACTTGGGATCCGAACTATCCACAAGATTCCCTTTGAGATCAAAGACCGCTTCACAGCTTCCAGACAGAGAGGATTGAAACGGCGAAAGATTCACCTGTCCGCTCTTCCCTGTCAGGTGGTAATCACCCTTGTTGGAGTAGTCCACGGTTCCAGTCCAGGAACCACCGAGGATTTCCCTTACCGAATATGGCCCCTTGAGATCGATTCCATTCGCAGAGATCGCGAAATCAAGGCCATTGAGAGAGAGGCCAGTTAAGGATCCCTTCAGGGGTGCTCCCTCGACTTTCTGGGCTGTCAGCGAGAGTTTTCCGGTCCAGTTCTTCCCGCTTCCCCGGGTTTTCAGATCAGCCTGCAGGCCACTCAGGCGGTGCCCGGTCTGCGGGAGAGTCAGCCCATCGAGTGAGGCTTTAGCATCAATGTCAAGAATCCAGCTGCTCCAGTCTCCTGGCCTACCGGAGCCGCGTATGCTCCGGATATCGATATCTCCCCTGGCAGGCGGAAGACCCCTGGCTTCAAACAACGAGGCCAGGTCTTCATAGGCCACAACAAAGGATCCAACGGAAGCGGTGACCGACCAGGGCCAGTGGGAGCTATTGATCGCCAGATCGCAGTTGTATCTGCTCCCATAGGCATCGGTGATTGCCAGACGCCAGCTCGATAATTCTTTTTGGGTTGGGCGGAGTCCTCCAGCCACCTCGATGGCGGAGACCTCGGTCAGCAGAGGAACCGCCAAAGCCAGGTCATGAAACCGATCCATCCAGGGGCCCTGGGAGAAGGTCTCTGGATTGAGGATCTGATGCAGGTCAAGACGGCCTATGAATCCCCACTTTTCAGGTTTTCGCAGCCAGGTCAGATCGAAATCAGCCTGGATTGTGAATGGGGGGATTTCCGACTGTCCTGTACGCGGATTCAAGGGTTCCCAGGTCAGGCTCCCGATCGATCGTTTTTTTTTTCCAGAGAGCCTGTCTGGAGTTTGAGGGTCTCAAAAAGTCGATCGGCCTGGAAAGAAATGCCCTCAATGATGATGTTCTGTTGGGGATAGTTCAGTTCCAGGCTGGTGTTCTCCATGGTGACACCCGCCAACCAGGAGCCAGCATCCACTGGGGGAGCTGTTGAATTTCCTGACCGGGAGACAACCAGGTCCTGCATCGAGTTGACCAGATCACCAAAGGGAAATGACTCGGAGGTTGAGTTCAGACGGACATGGGCTCCCTGACAGAATAAGCTCCAGGCGGAGTGGTGGTCCTCACGGCTACAAACGAGCGTTTCAGCCTCATATTCCTGAAAAGGTTGATTCTCCATGGCGACAGTCAGTTTTGGTTCCTTGATCTGAACCATTCTGAGAGGGAGGCTCGCTCTGGTTGAGGTTGAGGATGAGGCATTTGCACCGGCGGTGGTTCGGGCGAGAAGCGGATCGATCAGATCTCTCAGGTTCCAGCGTCCATGCCTTTTTTCGAGTGCGATCACCGGACGGGTGAGAACCACTTCGATGAAACGACCCTGCTGGAGACCCGTGACTCCCCCCTCTGCAGCGGCTTCAATCTTCTCAACGGACAATATGGTCCCGGTTGCATTGGAGATACTGAGATTGTTGAGCGTGATCAGGTTGGGGAATGTGACCTGGGCACTCTCCACCCTGGCGCCTTCACCCAGTAATGAAACCAGTTGCGTTTCCACCGCCTGCTGAGTTCCCTCGGAGGAAAGGCGCCGTTGAATCTGGGTGTAGACATAATACGCGGTAGAACCCGCGAGAATCAGGGTGAGCACCACGCCCGCAAGGAAACCGACAACCAGTCCGCGTGCCATGAATCCCCTTATTTCGAACTCCCTTCGAGTTCCCGTATCGCCTGAGTCAGTTCATCGGTGACCCGTTCCAGGTTCTCACGATTTTTTGAGTCGATTCCCGCGAACACAAGCGGCTTCCCGATACTAATCCGAATCCGCTTGGGAATCAGGAAGGTTCCTGTCAATGACTGGTAACCGTATCCCGAAAGCCGTACAGGGACTACCGGGCAGCCCGACTTCACCGCAAGCAAAGCCACTCCAAGCTTTCCATCCTGCATCTCACCACTTTGGCTGATTCCACCTTCCGGGAAACAACCCAACAGGTAACCTTTCGAAAGATGCTTCAGTGCGGTTTTGACAGCTGCCAGGTCCTGTCCGCTTCGATTTACCGGAATACACCCCAGGAATTCGGCCATCCAACGGATGGTCCAATGTTCGTACCATTCGCGTGCGATCATAAAGGAGACCTTGCGGGGCGAGGCCGCCGAGATGATGTTGGCATCCAGGTAACTTAAGTGGTTGCTGGCCAGAATCGCTGCTCCAGAGGCCGGGATGTTTTCCTCCCCGTCGATGGAGAGACGGAACCAGAGACGCATATACATCCGGTTGACCCACCACCACCAGTAGAACCTGAGAACATCGTGGGTCTTGCGCCAGCCAGTCAGGGGTCGTGTTTCGGTATAGATCAGTTTCGGCATGAATGGTAACTATCATACAAGGTTTGATGATTTCAGGGGGATGGTTATTCAACCGGCTGAATCAAGTCATCATACCAACCCAGATTCATCTTAAGAATCTCATACCACCTCGTTGGGCTGGACAGGGAACCCCGAGTGATAAGGACAAGCCTGTCATAAAAAGCGGCAATGTTGGGATTCACCAACTGATTTTTCCCGGACTGGAGAGTCGGGATATACCCACCTGGGATTTCCCGTTGAAAGTGACCAATCCTCCAATCCTGCTGAACCATCGGAAGACGTGTCAGGAGCGGATCCGCCAAGGCCCAGATATCCACGATATGGACCTGGGGGCCGGCATAGTAGCCGAACAGACCAATGTTCTCGCGGGTGACCACATCAGCCCCTTTCTCACGTGCCTTGCGTCCCTCGAGAACCCAGGCGTTGTAAGGCAGTTCCTGGTGGCGGGAGATGTTCACAAGTCCTGAGGCAGCATGGTAATAAGCCCTTTCATCAGCGATTCCCTTGTTGTCGATAACGGAAACCTGCTGTGAAAGCGGGTGCCCCAGATCGAGAAGATATTGAGAATGAGGAGAATAAAGACTCACCAGCAACACCATCACGAGCACTGGAACAGAGGACTTGAGGTCGATGACCCAGGTGGATGCGAATAAGGCCACCGAACCCAGAAGAACCGCAGACAGGAACCTCCCGCTCATGAAATCACCCCCAATCCAGATCACATAGAGCAGATACAATACAAGCCCAATGGAAATCACTTGTGGAATAGCGAATTCATTCGCCTTGTTTTCCTTAAGATGAATGGATTCACTACTCTGCGATTGGCCCCCACTCCGTGAGAAGGTCAAGGTAATTCCCGCAAATATGACGAGCAGTGTGAGCGGGTCGAGTGTGAGTGAGTTCAACAGATAGCAAACCCCCTGGAAGATGAGATCGGTGGCGGGAATACCTGTGTTGAGCTTGGCATAAGCGGTATTGGGGAAAGGGAAACCGTAATAGATCAGGCAAAAAAACTCCCAGAGAATGAATGGAGTGAATCCTTTGAGATATGTTTTGGCACGTCCCCCCTTTGGAAGATGGAAGATGCCGTAAAGGAGTGCGGGGAAGTACAAGAGAATCGTATCGATCCGGTTGGTTGCGGCCAGGGCAGCGATCAGCGATAGACGGAATAACCAACGGAGATCTCTGCCGGGTTGGCGGATTGTCAGGATGAAAATGGCCAACAGAAGGTGTGTAAGAGGATTTTCCAGACCGGAGGTGGAGTAATCGAGATAGGCCTTCGAGAAGGTCAGGCATGTCAGGCAAATGATCGCTGTGCCCGCGCAACGCGCGATCCGGAAAGCCAGCAGATATCCCACCGCGGCGGAGACCGTGAGTGAAAAGAACAGGGTGGTGAAATAGGCTTCGCGTGTGAAGAAGTAAAAAAAAGACAGGCAGAGCATCCATAAAGGATGGGTGTAAACCTGGACCCGTTCGGCGGTATTCCAGGTGAGTCCATACCCATGGATGAAGTTGTCGACAGTCCTCAATGTGATGTAAGCGTCATCACATAGCCAGGCATTACGGATGATGGCGATCAGGTAAAAGACGAAAAAGAAGATTACCAACGGCCGGCTGGCTGGATGGTTCATGTTGGCCAGACTGCCGGGCAAGGTTTCTGTTGAAGTGCTTGTAGAGGCGCCCATGGGTTTGTCTGGGCAAGTACGTTAATGGTGACTGGCGTGAATGAAAAGCATGCGGGGAAAACCTCGTCCCCCTCCCCCTCTCCCACTGGGAGAGGGGGAGGACATGAGGACGTTTATTTGCTATTGGAAACATCCAGACAGACCGCTTCCTTGGTGCTGCGGGCAAAGATGTGGCCATTACTCAGGATGGGGGTTGACCAGCATTTCCCATCCAGGACATCGGTACGTGCGATCTCTTTATAAGCGGAGGGGGTTGGCTCGAAGAGAACCAGTTCGCCTTTATCCGAAAGGGCCAGGAATAAATCTCCCGCGAGGATGACATTACCCGGACCGAAGCCATCCTTTGACCACTTCTCGTTGCCAGTCAGGAGTTCGACACATTTGACAGGCCCTTTGCCATGGTCTTTGAAGCTGAACATGCCATACAGGTAGCCATCCTTGCACACAGGGGTGCTCCAATGGTTGAACAGCTGGTTGGGTTTACGCCAGACTTCCTCGGCCTCCATGCCGGCCGCGGTCTTCCTGATCCGGCAAAGGCCCGCGCCCACTCCATATCCCGCGGAACAGTAAACCAGGTCTTTGTAGACAACCGGCGAGGCGGCGGTCGAGACCTTGTAGGGGAAGGGGTACCGCCACAGCTCCTTACCGGTTTTCGCCTCAACCGAGACCAGACCGGATTGCGCGAAAAAGATGATCTGACGGACATCGTGAATCGTGGCGGGAACTGGCGTGGCATGAGTCATCTGGTCGTCGAGATTTTTCCAGACGACATCCCCGGTCACTTTGTTGAAGGCAATAAAAGCCTGTCCAGGTCCCCCACCGGGAACAAACACGAGATCCCCATCGATCAAGGGGGAGGCCGCGCTTTGCCAACGGATATTCGGGCCGGCGAAATCCTCTCCAATATTCTTGGACCAGAGAACCTTGCCATCCTCTCCATTCAGGCAGTAGAGGTGGATCTGTGAGTCATACACATAGACGCGCCCCCCATCCAGTGAAGGTGTCGATCGTGAGCCATCGCCTCCCTTGTTGTCATCCGTTCCGGAATCACCCCCGCCTTCATACTTGGCGATGCACATCATAAAGGCCCAGAGTTCTTTCCCGGTCGCGGCATCCAGAGCAACACAAGTCTCTCTCAGGAGCCCATCCGCATCCTCACGGCTGACCAGGGTGAAGGCCTTACCACCTGCGGTGGTGAAGGAGCTGAAGCCATTGGGAGTCGGCACTTTCCAGACTTTTGGGGGACCCTCCTTCGGCCAGTTGCGAAGCACCACTTTCTCTTCGGTGGTTCCATCCAGGTGAGCACCTCGGTACTGTGGCCAGTCCCCTCCCAGAGCGGGTTGGGTGGTTCCCAGAATGAGAACAAGCAAGAGAGTGGTTCCCCCTAAACGGCACTGGGTTTGAGGGCAAAGCATGGATTTCTCCTCCGTTGACATATGGAAAGTGGTGGTGTGACCGCCACGATGCTGTCTTTGACACATTCCCATCGATTGAGGATCCGGAAAAACGATCGCCTTAGGAAATGCCTGTGTTTCAAAGACTTCGATTGACCTTACCGGATGAGGCTCAAGAGGGCAAGGTAGTGGATCGCGACCTGTTTTTCGACCATTGCTGGGGAATGGACGACATTCCCAGCAGCTGCGCTCTGGATCAACACATTTCACAACTCCGCAAACGCATCGAGGCCGACCCGCATGATCCGAAAATCATCCGGACCGTGTATGGAGTGGGGTACTGGTGTGAGGAGTCGTGTCTTTTTTCCCAAAAAAAGACGTAACCGCTTCAGATATGGATATGGGTTATTAGATAGTACAATATGTTGTGCATATTTTATCAATTTTTGCTCATAGTTCTGATCTCTGGTCTTTCAAAGCCGTCCATAAACCTTGTGTAATCCATACTCATCATGTATGGAATACCCACAGAGCCCCTCTCTCCTTCCACGCGCCGCTTCGGTTGCGGTGATCCATGCCCTGAGGACAGCGCCTGTCGTAGTTCTGCTTGGCGCTCGTTAAACCGGCAAAACCACCTTGGTTCGCTCGCTCCCAGAGCTGAAGAACCGGCCCTACCTCACACTGGATGACTTTGACCTGCGGACACAGGCCGAGACCGATCCCGAAAGTGTCGTGAACCGGGCCCCTCGACTCGTCCTCGATGAGGTCCAGCGGACACGCGGCCTGTTTCTTTATGGCGGTTCGGAGACTTTCCCCATTACTCGGCGTGTGTTGGCAGCGCCATGGTGGAGGATCTGTTAAGATGAATGAGGGGTCACCCCTCCACCTTCGCGAAATTGAGTGCCCCCATGCACGGACTCTCTTGCTCCAACACCTCCTGGTAAAGCTCCTCGTATTGCTTGGCGATCAGGTCGCAACGGAAATGCTCCTCGATCCGCTTGCGGGCGCTCCTCCCATATTGAGTACGTAAAGCGGGATTGGAAAGGATCTGCACCACCGCCTTGGCAGCATCACAGATACATCCCGGATCTACCAGACGGCCATTGACTCCATCCTCCACCACCTCCGGAATGCCGCCAACCCGGTAAGCCACCACCGGCAACCCGGTTGCCATGGCCTCCGCGATGGACATGCCGAAAGATTCATTGTTTGAGGTCGATAGCAGCAAATCCCCCTGCCTCAGACGTTCCTCGATATTCTGAACCGAGCCCTCGAAGTCGACACGATCCAGCACACCCAGCTGCTTGGCTGTGCGTTCGGCAAGCGGACGGTCCGGGCCGTCTCCAAAGAAGACCAAACGGACCGGGAGATAGTTCCTGGCCAGATCGAGGATCTTGACCGCATCCTGGACACGTTTCACGGGACGGAAATTGGAGACATGCAGGATGGTCTTAAAACGTCCGTTGCCGGAGGTGGACCCATTGGGATTGGGACGAAACACGGTGGTGTCGATCGGGTTGTAAATGACACGGATATCACGTGTGACGCCGAACTTTTCGAGGGTGGCCCGCTTGAGATCCTCCGAGACCGCGGTCACCGCATCGCTGCTGTTGATGCTGAACTCGACCGCGGTACGGTAACTGGGCTCCCATCCCACCAGATCGATATCGGTTCCATGCAACGTGGTGATGATCTTGAGTTTGCGCTGGTGATAATGGCAGGTCATCATCTTGGCCAGCAGAGCCGAGGTCGAATGAGGGATGGCATAATGGACATGGATCACATCGAGCTGATGTTCCTGCGCGGCCTCGGCCAGCTTGGTGGCCAGCGCAAGGGTATAAGGCGGAAAGCGGAACACCGGGTAAATGGGAACATCCACATGGTGGAAGGTATAGCGCGCCTCATCGCCGGCCAGACGGTGGGGAAGATCATAGGAAAAGAAGTGAATATCATGCCCGCGTTCAAGCAATGCCTTGCCCAATTCGCTGGCCACAATTCCGCTCCCACCGATGGAGGGATAACACACAATCCCGATGCGCATCTTTAGTTCTCCTAGTACCCGCATTAGCTGGACCCGGAGTTGAACTCCGGGGCTCGACCCTTCTGTGGGAGTTGTACTCCCACTCGGCTCAACTCTGGTGCAAGACCCAAGCGGAGTACAACTCCGCTAGAAGGGTTCCGCCCACGAGTGCAACTCGTGGGCGAGCTGAGTTGGAAATGTGCAATCTCCAGGCCCATGAGTGCAACTCGTGGGCGAGCTGAGTGAGATTTTCGATTCAGTCTACAACCATTGCACAAACTCCAAAACATTCTGGTCCGGGTCGGTCAGGTACAACCATTTGACCTGACCCGGAATCTCAAGTGGGCCTTTCACAATCGGGACACCTTTCTCCCGCAAAGTGGTCACCAGCTGATCGAGGTCATCTGACTTCATCGCCAAATGCGGAGTAAAGGGTGGTTCCACTCCAGGAGGGGAATACGGGATGGGCCGGTTCTGCTCATCGAGACACTGGAGCAGCTCCAGGTTGCCTCCCTCCACCTCCAGAAAGGCGAAAGCTTCATGGTGTTCGGGGTCTTCCTGGCGGAACATCAGTCTGAGGCCGAAGACCCCGGTATAGAAGTTGATGGCACGGTCCAGGTCGGCGACTCGAAAAGCGGCATGATCCAGTTGCATTTTATTTCTCCTTGAAGGTTTGTTACCTCAACCCCCCACCCCAACCCTCCCCCCTTGCGGGGGAGGGTTGGGGTGGGGGGTGAGGTCTTCAAAAGCATGATTGACCCCACACGGCGTGGGTGCCAGACTGTAGGGTGAAAGGTGGTCACCAAGGTAATGAGACCTTTGCTCTTGTCTAGTCTCCTGTTGTTCCTCGCTTTCGCCCTGGCCTGTCCAGAGGCTTTCCCTCAACCCCTTGAAAAGGAGGGTAAAAAAGTGGAGATCCAAGTCACCAGCGCCGCGTTCAAGGAAGGCGGCATGATCCCCGCGAAGTACACCTGCAAGGGAGCGAATATCTCCCCGCCTCTCAAGATCGAGTCGGTTCCGGAGGAGGCCAAGTCGCTGGCTCTGATCAGCGATGATCCCGATGCGCCGGTGGGGACCTGGGTGCACTGGGTGTTGTTCGACCTCCCGCCCGACACGAAAGAGCTGGTTGAGAATATTCCACCGGAGAAGACCCTCAAGAATGGCGCCATCCATGGCACCAATGATTTCCGCAAGCTTGGATATGGCGGTCCTTGTCCCCCCAGCGGCACGCACCGGTATTTCTTCAAGGTGTATGCCCTCGACAAGAAGCTTGGCCTCAAGGTGGGTGCGACCAAGAAGGAGGTCGAGGAGGCCATGAAGGGGCACGTGTTGCGCGAGGGGAAACTGATGGGGAAGTTTTCCAAATAGAGTTGTCTGGAGTTCACGCTTTAGCGTGTGGATCGGGTTCGGAGTACACGCTTTAGCGTGCTTGAGCAACCTAAAGGTTGAAGCTCCAAACGGGAGCATGTTTTGTCTTGCAGAATTTTCATCTCAATGAGGTTCTCATGCCGACACACATTTCATCACCCACGCGTATCACCGCGGCGGGTAACAAACCCAAAATCATCGAGGAATTCATCGGACGGGTGAACACCAAAACCGAAGGGGTCAGTATCGCCCACATGCACAGCCCATGTGGCTGGGTGGAGCCGGGGCAGACCCCGGAGTTTGAGGAGTACACCCTGGTCCTGAGCGGGCTGCTGCGGGTGACTACCCAAGAGGGAGATATTGATGTTACCGCCGGTCAAGCCATCATCGCTCACCCCGGCGAGTGGGTCCAATACAGCACACCCAACGAAGAGGGCGCTGACTACATCGCGGTCTGCATCCCGGCTTTCTCACCTGCGACAGTGCACCGGGATGAGTGAGGAGGGGGGAGAAGCCCCGGACCCGACGGAGCGGGTCCCTCCATGGAGGGACGCATTCCATTGCGTCCCGATTCCATTGCGTCCCGATTCCATCGTGTCCATGTGGCCACTCACCAAGTTGAATCGTGGAGGTCATGGAAGGGAAACGGAAACTTGTGGAAAACGGATCGACTTCAATCCGTCCTCTTCCACGTCTCTCCATAACTTCTATCCCATCCACGATTCAATACCTCCTACAATAGATGGAGCCCCATGAAATGCATTTCTATGGCGTCCAAGTTCACGGAGAGGGTGTAGATGTACTAACGGTGGAAGAAATTGGAACGGAAACCAGTAGTATCGTTGGTTTCTTTACACACCATGTGGTCCGAGCCAGAAATCAAAAAGAGGGATCTGAAAAGGCTCATGAGATGATCACTCGAGATTGGTCAAAACAATATGCCCATTGGGATCGAGGGAAAGGGTTAGTTCTCATGGTGACTGATATCTCTGAGGTTTTTTAACTTGACGCTGTGTTGCAAATGTGACACAATCATTCTTATGAACAAAACAGCCACAATCCATGCCCGTATCGAGCCTCAGACGAAAAAGAAGGCTGAAAAGGTCCTCATGGAACTCGGACTCAACCCGACCGAGGCGATCCGCCTTTTTTACCACCAGATTTGTCTACGAGGCGGTCTTCCTTTTAGTGTCCACATCCCCAATGAAACCACCGCTAAGACGCTTAAAAAGAGCCGAAAAGGCGAGGATGTCGAAACCTTCGATAGTCCCGAAAAGATGTTCGCGAGTTGGGAGAGATGAAGAAGCTTTCCCAGACGAAACAATTCGCTAAGGATGTCAAGCGAATGGGGAAACGTGGGAAAGATATTGAGAAACTCAAATCCATTGTTTTATGTCTGGCACAGGGTGAACCGCTTGATCCGAAACACCACGATCATCCTTTGTTGGGTGAATGGAAGGACTGCCGTGACTGCCATATTGAGGCAGATTGGTTGCTGATCTATTCGGTTGATGAAGAGACTCTGAGACTCGAACGTACGGGTTCACACAACGACCTCTTCCAATAGAGAGATTGCTGGGCTTTTTCCCCCCTCTCCACTTGCTCCTCCCCCCAACCTTTCCCATACTTCCCCTCATTCTGTCCTACTGACAAACCATCCAGTGACTAGGAGGAGGATCAAGATGAAACGAGCCGTGACCGTTTATTTGGCATTGTGCCTGTGTGTCTGCGCGGGCGCTGAGGAGAAGGGAGCCACCCCCTTTAATGGCCTCGACATGAGCCTGGGTAACCTCTCGCGCCTCTCCGAGGCCAAGAGCCGTTCGATCAGCGCCGAAAACTTCACCGGCGAGAAAGGCAAGGCAGGCATGGCCACCGAGGGTTTTGGGGCCAAGGCGGCCCGTGACCTGGGTCAGGGCTGGAAGGTCTCTCCCGCGGTCCATATTGAGGGAACCTCGACCTTCACCCTGGCTGACATCGAGGGCCCCGGCGCCATCCAGAGTATCTGGATCACCGGCCAACTCACCCGCGAGACCATTCTGCGCATCTACTGGGACCACCAGGATCAACCCTCGGTCGAATGCCCCATTCCCGATTTCTTCGCGGTTGGTTGGGGGCCCTATGTTCAGATCAACTCCATCCCGGTCAGTGTGAATCCCAAGAGCGGCTTCAACTGCTTCTGGCCGATGCCCTTCCGCAAGCACTGCCGGATGACCCTGGAGAACCGTAGCAAGGACAGGATCGGCTGTTATTTTCAGATCAATTACACCCTCACCGAAGTGCCGGAGGATGCCGCCTATTTCCATGCCCAATTCCGACGTACCAACCCCCTGCCTTACAAAACCGACTACACCATCGTGGATGGCATCAAGGGTAAGGGGCATTATGTCGGGACCTACATGGCGCGCCAGGTCAACAACAACGGCTGGTGGGGTGAGGGCGAAATCAAGTTCTTCATGGATGGTGACAAGGAGTTCCCGACCATCGCCGGAACCGGCACCGAGGACTATTTCGGCGGCTCCTATAACTTCGATGTCGAGGGTGAGTACACCGCTTACTCCGGTCCCTTCCTGGGAATGCCCCAAGTCATCCGTCCCGATGGCACCTACAAGGCCAACCAGCGTTTTGGTCTTTACCGTTGGCATGTGATGGACCCGATCCGTTTCGAGAAGGACCTCAAGGTAACCATCCAGGCTCTTGGCTGGCGGAGCGAGGGACGTTACCTGCCGCTCCAGGATGACATCGCCTCAGTGGCCTACTGGTACCAGACCCTGCCGACAGCGCCTTTCCCGCAACTACCGGATAAAGATTACCTCGAGATCCAATAAGGGAGTGATTCCATGAAGCGATTCTACCCGCATCAATCTGCCTTGAAGGCTGGAAGGAGAGTCCTTTCTTGTTCCAGCTTGGTTCTTCTTACTCTACTCATTCTTGGTGCCCCCTCCTGGTCTGCCCCCAAGATGCTGGCCTACTCGGTGCAACCGAACGGGTATTTCAACGATCATGCCGCCGAAGTGGCGCGCATCTACGATGGGTTCTTTTTCGTCATTGGAACCTGGGATGAGGGAGTGGCCGCCAACATCGGCATCGGCGAGGCCACTCCCGCCACTACCGACTGGAAAGACCGTGTCCGTGAGAACCTCAAGAACCTCCGTGCTGCGGGGGTGACCGAGAATCTGCTCGGAGTCTGTTTTTCGGATAGCGGCGCCTGGCCATCCGCGAAGACCCTTCTCTCAGAGGAATACCAGGCCAGGTTCAAAAGTCACTTTGCTGCCCTCGGAAGAGCTGCCAAAGAACTGGGATTCCGCGGCGTCAGCATCGATGTCGAATACCCCTACCCGCGTTATGAACTCGACCATGAGATCTACAAGTACGAGAACTACGCCGCGGAAGACCTGATCCGTGCGGCATCCCTGGAGGGACGGATCGCCATGAGCGCGATCCTGGATGAGTTCCCGGAGGCGGTGGTCTTTTCATTGCCCGGCGATCTGTGGGGAAAGACACTGGGGCGGGCCTTTGTGGAGGGAACTTTGGAGGTCATGGCGGAGCGTGAGGCCCCCGGTGGATGCCACATGGCCTCGGAAAGGTCTTATTCATTGCTGGATCCCCCCTCGCAGGTGGCGATTCCACGTGTGGCAGATTGTATTGCCCCTGTCCTGTTGAGTCCCAGAGCAGCGGATTACTGGCGCCGTCGTTGCACAGTAGCCCCAGGTGTCTGGCCGCTTCATATGATTGAAACCGGCGGGAAGGATTACCCCATTCGGCCTTGGCCGGTTGAATTGGCGGAACTCGATGCTCAGATGAAGATCCTGCGTTCAGTCGCCAAGCGCTACATCTGGAGTTTCACAGCTCAACCCATCTGGTATCAACACACTCCGGAACTTGAAACCAAATATGGACTGGCCAAGCAAACCTTCGATGGCGCCGATCAAGTCATCGAGGGGTGGCACAAGATCCTGGCCAGCGATGAGACCACTCAGGATCCCAAGGTCCTGCGTCTGATCGAGCATGTGAACGCTTTCGATCATGGGGAGATCAGCGCCTGTGATTTCTGTGGCCGTTTTGGAACCCCTGGCGATTGGCTGGTGATGGGGCCCTTCGGGAACCTGGTCAATAATCCGGCTTACTTTACCGAGCTTCCTTTCAGTAAGCCGATCCGTCTCGACACACCCTATCCAGGACGGGATGGCGCGGTGCGTTGGTTCCCCTTCCTGAACCGTGAACCTCTTGGAAGTGTGCGTGTTGCCACTGCCTTCGAGGGACGCGGCACCGGCCAGGCCTCTGCGCTGCTTGCCTGCTGGGTCCATGCGCGAGAGAACACCCCCGGTTTCCTCAACATCGGGTGGGATGACGGCGTAATCATCAGACTTGGAAAGGAAATCGTTTTCGACCGGCGGAATTACCCGGAGCGCGGCCATGGCAGCTTCTGGAAGGACCGCTATGACTTTGAGGAGCGGGTCCCGGTAACGATTCCAAAGGGAAGAACCCTCTTGGGGGTGACTTCGCTTAATTCGCATGGCAAGTGGGATTTCAACATCCGCTTCACGGACACGCAGGGATTTCCGCTCGAGGGGATCACCTTCTCGGCGGAGCCGGAGCCAACCCCGTAACCCTCTCACTCCACGCTTGCCCTCCCCCAACAGCGGGGGAGGGCAGTGATGGAGTTCTCCAATCGACATCAATCTCCTTTATTTCCTCACCACCACCACCGGCGCTTCCATCAACCCGCATGGCTTGAGGACATACTCTTCCGACCAATCATCACCGGTGGTCACGAAATTTCCCGGTCCCACCGCCCATGGATTGGGATTCTTTTCATGCAACGGCCCGAAAGTATTCCGACGGCTGCCGATCACCTGGAGAGCAATCTCGTTGCCGGTCTTCTTCAAGAGGTCTGTGATGTCGACTTCGTAAGGCGGCCACAAGAGATAACCGGCCTGCTCTCCATTCACCAGCACACGGGCCATGGCTCCCTTGAAATTGGGCGCTGAGAAAAACACACGCTCTCCCATAGATGGCGCTCTCTTCAAGTTGAAGCGGTAAGTGACCGCGCCGCCATAGAAGGGCAGACCCTGCTTGACCCAACTGCCCAGCTTGAGTGCTTGTGTGAGCTGAACCAGGTCGCATTCGGTCCCTTTCACGCTGACGCCAAAGCCGCCCAGAAGGAACATGGCCTCGAGCTCATCCTCTGGGGTGAAGTTGATGGAGAGCGTGACCTCATTCTTCCCAACATGGAGCAGGGAGGGATCCAGCCGGACCTTGGTCAGGCAGGGATCCACCCACCAACCCGCGCCGGATTCATCCACCGGAACTGGCATCCCATTGACTTTGATCATAAAACGGTCGGCATTCTCCAGAGCGAGGTAGAGGGGACCACTTGGTAGTGTGCGGACCTGGAAGGAATAGGTCAGAGTGAGTGGCACCTTGGGGGGATTTTTTTCCTTGGGACGGGCCCAGGGTTGCAGCATCTCGCCCCCACGATGCGGAACCCCCAAAGCATCACGTACCGCGCTATCCACGCGCAGGATCTCGGTGGGTTTACTCACCTTTCCATCTCCAATCCGGTAGGTGGGACGGTCCAGTACCAGCACATTTTCCTCGCTCAGCTGTGCGCCTGGTTCCAATCGCAGAGTCTGCTTGCGCACCTCCTTGAGTTCCTTTTGGACCTTGAGCCCCGCTGGTTTCTGCTTTTCCAGTGTGAACAGACGGCTGCCTGTGGGTGTGACACTGGTGGTGAAACTCACCCAGCCATCTCCCCTGGCGGAGGGAACCACCGATTTCGCTCCTGTCAGCGGATCCAGTTCGACCACGGTTCCTGCCCCTTGGATCCAGACCTCGACCTTGTCATAGCCCTTCTTTCGGTCGGTGTTGCAGAAAAAGAGCACACGCCTCTCATCCGACTCACGCAACATGTAGAGCAGGGAAGGGATCTCTTTGTTCTTGCTGTCAGTGAGAGACACCTCACGGGTTTCCTCCAGCGCTTTCACTACAGCTCCTCGAGTGAAGTCCACAAGCTGACACTTGGCCGCCAGATTGATCGCCTCGCCAGAGGGAGCTCCATCCACCGCTTGAGGTGCCTTACCGCTGAAAACCACGGTCCCACCGGCAGCCTGGAAACGTTTCAGGAGCTTGAGAGTGGAAGAGCGGATCGTGATTCCAGGTGGTACCAGCACGGTGTCATAACTCACCTTCGCCACCTGGAGAATGGTTCCCCTCTTCCCGGTGACAACTGAGCCGTGTTTCGCCAGAAGCGCCTCATCGCCATAGTCGAAATCGAGATGGGCCTCCAGCAGCCAGTTGCGCAGGGTGGGGAGCATCTCATCCAGCTCACGGACATCCGCATTGCGTTCATTGAACACATCGGCCACACCACCCTTGCCGATACAGGGGGGACGGAACTTGACCCACATGCTTTCGATGGGGTGGATGACCAGAATCCTCCGGACCGCATCGCCCTCGGTGAGCGCCACATGGACGCGCGAAAAATAGTCTTCCACTGCCGGGTAATGTTCCCACCAGGCGGACTGGAAGAAAATCGAGGCTGGGTAGTCGCGTTTCGCCTCGCCCTTCATGGTGTACCAGGAGAGGTGGTGGCAACGGAGATTGACTCCCAATGCGGCCTGCCAGTCGCCTACCGCCTTATGTCCCTCCATCGGGAAATCCCAGCCGGTGCATCCATACAACTCGGAGAGCACCCACTTACGTCCCATCTGGCGTGCAACCGAGACGGTCTGCTTGGCGGTGTCATACTCATAGCTGTGTTCGGAAAGGATATCGATGCCGGGAACCTGCATGTACTCATAAAAGGGCATGGTGGAACCGACTACCATGGTGGAGGCACGCATGTTGCCCTCCAGGAGGACATGCCCGGTGAGTGCGATCCTGTTCTTCTCACACCACTTCCCGATTCGTTTGGAGAAACTCTCCACGAACAATCTGGTGGCCAGAGCGCGGTAGTGATAACGAGCCTGGGAGATCTCCACTCCCTCCACATCGAGGAACAACTCCGGAAGATGCGGGATCAGGTCATATCCATATTCCGCCCTGAAGAACTCGCGGAATTTTGGTGTCCAGGGATTGACCGCAAGGCGGACTTCCTCGGGAAGGTCGAAATTGAAGGGCCAAACGAAACCATAGTTCGGCTCATCGGTGAAGATGCCCAGCACTCCCTTTCCAAACTCTTCCCCGATCTCTTTGCGATAGGCCTCATGGGTGACCTCGATAAAACGGTCGACCGCTTCGGGGGAGAGCACATCGAGATAAGTGTAGCCGTTGTACCAACTGTTTTGGGGCATCGGGATGGCCTTGATGCAGAGGACCTTGAGGTCTTTCCCCTTCCTTGGCTTTTCTCCTTTTTTCAAGCACCGCAGGCCGGTGGCTTTTCCGGATTCAGGAATTCGTGCCTCCCAGGCTCCCAGCAGGCCCTCATGCCCTTCGAAGAGCTCGGGGGGACGGACCTCCATGGCCAGGAAACGCAGACGGTACTTCGGATCTTTGGTGACCAGGCCGCCCGCCGAACCGGAAGGCCAACGATCCTCATCATAAAGCCAGGCCTCCATTCCCAGCTTCTTGCATTCGTCCACCGAGGCACGGATGCAGTCGAACCATTCCTTGCCCAGGTACTCAGTCGCCAGTCCCACGCGTGAATGCAGGAACCCACCCCCCATCCCCATCCGGTGGAGGATGCGGACCTGGCGGCGAAGTTCATCCGGATCCAATTTCCCATTCCAGGACCAGAAAGGTTTTCCACGATATTCATGGGATGGATTCTCAAAGGACTCAAAAAAGGTACTGCAGTTTTTCGGCATGGTTGACCTCGGTGAATCAGTAATATTTCTGCAACGGCAAGGGTTAACCGATTGACCCCTCAGTGTCAATGAGACTCTGGCATGAAAGCGTGATCGGTCGTATCCTCGCTCTTCCATACCGACCCGTCCCGGGCGGTAGGGAAAACCATGGAGGTGATTCGATGGCTCGTAGTGCCCTTGCGTTTCGTCTTGTTTTACCAAGTTTGTGTGTCCTGGTATCCACCTCAGCAAGTTGTGGTCAAGTCAACTGGCCTCAGTTCATGGGACCGGACCGGAATGGGATCACCTCCGAGACCGGCTGGCTGGCGGAGTGGCCCAATGAGGGGCCGCCGATTCTCTGGAATGCCTCACTGGGGAAAGGTTACTCCTCCTTTGCAGTGGTGGGAGATCGTGTCTGGACCATGGGGAACCAGGAGGGGAAGGAAACCATTCTGTGCCTGAATGCGCTCACGGGAGAAGAACTCTGGCGATACCAATATCCGGCAGGCCTGTGTGCCACCTATCATGCGGGGGGACCCTGTACCACTCCCTCGATCGATGGTGATGCGGTCTACACCTTGGGCAAAGAGGGCCATCTCTGTTGTCTCTCAGCCATGGATGGCAAGCTGCGCTGGGAACGGAATCTCCCCAAGGATCTTGAAGTCGAGGTTTCAGACTTCGGGATCTCCTGTTCACCATTGGTGGAAGGGGATCTGGTTCTGGTAGATGTGGGCGTGATGGCGGCGCTTGATAAGAAGGACGGTAAAGTCCTGTGGAAACACCCGCCGGTACGTCGTGCTTTCACCTCGCCAGTGGCTTTCGATCTGGAGGGACGGCGTTGTGCAGCGACCCTCAATGGATATGGCCTTCTGGTTTTCGATCTCAAGACCGGTGAGGAGGGGTGCCGTTACCGCTGGGAAACCTTTGATGACACCAACTGCGCCACCCCTGTGGTCCAGGGCAACCGGATCTTCATTTCCAGTGCTTATGATGTGGGGGGTGCGGTGCTGGAGGTGGCCTGGGGGAAAGAACCGAATGTGATCTGGAAAAACCGGAATATGCGTAACCATTTCGCCCTCTCAGTTCTTTGGAAGGGGTATCTCTATGGCTTTGATGGCAGTGTTCACAAAGAAGATCAAGGCGAACTGCGATGTGTCTCCTTTGAGACCGGAGAGGTGAAATGGAGCGAACCGAGTGTCGCCAAGGGGGGACTGATCATGTCGGATGGTAAGATCATCGCCATCACAGACAAAGGCGAACTGGTGGTTGCGGTTGCCACCCCGCAGGAGTTCAAAACCCTCTCACGGTTTCAGGTGCTTGGAGGATCCTGCTGGACTCCACCCGTATTGTCTGGGGGACTCATTTTTTGCCGCAATGCCGAAGGGGATGCGGTGTGTGTGGATGTGAGGGTCAAGTAATAGCGGTCACCACAACTTCTCTCATCCACAGTCAGCCTTGCAGAGCTATCAGGGGATTCGTAGGGTGAAAGACCATGATTCACCGGTTTCTTGTCACTCTCAACTTTTCCCTTTTCCTGGTGACTGGTTCGCTTTGTCTTCCTGAAAAGGGGTTCACATCTGAATCAGAACAGAAACAGGTCCCTTACTGCCAGACCTGTGGCGTACCGATCACAGGGATTTATTATAAAATCCCAGGTCTTCCCGAGCTTTATTGCGAAGAATGTCACAAATCTCTTCCACACTGCTTTTTCTGTGGACGGCCGGTGAAAGATGGAGATGGGAAGACCCGGACTGTCTGCCCGGAATGCCGGAAAGAGCTGGTTCAGGATCCCAGGGAGGCTGACTGGTTGGTCAACGAGGTCCACAGTTGGATCAGCATTCATCTCGCTCTCCAGCTTCCCGCCCACGTTCGATTTCAATTTGTGGATCACCTGGCCCCTCATGTAGGTGTCAAGCTGTTGGGAACTATGCGTGAACTGGGTGCCTATATCCGAGAGCGAAAAGAGGTACGAATCCTGCTTATTAAAGGGATGCCAAGGTCCAAATTGATCGAGACAGCAGCCCATGAGTTGGCGCATGTCTGGCAGGAAGGGAGGATTCCACGGAATCAACGATTGATCCTCAAAGAAGGATTTGCCCAGTGGATAGCTTCCAAAGTTCTTGAGCACTTTGAGTGTGAACAGGCCCTTCGGGTTCTTAAGGAGCGAGAGGATCTGTATGGACAAGGTTACAGACTCCTCCATGATCTTGAACAACGTGAAGGAAGAAACGCGGTGATTGAATACGTGAAAAGAAGCCAGTAGTTGAGAGAATAAAGCCTAACCGCAGACATCAGGGAAGACTAATGATGGTGGTAATTTGAACAAAGGAAGGACCCAAGAGATCTATTGTGACGGATTCGACAAGTTTCACTTGAAAGAAATGGCCAATACCATGATAATCAGTGCGGCAATGGATACTTTGCAGATTCGGAAAACGTCCACACTCCTGAAGCCCGGGACACGGATCAAGGTGGAAGTCCATGTCACCGAACCCCCCGTTGTGTTGCATACCTTTGTACGGCACTGTGATAACCGGATCATTGAACTGGATGCTCCCAGTGTTCAAGGAAAACGCATGGGAGTTCTGCCAGAGACCCGGGTAACATTGAAGGAAACTTCAACCAGTGGCCTTCTCCTGGCCGATACTGAGGTGTTGGAAGTCAGAACCAAACCATTGCCTGTCTGGGTTCTCAGAGTCCCCGGACTGGAAGATATCCGTCATATCCAACGCCGTCGCGAGGAAAGGTATGAAGCAGATTTGCATCTGAGATGGAAGATGCGTGATGAAACAGGATGGCCGGAAAAACCTTTGCTTCTTTTGGTTAACGTCAATACTTACGGGGCTTTTGTAGCGGTCCCAGCTGATTTGGAGGTTGGAGAGGAGATCATCATCGATCTGACTCCACTGATCCAGATTGGTGGAAACCCTCACATCAAACAGAGGATTACACCCCGATGCAAGGTAGTCCGATGTGCTGCCGGTCCAGTTCAGCGCTATGGTGTGACCTTTGAGAATCTCGAAAGATTGGAGAAAAGATTCCTCGCCGAAGGCATCCGCCGTCTCAAAAGCCAAAGAGTCTAGCCCTTCCCCGGTGGTAAGAATTGACTCACCCCCCCTACTGAATATACTCAAATAACCAACCGGGTCACCACCCGGAGATGCGAGGTTGTGACATTATGGGGCAGACTCTTACCGAGAAAATTCTTGCTGGACATGCAGGCCGTGATCGGGTCACTCCAGGTGAGAATGTCTGGGTCAATACTGATATCCTCATGACCCATGACGTTTGCGGGCCAGGGACCATCGGGGTGTTTAAAAAGCAGTTCGGCCAGTCCGCCAAGGTCTTCGATCCGGATAAAATAGTTATCATTCCTGACCACTACATCTTCACGACGGATATCCATGCCCATAGGAATATCAACATCCTTCGCTCCTTTGTCAAAGAACAGGGGATCTCTCATTACTATGATCCCGATTTCGTCAAGAACGAGGGACTGCCTTCCCCTTACAAGGATCCTGCCAGGACAAACTACAAGGGAGTGTGCCATGTGGCTCTCCCGGAAGAGGGCCACACCCGTCCCGGCGAGATCCTTTTCGGTACCGACTCGCACACCTGTACCGCCGGGGCCTTTGGTGAATTCGCCACCGGTATCGGCAACACGGACGCCGGTTTTGTCATGGGAACCGGAAAGCTCTGGCTGAGAGTTCCGGAAACCATGAAGTTCATCCTGTATGGAAAACTTCCAGCCTATCTCATGGCCAAGGACATTATCCTTCACATCATTGGGGATATCGGGGTGGATGGAGCCACTTACCGTGCGATGGAGTTTGATGGGGAGGGAGTTTTTTCCCTGTCGATCGAGGAACGGATGACCATCTGCAACATGGCCATCGAAGCCGGTGGCAAGAATGGGATCATTCCCGCCGATGAACTGACTGAGAATTATGTCCGCTCAAAAACAGACAGGCCCTACACGGTTCTGAAAAGCGATACTGATGCCCAATACCACTCCGTACGGGAATATGATCTCGCCAGGTTGGAACCGACTGTAGCCAAGCCACACTCACCTGATAACCGGGCGAAGGCCTGCGATTTGGATGATATCAGGATTACACGCGCCTACATCGGATCATGTACAGGTGGAAAGATCGAGGATTTCGAGGCGGCCGCCAGAGTCCTTGATGGGCAGAATGTCAATGTGCCCACCTTTGTGGTGCCGGCCACTACCCAGGTGGATCACGAATTGGATTGCCGAAAGGTCAATGGCAGGACATTACGCGAGATTTTTGCCGGGGCGGGTGCACTGATCGGTCCGGCTTCCTGCGCTGCCTGTCTGGGTGGCCCTGCGGATACTTTTGGACGTTTGAATGGTCCCGAGGTGTGTATATCCACCACCAACCGGAATTTCCCCGGACGCATGGGATCGAAGGCGGCTCAGGTCTTCCTGGCCTCACCACTGACAGTGGCGGCCTCCGCCATCCGGGGGACCATCACCGATCCACGAGAGTTTATTGGATAGTAACCCTCAGCTCCGCATTCACCTTTCTCCGGATGGATGCGGAGCACTCATCCTGGATTCTGTACTTCCGCAACTCCCGGAAATTCAGGTTTACTGACCCATCCCTACACGTTGTCCGGGAAGACTTGCTTCAGATATTGAACATCAAATTTAAGGCTTTCCTCCATCCCCAGGGGGTACTGGAATCCCTCCACCTGGATCCAGCCACGATAACCAATGTCATCCATGGCTTTACGGACTTCGGGAAAGTTGATTGTTCCTTTTCCGTAAAGGTTGTCGTAGTCCTTGGCGTGAAATTCACAAATTCGGTCTTTTCCCAGGAAGCGTATTTCCTTGTAGATATCATATCCCTTGTGGTGTGAATTCCCCACATCGTAATAGACCTTCAAAGCGGGAGATCCCACCCTGTCAATTATGCTGACATGTTCCTCAGCGCTCAGCCAGGATTCGATCCCGAGGGTCAATCCCATTTTTTCCGCGTCCGGTACAACTTCCTTGAGTTTCGCGACCACATTATCTGTTCCTTGGGAGTCTCCCTTAAGATCACCATTCCCAAAGAAGGCCAGGAGGATCACTTTTACTCCGAGATCCTGGGCCGCGGTAAGGGCATCTCTGACCCATCCCTCGGCACGTGGATCATTCTTGTAAGCCACATCATTCAGAGCGCCGGTGGCCAGCGAAGCGATGGCTACCCCGTGTTTTTGGGCCATTTCCTTGATCCGGGCACGTATTTCAGGTTTGCGCATCGGCAGATCCGCATCTGCTGCTCCCATATCGACCTGGACTCCATCGAATCCCAACTTTCTGGCTAACTCAAAGGCCGAAGGATCCGCTCGTTTATCCAGGGTCCAGTCACAGACCCCAATCCTGAAACCGGGAGTGGCGGGGCTGGCCGCCTGCGCATCCCTCAAGAGCCCTGATAAGGGGAGTGCCAACGCGGCTTGTCCCATTCTGGTAAGGATATCTCGACGTGAGTGTTTGGATTCAGTCATCATCAGGCCTCCTGGTTTGGATGAGCGGCGCTGGAAGGAGAATTCCATCTCGTTCCGGCCGGACCTTCAATTTTTCAATCAATCAACCAACCCCTGGAGCCTGGGATCCATTCTTTCCTCACTCTTCAGAAGGTCATCCCAGGTGGCTTCTTTGCCCGTGTAAGCGGCAGTTCTTCCTAGAATAGTCGTCAGGTTACTGCGAACACTGGCTGCTACGGTGGGGTTGGAGAAATCGCCCTCTGTGATGCTCTTGTGGAAGGTGGCGATATTGGCGACAGCGCCTTCTTTGTAGATCGGTGCGGTGTTTCCCCCCTCATAGGGCTTCTTGCCTTTGATGGAGACTTCACCGCCATAGTGGGTGTGAAGGGTTCCATCAGTACCATAAGCCCGGCAAAGGATATCTTCATGCCCCTCGCCGTATTGCTTGGAGCTGAAGGTCACCAGAACATCATTGGGGAAACTGAAGATGACTGAAAAGTGATCCCAGCAATCCCCCACATCGGTGCGGCCTTTACGGCCCCCTGTTCCCACTGCTTTGAGTGGGTGGGAATCCAGAACCCATGTTGTCACATCCAGGGCGTGGATGTTCTGTTCGGTAATGATGTCACCGGAAAGGGCGATATCGAAAACCCAGTTGCGGATACGTGCCTCCGGGGGGCCGGGGGGGGCTTGAATCCCCAAACGTCCGGTGTGGTACCCCGCATCGGCGCTGATGATCGTGCCGAGGTCCCCCTGATGGACTCGTTTCACCGCTTCCTGGTAAAAAGGATTGGCACGGGATTGGAAATCGACCAGGTAGCAAAGCTTCTTGGTGGTGGCTTCCTTGCCACTCTCTTCAATGCTCTTGCATCCGGGAACATCCACCGCGATGGGTTTGGCCAAGTAAACGTGACGTCCTGCTTTCACTCCAGCCTCGGCCTGCTCCGGGTGGAAATAGGGCGGGCTTTCGATGACGATGGCATCAAGGTCACCTTCCAGCATCCTTTTGTATCCTGAAAGACCAGTAAATCTTCTGATCGAGGGAACCTGAAGCTTCTCTCCAAAGGCATCAACCCGGTCCTGAAAATAGTCCGCTCCGGCTACCACTTGATAGCCACCATGTTGCTGGAACAGCTCAGCGATCCAGGTTCCACGTCCTCCACAGCCGATCACACCGATTTCAATTTTCGAGTTTGCGGCGGAACCAAAGGCAACTTTGGGGCTGACGATACTCAGGGCGGCGATACCTCCACTGCCGGCAACAAACGACCGGCGTGATATCTTCGGGCCGGGAAACGATATCACTTGGGAATCCTGTGGCATGATGGAAACCTCCTCGAAACAATTCATGGGATTTCATTTTGAAGGGTCTGGTTCTAGAAACGGTACCCACCCATGGAATGTAACACGATACCATGGAGTCCTGTTCACAACACTCCCCTTTTGAAAGGTTCCACGATCCCTCTTTTACAGGGCTTCTGAAGCGTTTAGACTTCTTCTGTTTGCGGGGTTGCCCTAGCCAGAGTCCAGGGCTCATTCTGGTTGCTTTGGACGTGGGGCTTCGCTAGGATTCCGCCATACCCCGAAAGGCCGTGCTCGAATGTCTTCATGAGGGGTATCAGCAAGAAGAAAGTTGTCTGTTCGGTGACCCGGGGTTTCCCACCCGGCAGGGAAGGAAGTCCGGGGAGATACCGAATGAATCAACGGAATTTCGAGAGGTTACAAAGCCTCCCTCCGGCTCGTTTGGGCCGGGGAAGGGGGAGAGATGATCTTTTTCGGCTGATGTTTTTGAACTAGGGAACACTCCATCGTGGCCAGACTCTCCGGATCTGCACAACCTGTTTATGATGCTTATGTTGACTCGCCCCAACAGGCATCGACACTGGTCGAATTGCTTCGCTCAAGGGCGTTCAGGCACCCCGACAAGGTGGCCGCCACTTTTCTCCATGATGAGAATCTCGAAGTTCTGCTCACCTATGGTGGCCTGGATTGTAAGGCACGCGCCATCGCGGCGGTTCTTCAGGACCTGCGGATTCGTGGAGAACGCGCCCTGCTGGTTTTTCCGCCGGGCCTAGAGTTCATCGCTGCATTCTTTGGATGTCTCTATGCGGATGTGGTGGCAGTTCCCACCTACCCCCCTCATCCTGCGCGATTGAATCGAACTCTTCCCCGGATGCAGGCCATCGCCAATGATTCATTACCAGTGGTTGCCCTCACCACCAATGAAATCCTTTCGAGAATTGATGAGCTTTTCTCCCACTCACCCGATCTGGAACTGATGCGTTGGATTGCTACCGATGATCTTCCGGACAGTCTATCCCTGGAGTGGGCGGAGACGGGATCTTCCTCTGACTCTCTGGCCTTTCTCCAATATACCTCCGGTTCTACCGCCTCACCCAAAGGGGTGATGATCACCCATGGGAATATCCTGCACAATTCCGCGCTTATACAACGTTATTTTGAAACCAACGAGGATTCCTGTGGGGTCTTCTGGCTTCCCTCCTACCATGACATGGGCCTGGTCGGGGGAATTCTCCAGACCTTCTATTGCGGTGGCAGCGCGTCACTGATGTCTCCGTTGACTTTCCTGCAACACCCGTTCCGCTGGCTGCAGGCCATTTCACGCAAGCAGGCATCGATCAGTGGCGGACCCAATTTTGCCTATGACTTGTGTGTCCGGAAGATTGTGGAGGAACAGAAGGCTTCACTGGATTTGAGTTGTTGGTCATTGGCCTTCAATGGTGCGGAACCAATCCGCCATGACACCCTCGAACGTTTCGCGGCAGCCTTTGCCTCCTGTGGTTTCCGCCGGGAAGCCTTCTATCCCTGTTATGGTCTGGCTGAGGGAACTCTGATTGTCTCCGGCAGCAAGCGCGGCCTGCCGCCAAGGATTCGGGCCTTTGATGAAGCCTCTCTCGAACAGCACCTGGCGGAAGAGGTTCCAAGAGGTCAGGAGGATTCGCGCAGCCTGGTGGGTTGTGGTTATGTCCCCTCCGACCAGGAAGTGGCCATTGTCGATCCGGATACAGGTGAGCAGCTGCCGCAAGGGCGGATTGGGGAGATCTGGGTTTCAGGTCCAAGCGTGGCACAAGGTTACTGGAACCAGGAAGAGGAAACGCTCAGGACATTCGGCGCCCGGATTCGTGGACGGGAAGACCGGACTTATCTCCGGACTGGAGACTTGGGTTTCATACTCGATGGCGAGCTGTTTGTGACCGGCCGTCTCAAGGACCTCATCATTCTGGAGGGAAGAAACCACTACCCGCAGGATATCGAGGTCACAGTGGAGAATGCACATTCCGCGATACGCCCCTCCTGTTGCGCGGTGTTTGTGGCCGAGACAGGCGGCTCCGAAAGGCTGACCGTTGTTGCTGAAGTCGAACCGCGGTATACACGTGCGCTAAGCAAAGCGAATGGGAAAACTCCCTCGAACAATGGGAATGGTGTTCATTTCGATGAAAAAGAGATCGTGCGAGCCATCCGCAGGGCGGTTGCTGAACACCATGACATTCAGGTTCACTCCGTAGCGTTGCTCAAGGCCGGAAAACTTCCCAAGACCTCCAGCGGGAAGATTCAGCGACATGCCTGCCGGGCCGGATTTCTAGCAGGAACCTTGGATCGGGTTTAGAATTCAGGGATGCCCCAGGATTTCCGAGACGAAAGGTCTCCAAGTCAAGACTCCGGCCTCTCCGGTTCAGGGAGTGGATCCTCTGGAAATGAGGCCCCCACCGCCGAAGCCATTTCCTCCTGGCTTGTTTCCAAGCTGTCTGAGGAGCTTCAGATCGATCCTTCGGAAATCGATGTCAGCGAACCGTTTACCAGCTATGGGATCAGCTCCGTACTGGCAGTGAGCCTCTCTGGAGATCTGGAAGACTGGCTTGGACGTCCCCTGTCTCCCACCCTCGTCTTCGATTTCCCCACGATTGAAGCATTGGCATGTCACCTGTCGGGGGAGGATCTTCCCCGGGATTTTGGCTCCGAGGAACCTCTGCTATCTCCGCGTGAGCCCATCGCCGTCATCGGCATGGCTTGCCGGCTGCCTGGCGCATCTGATGTGGAGTCCTTCTGGACACTTCTGCGAAGAGGGAAATGTACGGTGACAGAGGTCCCCAAGGAACGCTGGGATGCGGATCTCTATTATGATCCCGACACCTCCAAATCCGGCAGGATGAACACCCGCTGGGGTGGGTTTCTGGAAAATGTGGATGAGTTTGATGCCGCCTTTTTTGGAATCTCTCCACGCGAGGCGGTCCGAATGGATCCCCAGCAGCGTCTCCTGTTGGAGGTTTCCTGGGAAGCCATTGAGGATGCCGGTCTCGTCCTGGACCAATTACAGCATTCCAAAACAGGCGTTTTCATCGGCCTTTCCACCCAGGACTACTTGCGGCTCCAGCTCCACTGCGAGGAGGATGCCTGCAATGACCCTTACTCGGGTACAGGCACCGCGGGAAGTATCGCTTCGGGTAGAATCTCTTACTGCCTTGGGCTGCAAGGGCCCAATATGACAGTTGATACGGCGTGTTCTTCCTCGCTGGTGGCGGTCCACCTCGCTTGTCAGAGTTTGCGCCTGCGTGAAAGTGATCTTGCCCTGGCCGGGGGAGTTAATCTGATCCTCACACCCGAAGGAACCATTTATTTCTCCCGGGTGGGGGCCATGGCTGCGGATGGTCTTTGCAAGACTTTTGATGCCTCCGCCGATGGATATGTGCGTGGCGAGGGATGTGGTGTCATTGTCCTGAAACGTCTCAGCGATGCCGAAGTGGATGGAGACCACATCCATGCAGTAATCCGTGGTTCGGCCGTGAACCATGATGGGCGCAGCAGTGGACTGACTGTGCCGAACGTCCACGCTCAGCAGGCAGTCATTCAGGAAGCCCTTAAATCAGCCGGGGTTCATCCCGCTGAGGTATCCTATGTTGAGGCACATGGAACCGGCACTTCACTCGGAGATCCAATCGAGATTCAATCCCTTTCAGCTGCTTATGGTCATCACCGCAATCCCCACCAGCCTCTCATCGTGGGTTCTGTGAAGACCAACCTTGGACACCTGGAGGCCGCCGCCGGGATTACCAGTCTCATCAAGGTGATCCTCTCTCTCCGTCATGCTGAGATCCCCCCGCACCTTCATCTCAAGCATCCCACTCCACATGTCGATTGGGACCATTCACCAATATCCATCCCCAGTTCTCTCCTGCCCTGGAAAAGTAGTAATGAGCATAAACGGATCGCCGGGGTGAGTTCTTTTGGATTCAGCGGGACTAATGCGCACCTGATTGTTGAGGAGGCTCCGCCGGTGGAAACCTCCCAATCTTCACAACCTGGATCCTCAATGCCCAGGCTCTTCCTGCTCCCGTTGTCAGCAAGAAGTAATGCCTCTCTGCAGGAACTGGCCAGAAAGTACAGGGCATTGCTCCAGGGACGTCCACAGGCTGGAAAAGACTGGTTGTTGGACCTCTGCTGCCAGGCCAGCATGCACCGGACCCACCATGACCACCGTCTTGCGGTGATGGGGGGATCGAGAAATGAACTCATCATGTCGCTGGAGGCTTATCTTGGAGGAGAGAAAAACTCTTCCGGATTCACGACGGGAAAGAGGCCTTTGAATCGTCATCCCAAAATTGCTTTGTTTCTCCCGGGTTCCTCCGAGGGATGGCTTGAAATTGGGAGAGACTTGGCGGAGGGACTTCCGCAGGTGGCCCAGACACTCCGTGAGTGTGATGAATGGATACGAGGATTTTCAGGAGAATCGGTTCTCGCGGAAATCCTGATCCCGGAGGGTGTTGCCCGGCTTGGTGGTCAGACTCCCTCCTTATCCGCCATCTGTTCGGTACAGATCGCTTTGGCCCGGTTGTGGAGTTCCTGGGTGAACATCGATGTGATGTTGGGCGAGGATATCGGCGAGATCGCGGCGAGATGTGTCTCGGGCAAACTCCCTCTGGGTGAGGCGCTTAAACTCGCGGTGTCCCTGCAACCAGCCCAACGGGGGCAACAACCTTCGGTAACCCTGTCCTCTCCAAATACAAATACCACAGACCTCGGGTGCGATGTGATTCTGGTTGCCGCCGAAACCATCAAAGATGAGAATCTCGATACTTCGTCAGGAGCGCCCATCTCGATTACTCTCTTCCAGGAGAGCTCGGCGAGACTTTTCGGTTTGATCCGCGCCCTGGCAGACCTCTATTCCATGGGTTTTTCTGTGAACTGGGGAGCGGTGTATTCTCCACGTTCACGCCACCTCCGTCTTCCATCTTACGCCTGGGAACGGCGTAAATACTGGATAGAATCGAAAAAGAAAGATCCGGAGAAAAGGACTTCAAGCCCCCTCTCAACCCCTCCGGCTCCTGTGGTAAATCCGGCATGGAGCGACTGGCTCTACGATATCACCTGGGAGCCAGCTTCTCCCTGTCCTCGGATGGAACCAGTTACCCCTGGCCTCTGTGTGCTCTTTAGCTGCCGGAGTGCCCTTTCTGAAACAATCCGGGAAGTCATTGAGGAATCCGGAGGGTCATGCATCCTGGTCCAGCCAGGCAGTGAGTTCCGCAAGGTTGATGACCATCGATTCCATCTTTGTCCGGAGAAAACTGAGGGATTTGCGAACCTTTTTGATTGTCTGAGAGGCAGGAAAGTCTCCAGGGTTTTATACCTGGGATTATCTGAGGGGGATTCAGAGAGACCAGGCACTCTCGAATTGGTGGAACAGTGCCTGATGGTTTTCCTCAGGACAGTCCAATCCCTGGCACGTGAAACCGGAGAGAGCAGGATTTGGGTGATCACCCGGGGTGCAGCACCGGTTGGGAAGACTTCGATTCCACTGCAGATTAACCAGGCTCCACTTTGGGGCATGGGCGAAACACTTGGCAGTGAATATCCCAACTTGTGGGGAGGTCTGATCGATGTCGATCCGGAAATGACACCACGTGAATCCGCCGAGGTTGTCCTGGAAGAAGTGTGCTCGGGCGGCCTGGAAGACCGTGTTGCCTATCGTGCACGGCAACGTTATGTGGCCCGTCTGCAACACCTTGAAATGGATCCAGTCAGTCTGTCTCCAATCCATTTCCAAAAGGACCGGGCTTACCTCATCACTGGGGGTCTGGGAGAACTGGGACTGAAAGTGGCGGCCTGGATGGTGGATCAGGGAGCCGCGCATCTGATTCTGTTGGGAAGATCTCCTCTTCCTCCTCGTAACCGCTGGCAACAGATTCCGCCGGACACGCCTGAGGGTCAGAGAATCTCCGCGATCCTCCATCTCGAATCTCTGGGTGCCAGTATCCTCACCGCGTCGGTGGATGTTGCCAGTGCAGACCACTTGTCAGCCTTTTTCCATGGATACCAGGAGGAATCCCGGCCGCCCATTCGTGGTGTGATCCATGCCGCAGGTGTGGTAATCCCTCAGTCTTTTTTGGATATCAGCCAATCCACACTTCACCAGGTGTTACAACCAAAGGTTGAGGGTGCGGATAACCTGGCCAGGCTTTTCCATGGCATCGAGCTCGATTTCATGATTTTCTTTTCCTCAGCCTCTGCATTGTTTGGGTCACCATTCCTTGCCACCTATGCTGCCGCGAACTGTTACCTTGATTCACTGGCTCATTCCCTGGCGAATGGTGGCAAGCGGGTTCTTTCAGTGAACTGGGGATTCTGGAAAGAAGTGGGAATGGCAGCTCGATATGAGAAAGAATCGGGACGTCCCCTGGCGTTGCGTGGAATGAAAGCCATGGATCCCGACTCTGCATTGGAAGTCCTCGGCGCTCTCCTTTCCTCGGGGAAAGTCCAGGCGGGTGTCGCTCCAATCGAGTGGGAGCTCTGGAGCCGTAGTCACCCGGCCTTTGCGGCCAGCCCCTTTTTCTCGCGAGTGATTGGTGTTCCATCTACACGGCAGTCAGCATTAACAGGGCAGCCGGTGGAACCTCTGGACTTTCGGAACAGGATCATGAGGGAAGACCGTGAGTCAGGCCTTCGTCTCCTGGAGAACCTGTTGATTGACGAGATCGCCTCGGTTTTGGATATGCCGCCTTCGGATGTCAGGCCCGATCAGCCTCTGACCAGTCTGGGTGTGGATTCCCTGATGGCGGTTGAACTTCGGAACTGGGCGGAAATCCGCTTGGGGGTGGTTGTGCCAATCGTGGAATTCCTCAAGGGTCCCAGCGCCCGAGAGGTTGCCGACTGGATCTACCGTGAGATTCTGAATCAAACCAGGTTGGAGGCAGGGGAAACGCAAGTCTCACCAGGCGTGCTCAACCCCCAAACCGCGGAGTCCCTGCTGGACCGACTCGACCAGTTACCCGAAGACCAGATTGATTCACTGCTTGCCAGTCTTATTGCGGAAAACAACTCACAAAAATGACCTCCGCTCCCATTGATCTCAGCACACTCTCCATTGAGGAGAAACGTCAGTATTTGCGTGAGTTGCTCGCGAAAATAACAGAGAAACCGCAGACATCCTTCCCCCTCTCTTTCGGTCAGCGTGGTCTTTGGATTGTGCAAAGGCTTGTCCCGGGGAATACCGCTTACCACATTCACTACGCCGCCAAAGTTCATCCCCCGGTGGCCCCTGAGCGTTTTCAGCAGGCCCTCGAAGTGGTGGTCAGTCATCACACGGCACTAAGAACCACTTTCCAGGAACAGGATGGGATTCCCTATCAGTCAGTCCATCCGGAATTGAAACCGGGTTTCAAGGTCATCCATGCGGAATCCTGGGAAGAAGCTCATCTTTTTCAACAGATCGCTGAAGAGGCCGACTGTCCGTTTGACTTGTCTGAAGGTCCATTGCTGAAAGTCTTCCTTTTTGAACGCGGTTTGGAAGAGCAGGTTCTGCTGCTTGTTGCTCATCACATCGCTGTCGATTTCTGGTCTCTCGATATCCTCGTCAAGGAAATCCGGGACATTTACCAGAGTCTGACTGCACCCGGGTCAATCCCGGTTATTCCACAGGATCAGGGTTTCCAAACCTTTGTGAACTGGCAGAGGAGCTTTGTCGAGAGTGAGAAGGGGAAGGGCCAGTGGGATTTCTGGAACCATAGTCTTGCCGGAGAACTGCCCGTGCTGAATCTGCCCACCAGCCGTGCACGGCCGGCATTGCAAACCTATCATGGCAGATCGATCCAGTTTGATCTCGATCACTCCCTCAGCCGGGGGCTACGCGAACTCGCCAGGCGGGAGCAGACGACACTCTTTACTCTGATCCTTGCGGCCTATCAGATCCTGCTTTCCCGGTACACAGGACAGGAAGACATTTTGATCGGAACCCCTATGGCGGGGAGAGGTCAACCCGAGTTCGAGAGGATGATCGGGTGTTTCGTCAATCCAGTCGTTCTCAGGGCTGCTGTGCGTGCGGACCTCATTTTCAAGGACTTCCTTGGCCAAGTCCGCCAGATCGTCCTGGATGCGGTGTCTCATCAGGATTATCCATTCTCTCTGCTTGTGGAAAAACTCCAGTTGGAGCGCGATCCAAGCCGAACCCCTCTCTACCAGGCCTCTTTTGTCTGGGACCGTCCACGCCTCTACCGCCCGGAAAAGGATTCAGGTTTTCATCTGGAGACTTTGTCCTCCGGTCAACGTGGCGCTCCATTCGACCTGACGCTGACGATCATCGAGATGGAGACCTCTCTTTCCGGGATTCTTCAGTACAACACCGATCTTTATGACGATCTGGCCATGGAGCGGATGAAGGGGCATTTCCGGACACTTCTGCAGGGGATTGTGGAGAATCCCGGTTGTCCAATTGGACTGTTACCACTCCTGACCGATCAGGAGAAACAGGAACTTGAGCAGGGAATAGATCCCCGCTTTCGTGAAAATGAAATTTCCCGGGGAGTATCCTCTGTTCCGCCATCCCAACAAGGCCTTTGTGTTCACCATGTCATCGAAGCCCGGGTTGAAGACAATCCCGATGAGGTTGCTCTCATCTTCAAAGATCAGAAACTGACTTACCGCGAACTGAATACCCGGGCCAATCAGCTGGCTCATTACCTGACCGGGATTGGAGTCAGGCCGGGTGTCTGTGTGGGGATCTCAGTTCCCCGCTCTCCTGAGATGATGGTGGCAATCCTGGGAGTTCTGAAGGCGGGTGGAACCTATGTTCCACTCGACCCGGATAACCCGAGGGAACGCCTGGCCTTCATGCTCGAGGACACACATGCCCTCGCGGTGCTGACACTGGCCTGGCTCAGTACCCGGGTTCCGGAAACCTCAGCCCGCAAGATTTGCCTGGATGCGGATTGGGAGTCGATAGCCCGATTTCCCGATACCGACCCTGACAGTGGTGTGACACTTAAGGACCTGGCATACATTATCTATACCTCCGGTTCCACTGGCCTTCCCAAGGGAGTCATGCTCTCCCACCGCGCACTGATGAACTACCTCTCCTGGGCGGTCGATGAATATCGTGTCGCGGAAGGGAAGGGAGTCCCGGTCCACACCCCAATCCGCTTTGATCTGACTGTCACCAGCCTGTTCACCCCCCTGATGGCAGGCAACCACCAGATCCTTATCCCGGAGGAGAGTGGAGTTGAGGGCTTGGCAACGGTCATCTGCAATTCGGAAGATCTATCCTTTGTCAAACTGACTCCGGCACACATGAAGGTGCTCGAACCGCTGCTGGCGGAAGTCAATCTCGATGGTAAATTCCGTGCTCTTGTGATCGGCGGCGAGGCATTGTCTGCCCATCATCTTTCCTTCTGGCGTAAGAGGGCGCCATCCGCGAGGCTTATCAACGAGTATGGCCCCACTGAGGCGGCAGTCGGCTGTTGTATCTATGATGCGCATTCTGTGAATCCACTCCCTGAGAACATCCCGATTGGGCACCCCATAACGAATACCCGGCTTTTGGTGCTGGATCGATCCCTGCAGTTGGTTCCCAGAGGGGTGGTGGGAGAACTCTTCATTGGCGGCGAGAGCCTTGCTGAAGGTTATCTCAACCGGCCGGATCTCACCGCGGAACGGTTTATCCCCAATCCATTTATTGGCGATGGTTCCCGCCTTTACCGGACAGGAGACCTGGTCCGGTATCTTGAAGATGGGAACCTCGAGTACCTCGGACGCACTGACCATCAGGTAAAGATCCGGGGTTTCCGGATCGAACTGGGTGAGATTGAATCGGCATTGTTGAAATCCCCGCAAATTCAGGAAGCCTTGGTAGTGGCTCTGGAATCAGCACCAGGAGACAAACGTCTCGTGGCCTATGTGGTTTTGAAAGAGAACGGAGATCCCAATGTCACCGAAATCCGGGCCTTTCTGCGCCGGATGCTCCCTGATTACATGATCCCTTCAGCATTCCTGTTTCTGCCATGTTTCCCCCTCACCTCACACGGCAAGATCGATCGGAAGGCCCTCCCCTTGCCCGATGGAACAAGACCGGACCTTGGGCAGGAATATGTCCCGCCACGCACTTCCATCGAGAAGCAAGTTGCGGAGATCTGGCAATCTGTTTTGGGTATTGAACAGGTTGGGATCTATGACAATTTCTTCGATCTGGGCGGGGCATCCATCCAGAGTCTGGAAGCCGCCGCTCGGGCTTCCCGTGCCGGTTTACAACTCACCCCTGAGATGATCTTTCAGTACCAGACAATCGCCCAGCTGGCCGGAGTTCTGGAGCAATGTGAAATGGTTGAACCGGTTTCCATGGACCAGGCATCTCCTGACACTTCAGTGGGTACTGAGAGAGAACCCGAAAAACCTGTTAGGGAGTTCGAAGCTCCTCTGCCTGTTGGGGAGGCCTCCACAGTTGGAAACACTCTGATCGAGAGCATCGGGGTGTATCTCCCTGAAAAGGTGGTGTCCACCGCTGAGTTGATCGCAGGTTGCCGGGTTCCCATTGATTTCCCGCTTGAGAAATTAACCGGAATCAGCCGCCGTCGTGTGGTGGGAGAAAACGAGTTCTCACTGGATCTTGCCAAACGGGCCATCGAGGATTGCCTCTCTCGATCCTGTTATGGACCTGAAGAGATTGATCTGGTGATTTGCTGCAATATCTCCCGGCAGGATGGACCGGGAGAGTTTTACTTCGAGCCCAGCAGCGCTGTGCGTTTGAAACATTTCTTCGGACTCACCAATGCCCTGGCATTCGACATCTCGAATGCCTGCGCGGGGATGTTCACCGGTATTAAGGTTGCCGACAGTTATCTGCGGAGCAGCGCGGCGTGCACTGCACTGGTGGTCAGCGGAGAGTACATCAGCCACCTGGCTTCCACCGCGCAGAAGGAAATCGAGAGTTTCATGGACCCGCGTTTGGCCTGCCTGACAGTGGGCGATGCGGGGGCTGCGCTGCTGCTCCATTCCGCGCCCGATGATCAGGCGGGCTTCCATGTCCTCGACCTCTACACCCTCGGGGAGTACAGCTCCCTGTGCATCGCCAAGGCAACCGACCGGGAGCATGGGGGTGCCATCATGGTCACCGACTCGATCCGTCAGACTGCAGTCGCCCTTCGTCAAACCGTCGCTCACTCCACCTACACACTTCAACGCAAGGGCTGGGACGCCAGAGATATTCAGCATGTCGTCATGCATCAGACTTCGGAGACGGCCCTGCGGGATGCGATGCGGGAAATCAATGCCACCCTGAAACTGAATGCCTGCCATGACCGCAACACGATTATCAATCTGGGGGAGCGTGGCAACACCGCCTCCACCAGTCACTCTGTAGCCCTCTATGACCATCTCAGGAATGGGAAGATTCATTCAGGTGACAAGGTGGTTTTTGGAATCACCGGCTCCGGACAGGTGATCGGTACGGCGTTGTATACCTTCGATGATCTGCCAGACCGGTTCCGTTCCAACTCCACCAGAGAGAAAGCCGCCAGGATGGCGGCGCTACACAGCGCTCCAGTACCGCGAATCCGGATTGCTGGACTGGGGACTGTGATTGCGAGTCCCTCCTCCGCTCCCGATGCAGTGGCAATGGCAAGTCAAGCGGCCAGCAGTTGCCTCACAACCTCAGCTGTCCCGAAAAATGAGATTGACCTGGTCATCCACACTGGTGTTTACCGCAACGAGTACCTGTCGGAGCCGGCACTGGCTGCGATTATTGCCGGGAACCTGGAGATCAATTCCGGGATTCGACCGCTCAATGAGAGGCGGACATTCACCTTCGATATCCTCAATGGAAGCCTTGGATTCCTGAATGCCTGCCAGGTGGCCTCACGAATGATGGCAACGGGAGGCTGTATGAATGTTCTGATAACCGCCGCCGAGATTGAGAACAACCGGAATCTTGCTGGCGCTCATCCACGTGGAGTTGTCGATGCGGGAGCCGCAGCGCTGTTGTCGATGGGGGTGCCGGATGGACCAGGATTCGGTGCGTTTTCATTCGCGAGTTTGGAGGATCCCGGGAAGGATTTGACCTCTTATTCCACCAACCGGAATGGCAAAACGGTTCTTGAGGTCAAAAAGGCCACGCTCGCGTGGGAGGGGGTGATTCCAAAGATACAATCTGTTGTCGAGAAATGCCTTTCTCAAGAGGGACTTGACCTTGACTCTGTCCAGTGGGTCATCCCTCCCCCCGTGGATTTCGACCTTTTAGCCCAAATCAGTCGAATCCTTGAGATTCCTCTCGAACAGTTTCTTGTAGGCCCCAGGATGGAGGGGGAGCTTCTCTCCTGTTCGATTCCCTTTGGCCTGCAACAGGCTTCGACTTCAGGCAAGCCACATCCCGGAGATGTGGGTTTGATCCTCGTGCTGGGTTCAGGTTTTCAGGTGGGTTGCGCCACCTACCACTTCTAGTGCCATGAAAGCTTTTGTTACCGGCGCCACGGGATTCCTGGGAGCCAACCTGGTCGCGGCCCTGACAGCAAGGGGAGATGAGGTCCGTATTTTAAGGCGGGAAGGCTCCTCAAAGCGTGCACTTGCCGGGCTGTCGTATGAAGAAGTCCTGGGCGATATCAAGGGGGATCAGGATGCTCTCGTCCGGGCCATGGAAGGTTGCGATTGTGTCTTTCATGTGGCGGCACAGATTCAATATCACCGTTTCCCGGATGAGCTCTATGCCGTCAATGTCGGCGGAACCCGGAATGTCTGCCAGGCCGCGCTACGGGCTGATATTCCGCGTCTGGTATACACCAGTTCCTTGAGCGCCATGGGGATTTCACAGCACCAGGAGCCGCTCACCGAAGAAAGTTGTTATGAATTGAATCCTGAAGAGTTCCCCTATGGTCACAGTAAACTTCTGGGTGAACTGGAAGTGCGAAGGGCGATGGATCAGGGGCTTTGGGTCGTGATTCTCAATCCGGCCACCATGTTCGGACCGCGTGATGTGAACCGGAATGCCGGGGCCATGGTGATCCAGGCGGTGCATGGAAGGCTGAAGTTTTTCCCTCCCGGCGGGTCGAATTTCATTGCGGTCCGGGATGTGGTAGAAGGTCACTTGGCCGCACTGGAGAAAGGCAGGATGGGTGAGCGCTATATCCTCGGAAACCGGAACCTGACCTACCGTGAAATCTTTTCGCTGGTATGCCAAGTCCTGGGAAAACCGGCACCCCGCTTCCCACTCCCAGCTCCGGTCCTGAGGGCAGCCTCGTTGGGAGTAAGAGTGATACGCAGGTTTTCCGGAGCCGCTCTTCCTGTGGATGCCAACCAGGTGCTGATGTCCATGAGAAATATTTACGCGGATTCCAGCAAGGCGATCCGTGAGTTGGGTTTACCCCAGACACCACTTGAATCCGCTATTGAGGAAACTCATCGCTGGTATCTTGCCAATGGGTACCTCTGAATGATCCAATCGCTGTTTGGCTCGATGAGGAGTGTTTGAAAGAATGATCCGTTTCATATGCACCACCCTGTTTATCCTGACTCTTTTTCAGGGCGTTACCCACGGACAAGAGATGTCAGTTCCTCCCCGCCTTGATGCGGCTCCCGCCAAAGTCAAGGAGATGACGGCCTCGATCGAGGGGCAATACACCCCGGTCGCCTACAACCGTTGGCGGTTGAGGAAGGGGGCCACACTCTGGATTACCTCCCGCGAGGATGGCACCCGGGAAATGATCTCGGCGAAAGAAGACGGCGTCGATGTTCAATGTGGGAATGCCGGTATCCTGACCGCCAGTGGACAGTTCATCCTCGAAGCGACACGCACCGATGGAACTTGCCTCCGTTTTCCAAGGCGGTTCCCCACTCTCAGTCAGAACCTCGATCTGCCACGTCATCCTCATTTCATTTTCACCAAGATGGCGCCTGGTAAAATCAAGGAAAAAAACTGGGTTTCGGTTCAGGATGGTGAGTTTTCCATCCGTGGCATCGCCAGTGGCGAAGCCCTCTATCCGGCCCGGAATGGAATCCCTCGTCTTCTCATTGCGGTGGCGGGGATGACCTCGGAAACGCTGGTGGTCACTGATTTGGGATCTTATCTGAAGTTTGATGCCAACCCTTTTCCATTCTGGCGAGCCGCCCGGGCTGACCTGGATGAAGAGGACCGCAGCTTCCGTTCCATCAAAATCGAGGATACCCGTGTGGGAGTGGAGGGATACAGAAGCTATCAGAAAGAGATGTTGAGTGGACTGCAGAAAATCCGTGAGGGTTACCAGCTCCTCCAACGGAATCTCTACAGCCAGAAGGTGATTGAAAAGATGCTCCAGGAGGGAGTTCCGATCCCGCGTTTAACCCTGACCGATGTCACCATCGTCTGCGGGGATCTGGCTCATTCGATCCGTCCTTTTGTCAACTGGCGTGGTGAAGGAAGAGTGATGGTGGACAGGGTACGTCTGATGACTCCAGGTGTTACTCCCAAGGCGGTTCCCCTGTATCACTTTGTCCTGGATGACCTCTCTCACCGCATGATTGAAGATACTCGTCTGCGTGTGCAGGATGGAGAATCCTTCATCGAAACACGCCGTCCCATCGATCAGGAGTGGAAGCCACGTAGCGATATCCAGTTTGACCTCGATGCCAGGCGCTATTTCATCCAGGAGGGAGAGACCTTTCGTTTTAGCGACCTGGTCGATGCAACCGGCTTCTTCATCCGCAAAGAGATCCCGGCACGTGGCGAAGTCCGCATGAGTGACCTGATTGTCGGAAAGAACACTGTTGAATACCGCTTCCGTCCACAGTCCGAAGATCCCAAGGCAGCGGTTCAATTCGCCAAATTTATGGACCTGCGGCGTCTCCTGTTCCATCCCGATCCCATGCGGCGTAAGGGGATATTGCCCCCTCCGTTTGACAGCCCGGAGATGTCTGGTTTTGTGAGCGATGGCCTGGATCAACTGGTCGCCGCGATGTTCCAGCAAAGAGTCAAGGAAATCATCGGTCTGCATATCACCATTACGAACACACAGGGAGATGAGTGGAATATGACTTGTGATGTTCTTGGCGAGGGCAGCCAGACTGTTCAGACCACCTTACAGCGAAAGATTCCCGGTGCCCACTCTCTGGAAGATGCCTACAGGCGTGTCGAGAGGAACAAGAACACCTCAGACTGGCTCGATCTTCATTGGGAGTAGCGGCTTACCGCTACTTCCAGTCCTGTCCTGGTGAGTGGATGGCTATGGGATTGTCCAGATCCGGGTCGTTACCAATCGGACTGGCCCGATCAGGCCGGAGTCTGACAGGCGCGAGTCCTTGTTGAAGAATTTCCAGGTGCTGAAGGTCAGCCGCCCGCTGGGACTCGAACCATTCTCAAGCAGCCATTGAGGCCATTCCTTGAGCGAGCCATCAGGATTCCGTGTGGTATCCTCGGGTCTTTGTTCATCTCCGATCAAACGGTTCGTCCAGAGGTTGGTGACTTTGACCACGAGCTGGTTGTTTCCCTTCCTTGCCGCTTTGGTGATATCGAGAATAAAAGGGGGCTTCCAGAGGATGCCCAACGCATGATTGTTGAGGTGAACCTCCGCGATCACCTTCACCTCTCCCAGATTGAGATAGATACGCTGATCCGGAGCGAACAACCCATCAGGAATGTTCACAGTTTTCCGGTAGGTGGCGGTGCCCGAAAAGTATTTCACACCGGGATCAGGACAATTGCTTAAAGAGGTGAGTTTCTCCATCTTGTATTCCGAGGGTGCATCCCAACCGGGGGGAAAGGAAATGTCCCAGGATCCTTCGATCTCGATGGGACCGGGCGGATCTGGAGCCACACAGACATGGAGATCGCCGCTGGAGGTTTGCAGTTTGTATTCTCCGCCTTGCCATACCTCCAAGTTTGGCTTCATGTCTTTTGAGAAGGTAACCTGAGCGGTTGGTGCTGTCTCGATAATGGGTGGAACGGCAAGGCAAATCGTCTCTGGGTCCATGCCGGTGAACTTGGCCGGTTTTCCATCGAGGAGACATTCAATGACGGCGGTCTTCACAACACCAAAGGCCGGGTCATCGCCATGGGCCAGACGAGCGACCTGGAAACTGAACTCACCCAGCTCCACAAGGTGACGCACCTTGGCAGTGACATCCCTCGTGGAGGTAGGATCCTCCAGGATCCCATAAAGCGCTTTTTCGATCACAATGTCGGGTATAAATTGGGGGAGGAAAACCGTTTCCGGATCCTGACCCGCGACCCGGATCGACCGATCGTCTACTTTGTAGTCGATCGACAAAGTTTTGACCACATCCGGAGCAGGGTCATCACCTTGGGCCATATCCGCTACACGAATCTGAGTATTTCCCACCGCCACAAGCGATTGAATCCTGGCTGTGACATCGCGTGTCCGAGCAGGGTCATTCAGGATGCCATAGAGCGCTTTCACAATGGTGATGTTGACCTGAGAATCCTGTGTGGGGATCAGGCTTTCCCCGTCCCGCGAAAACGCCACGAAAGGATTTGCATTTTTGTTTGGCTTGCCAAAAACGACAAACACCGAACCACTCGGACCGAGACGTATTGGCAGGGTGGTGAGACCCTCCTTCTCCTCGAAAAGCGGCGCATCCTCTCGGAGACCACTATCAGGCCACCAGAACTCCGGCTGTTTTCCAATGACACGGAACCGGCACAAGGCTTTGACCGAATAAGGTTGTGGGTTGGAGACAAAATAGCAGTCGACATCTCCGATGAGGCGGTGAATGTAGCGAAGACCGGGTGTGCTGGTGAAATCCGGAGTAAGCCCTAACCGCGCGAAGACCGGCTTGAGCGAGGATTCGTTGATGACCTTTGGCTGTGTTGAGGAGCCATCCCCCCAAAGCTCCTTCCCAAACCGGTCCACCTCTTCATCGCATTTTGGATATCCTGCAAGGCTGGGTGACTTGGTGGGACGTGGTCCCACGATGACCGCACCCGCCTCCGTGAGCCGTTTTACTTCCCGGAGAAGGGTGGAGCTGATCCGGTTTCCCCAGGGGAGCGCGAGCACTCGATAAGTCATTCCGCTGGGCAAGACCACGCAACCCTCCCGGACTTCCATCTGGGATGCCAGCTCCGAGGGACACGCATCGTAGTCGTACCCCTCCGGAATCGCGGGCTGGAGATTGGAACGTGGGGGAGCATCATTGGGCGCCCCCTCGCTGATCAGGTAGCAAACATCGGCCACAAACCGCCCCTGCTGTAAGAGATACTGACACCGGCTCAGGTATTCATGCCAGGGGCCGCTTTGCTCCCACCAGGTAACCGTACGCTCGTAATGGACTCCCCAGGGTCCCATCGTCATTCCGGGTACACGGTTGAGCCAGGGTTGCATGGCATAACGGTGGACTACGAAGCGGTTGATCCCCTGACAGAAACCCTGATCACCGAGCGCCTTCAACGAGTAAGGGTGTTGCTTCCATTGGCCCTCGTTATAGCCCGCCGTGAAGCTCTCCGCTCCAGTGATCTGCCGGCCATAGGTGTGGGCCGCTGAGGACATCGATTTTCCCAGGTCCATGGCACCACCGCCCACCCAGAACTCACTCATCGGGAGATCCGCACGGCCCGCGTAAGTCAGGTTGTCGAATACACAGTCACCATAAGCCTCAATGGAAAGGGTCATCCCATGTTGATGACAGAGGTCCCGAAGGTGCCCCGCGTAGTTATCCGCGAGCAGTTCGCCGATGGTGAGACGGAGATCCCAGAGGAAACGTTCGGACTGCTCCATGCCCCCGACAACCCTCCCGGTAAGGACAGGGAGCCAGGGAAGAAGGTCATAGTTCCGCCTCGTGGAGAACTCCCTTGGGAAATTGGCTGTCCAGTTCTGGGATCCCACCTCCCAACTGTCGATATGGGTCATGGTCAGGCCGCCGGAATTCAATCCCACATTCGGGGTGCAATCCGTGATGAGCTTGCCGATGAGGCCATTGAACTGCGCCTCGATTCCCTCCTTGCTGAGTTTGTCGCATTCCAGACCAGTTCCCGATTGCGGTGCAGGAGCGTTGACCCGTCCTGTCGAAGTGTGGCCGAAACGGATGAGAGTCCATTCTCCAGTGGGAACATCCCACGTCAGACGCCCATCTGATGTGAGATACTGGGAAAGGTTCAAAATCTGGTTAATAGGAATGGAGGGTCCAGGAGTGGAGAGATCGTTGTCAGAAGGAAATCCCACTGCCTGTGCAACCAGCCCTGACTTGGCCTCGATATTCTCGATAATGGCCTTTGGGCTGAGGTCCAAATTCGCCAGTTCGATGGTTGCGGAACGCGAATCGGCATGAGTGAAGACGAATTTCCAGAACCTTGAGGAAGTCACCTCGAAGGAAACCGACTTGGAGGCAGACCTGAAATCATTCTCCCGCAAGGTGCGGAAATCCTTTCCATCCGAGGAGACCTGGATCAAAGTGTGTAAACGGTTCAGACCCTCACTGCTGTCAAGAGTCAAACATCTGGCCTCAAAGGGTTCCCTGAACTCCAGCTGAATCCAGCGGGATTGGTCTGGGGTTGGTTTTGGGATTGATAATTTGGTTCCTGAGTCCCCATCCAGAAGGGGACTCCCATCAATGCCATCGATATCCTCATCAGTTGTCACCTTGGGTGAAAGAGAACTGAGGACCGAGGTTTCGCCCGGGGGAGCAGGGAAGGCCAGGACCGCGATGTCCCGGTAGAATCCCTCAGTGGTGGGCGGCTGCGGCAGGACCTGATCAAACCGGGTTGGCCCCGTACAGTGGGCTTCCGACCACACGACCCGCTGCATGGACTGTTCAGGAGTGATCCAGGGACCACCACTCCCACACCACCCGGCATCATTGTTCATGTTGACTTCGATCCCTAACCGATGGGCTTCTTTCGCCACATGTTTGAACAGCTCACGCCACTCAGGACTGGCAAATGGAACAGGTCCCTTGGGGATGCCCTGATCCACTTCCATGATGAGAACACCACCAATGCCCACACGCGCCATGGCTTCAAGGTCGGCGGTGATTCCCTCGCGTGTGATGTTGCCATTGAGCCAGAACCAGTACACCCATGGGCGGGCCGAGCTGGGTGGCGACACAAATTGAGAGGCGAGATCCTCAAGACAGGGTTCACCTGGATTGGAAAAAGCATGATTGAAGCCAGCCGCCATCCAGAATAGAAAAGCGATTAGTACAGTTGGACGAAGAACAGAGTGATGTCTTGAGGGAATACACATGAGGTAGGACTCCTGAATCTTTGTAAGGGGAGATCTGATCTAATTTGGATCTGCCCCATGATACTGTCCGGGATCAGGAGGATATCACCCTGATCTCAAGAAGACAGAATGTCCAAAAAAACTCCCCCTTTCCTGTCCCGGAAGCAGAAGAAAGGGGGAGACTTGTTCTGTTGGCTTGGTCAAGTTAACGAACGGCTAATGGCTGGCCGGATTTGTTTCTGTGACTGGCTTGGGTGGCCCTCCGAACTTCTCCGCCATACCCTGGATCAATACATAAAGCATGGGGATGAAGAAGATGCCCACCACGGAGGCCATCAGCATACCACCGAAAACCGCGGTTCCGATGCTGGCACGGGCATTCGCCCCGGCGCCCTCCGCCTCCACAAGTGGTACCACCCCGAGGATGAATGCGAAGGCGGTCATCATGATCGGACGGAAACGCAATTTTGCCCCCTCCACCGCCGCCTCGAACAGACCCATACCCTCTCGTTCGTGTTTCTCCTTGGCGAACTCGACGATCAGAATGGCATTCTTGGCAGCCAGTCCCATGAGTGTCACGATACCAATCTGGACATAAACATCATTGATGAATCCACGTGCCGCCACGAACAGAAACGCTCCGAGGACCCCGATCGGCAGGCCGAACAGCACGGAAAATGGCACCGCCCAGCTCTCATACTGCGCCGCCAAAACAAGAAAGACAAAGATAAGCGCCATGCCGAAAATGATACCTTGGGACCCCCCCGCCTCTTTTTCCTGGTAAGCCACACCTGTCCATTGGAAGCCATAACCCTGCGGAAGCTCGGAGGCCGAGAGGTCCTCCATTGCTGCGATTGCATCCCCCGAGGAATATCCGGGAGAGTTAGCCCCACTGATTTCGGCGGTACGGAACATATTGAAGCGTTGCAGGATATCAGGGCCAGTCATCATCTCGACCTTACTGAGTGTGGACATGGGGACCATGGCTCCATCGCCCGCACGCAGGTAAATGTCTCCAATGTTCTCTGGTGTACGCCGAAATTCCTGTTCGGCCTGTACCATCACCTTGTAGGTCCGTCCGAAAAGGTTGAAGTCATTCACCTGAAGACCGCCCAGGTAGATCTGCAATCCCTGGAAAACCTGATTGATGGGGATTTCCAGGGTCCTGGCCTTATCTCGGTCGATATCGAGCTTGACTTGGGGGATCGTGGTCCGAAAACCGGTGTAGAGGCTGGTGACCTCCGGACGTTGCGAGGCGGCCTGAAGGAACTTCTTGGCGATTTCATCGAGATCCTGGGGCGTCGCGCCTCCCCGGTCCTGCAGCTCATACTGGAAGCCACCCGCATTCCCCAGGCCGGGGATAGGAGCTGGCGGGAAGATGATGCTGATCGCCTCCGGATAGGCGGAGAACTTCTTGCGGACATTCATCATGATGCTTTTGATCTGCTCTTCCTCGGAATGCCTTTCCTCCCAGGGCTTGAGCATGGCAATGATGCTGGAACTGTTGGAGGTATAAGCGTTGGTCAGAAGGTTGAGTCCACCAAGAGTGAGGACCTCTCCAATACCAGGAACCTCCTTGAGGTCGGCCTCGGCACGCTTCATCAATGAATCGGTCCGTTCCATTGAAGCGCCATCAGGAAGATTGAATGCCGCGAAGAAGTAGCCTTGGTCCTCATCCGGGACAAAACCAGTCGGAAGTTGCTGAAGTAAGGCTCCTGCCCCATACCAGAGACCCGCCAAAGCCACCAGGGCAATGATCGTTCGGCGCAGCAGGAAACGGACTCCGAAGAGGTAACCATTCGTCACTTTGTCGAAGATGTAATTGAAACCCCGCAGAAAAAAACCGATGGGCCCGCGCATTTCCTTGCGTGAACGCAGAAGCATTTGGCAAAGTGCGGGGGTGAGCGTCAAGGCCACCAGAGCTGAGAGCAGAACCGAGATTGAAAGGGTGATGGCGAACTGCTTGTAGAGCTGGCCGACAATTCCTCCCATGAAAGAAACCGGTACAAACACCGCACACAGCACCAGGGCGATAGCCACCACCGGTCCGCTGACCTCATCCATGGCTTTCTCGGTCGCCTCCAGAGGTGAGAGCCCATGCTGGATGTGGTGCTCCACCGCCTCCACGACCACGATGGCGTCATCGACCACAATTCCCACGGCAAGGACAATAGCCAGCATGGTGAGAGTGTTGATCGAAAACCCAAGGGCAACAAATGCCGCGAAGGTTCCCACCAGTGAGACCGGAACCGCCAGCATGGGTATCAGCGTGGCCCGGAAACTGCCCAGGAACACAAACACCACAATCAGCACCAGAATGATCGCATCACGCAGGGCCAGGAACACCTCATGAATGGCGACCTTGACAAATTCGGTGGTGTCCAGCGAAATCCGGTATTCCAGACCGGAGGGGAAGCTCTTTGCGGTTTCTTCCAGGAGTTTTCGGACATTATCGGCGGTCTGGATCGCATTGGCTCCGGGAAGCTGGTACACAATGATGAGCGTCGAGGGGATACCATCTTTGCGTCCAAAGCTGGTGTAGCTCTTTCCGGAGAGTTCCGTACGAGACACATCCTTCATCCGCAGGATCGAACCATCCGGCAGGGTCCGGACAATCATGTTTTCGAACTCTTCAGTCGTGGTAAGGCGGCCCTTGACATTGACTGAATACTGGAACTCGGTACCCGCTTTGGCGGGAGGCTGACCTACCTGTCCCGCGGCAGCCACCAGGTTCTGTTCCTGAATGACCTCGGCAACATCCGAGCCGGTCAGGCCGAGTTTCGCAAGTTTATCGGGCCTTACCCAGAAACGCATGGCGTAGTCGCGTTGACCAACGATCATGGTTGAGCCGACACCCGAAGTCCGTGCGATGGCATCGACCAGGTTGATGGAGGCGTAGTTGGAGAGGAATGTCTCATCGTAAGTCTTGTCCGGGGAATAGAGCGAAATCACAAGCAGCATGTCTGGTGATTTTTTCTTGACTGAAATTCCTGCTGAAACGGCCTCTTTGGGAAGCTTCGGTTGTGCCTTGTTAACCCGGTTGTTGACATCGACATTGGCAAGGTCGAGGTTGGTTCCAATTTTGAAGGTGCATTGCAGGAGATAGCGTCCATCACTCGAAGACTTTGAAGACATGTAGATCATGTTCTCCGCGCCATTGACCTCGGCTTCCACATTGGTGGCGATGGACTGCTCGACTGTCTCTGCGTTGGCTCCCGGATAATTGATTTCAACCTCCACCGTGGGTGGAGAAATCTGGGGATACTGAGCGACGGGAAGAGAGTTGATACTGACTCCGCCGGCGATCAGGATGACCAGGGAGATGACAATGGCGAAAACGGGACGATGGATGAAGAATTTTGCCATGGGCTATCGTCCCTTCTCAGCTGCGGTTGGTTCCTGGGTGACCGGTTTGTCCGAGGGAATCACCGTGACTCCGGGCTTGACCTTGATCTGCCCCTCGACGATCACTTTCTCACCCACCTGAACTCCGTCGGTCACGATATACTTGTCCTCATAACGTTCATTGAGAGTGACCGTCCGAAGCGCTACCTTGTTTTCAGCGCCGACCACATAAACCACCCTGGCGCTCTGTTGTTCGAAGACAGCCCGTTGGGGCAACAGAAGGGCATTCTCCCTCAGTTCAGTGGCCACTCTGACTCGTGCAAACTGCCCTGGTCGGAGCAGATTTCCCGGATTTGGAAACTCGGCGACAAGGGAAAGAGTACCGGTTTTGAGGTCGACCGCCCGGTCGGCCATCAGGAAACGGCCTTTGTGGGGGTGGGTGGTACCATCCGCCAGAACCATTTCGAAATCGGATGGTGTGTTGGTCTTCTCCCGCCGTCTCGAAAGGTTGAGGTAATCGGACTCACTGATCCCGATGTAGACTCGGATGGGATCCAGCGAGGAGACCGTGGCCAGAAGGGTCGTCTCCCCACGGCCCACGAGATTTCCCACATCCACCTGAACCAGGCCGATGAGTCCATCGAATGGAGCAGCGATCGTGCAGTAACTCAGGTTGAGTTCGGCCTGAGTCAGGTTGGCTTTATTCACAGCAACCTCTGCCGAGGCCAGTTTGATGTTGGCGTCCTCGGTCAGTCTGGCGTTGACCAGTTGGGCTTCCCGTGATTCCGTTTCAGCGCGTGCTGACTCTTCGCGTGCTGTTTGGGTTTCGAGATCCTGCGGGGTCTGGACCCCTTGGCTGACAAGAGCCTTAGTTCTTGCCAGCTCCTTCTCTTCGCGCACCAAGCGAGCTTTCGCCTGATTCAGCTCCGCTTCCGCCGCGATGACCGTCACCTGCTTTTGGGCGAAAGCCAGATCGGCTTCCGCCTTCTGTACCTTTGCTTGCGCGGACAAAACAGCCGCCTCAAAAGGCCTTCGGTCAATCTTGAATAGAACCTGATCCTTTTTGACCATTTTGCCCTCTTCGAAGAGCTGTTCTTCAAGGATCCCCTCGACACGTGCGCGCAGGTCCACTGTGGCCCCGGCATCCGTCCGGGCTGTGAACTCCTTTATAATCGGGACGGTCTGTTGGGTTACCTCGGCAACCACGACGGCTGGTGGAGGACCAGAGGGGGCTGCAGCTTTCTTCGTGGTATCTGTTTCCTGGTGACAAGCCATCAGAGATAACGTGACAAGTGCAGCAGGAATGGCTGGGAAAAGGGGGGTGTGTCGGATTCGCATCTTCTTGAATAGGGCTCCCTCCTGTCTGGATGGGCCACAAGACATCTTCCTTTGGCCTTGACCATAGATGTCTGGTTGGGGCTATTGGATTCCTTTGTGAGCGCAGACAGACATATGACAACAATTCTGCGAAGGATACAAGGGATTCTTTTGGAATCCAAGGAACATTCTGATAAAAAGCGTTTTTTTTATGCGTCTCGCTTCAGCCAGCAGCCAGTCACCACAATTTAGTGTTATCTATTTTTCTGCTCCAAAAAGAAAGTTATTTTCGATTCCACCATTTCTTGTATTGTTTCTCTCGCGGGATTAAGGTTAGTGCGGCTTGATAATCAATCGGATAGGAACAAGGATGCACCAATCCTTGTATTCAATTACAGTTTACCCAAAGGAATTTGGCAAGAACATGAAAAAACGAGCATTTGCGAAGATTGCCTGGTTGTCTTTGTGTCTGCTGTTTCTGTTTTTCATCGGTTCAACGGGCTTGCCCCATGGATCTCATGCTGGAACTGATTCCACACCGGCTCAGGCGGATCTCCCCGGATTGAGCATGGACCTGCTTTGGATGATGAATGCCCACATGGTAATGGAAGGACCTCCCATGGTGGCTGATCTGGACCTGGATGGCGATCACGAGATCCTGACAGCCGCCTATGAGAATATGATTGCGGTTGATGGAGAAGGGAAAGAACTCTGGCGGTTTGATACCAGCGGACGTTACCAGACCTGTCCCGCAATCCTGGAAAGGAAGGATCAGCTCCCCTTGATTTATGCCGCTGATAACAAAGGGCTGTTCACCTGCCTGGATGGAAAAGGAATGGTGGTCTGGCAAGTGACCATCAACCCGGTTTTCTGTTCCTCTCCCACGCTGGCGGATCTTGATGGGAATGGTTCCATCGAGGTGATCCTGGGGGATAAGCAAGGCACTATTCATGTACTGGATGCCATGACAGGGAGAGACTTTTGGCGGCAGAGAGTGGAGGGGGAATGTTCGAGTTGCGCGATAGGGAACCTTGCGGGTGATGGCTCGCTGGAGATTGTAGTAACTACAGGCGCTGGGAAGGTCTTTGCACTCAGTTCCACTGGTGAACTGCTGTGGGGAATCGAGCTGGGAGCAACTTCTCCCGATTGGGCCACTTCCTCGCCGATCCTCTTTGAAGACTCCAATGAGAAGGTTCGTGTCGCCATTGCATCACGCAATGAACAACTATTCTGCCTTGATTCGAAGGGAAAGGTTCTTTGGGAACGTCAGAGCCGCGGAGCGATTGCTTCATCTCTTTCAGCGGGTGATATCGATCAGGATGGACACATCGATCTTTTCGCAGTGACACAACTGGGAGTTTTGTATCGTTATGATGAAGAAGGCCGGGTGATTTGGGATATCGACACACAGGGACGCAGCCTGGCCCCGGGAACTCTGATCGATGTCAATGGCGATGGAGCACTCGAATATGTGCTGTGCACGCAAAACGGCAATTTATTGGTTTTCGATCAAACAGGCCAGGTAATTTTCAACTACCAGTTTGACAGCCGGACCATCAACATGACCCCCGCCTTCGGTGATATCATCAATAGCCGTCCAGGTCTGGAATTTGCTGTAACCTGTGGGGAATCCGGAAGGATCGCCTGTTTCGGTACCTCTGCTCCCGTTGATACTCGAGCTCAGTGGCGGACTTACCGTAGCGATAACCGGCTTACAGGAGCATGGTTCGACCTGCAAAGCTCCAGGACTCTCCAGATGACTCCGGTAGACTTATCCTGGGACCGGATTTTCACTGGCGAACCGGTGGTCTTTCATATTGAAAATCCTCTTCCTGCTGATCATCCATTAAGGGCCGAAGCATCCTGCGTTAAAGCGGATGGATCAAGGCAATCCTCGGTGGGCAAGGTCACCGGTAAAACAGGAATGCTGCAACTTCCAGTTGAGATAACCGCGCCTGGTCCCTACCACTTCGAGTGGAGGATCCTGGATGCCTCTGGGACGACAAAGTTTCATGGTTTACGTGAGATGACACTGCAACCTTACGCAAATGATCAGGCGCTTGTCATGCGGACGATTCATCAGCTCCGACAGATGCTGGAGGGGCATGAGAAGCCCGGAACCCCGGCAGGAATACTGGCTTCGCTTCGACAGGAATTACAGGCTCTTGAAGAAGAAGTCAGAGTTCTCGTCCCTTTGCAGGCTGCAGTTCCCGGTTCAGCTCCTGAAACAAGAGATAGAATCAATAAGCGGACCATGGCAATCAATGAGCGTGCCAAGCGGGCACATACGCTTGCCCAGCTCGCTCCAAAGGTGATTACGCTAGATCCGGACACACGGGTAATCCCTTTTGAGGGAATCATCTGGGAGAACAGGGATGTGGACAGGCAGTATCCATCCGATTTCGAATCACCACTTAAAATTATCCGAAGAGCTGTTCCGGGGGAACATGAACCCGTCTCAATCAAGCTGATGAATATTCGGCCGGCGACAGAGACAATCGCTGTCCGTGTCGAAACAGAACCTCATGGACCTGTTGTAAAAAGTTTTGAAATAACACCGGTCGCTACCAACTTGAATTCCGTAGCATGGGATCCACTGGTACCCTTAGTGGATGGAAAAGTTACCATACCCTCCCTCGCAACACATGAAGTCTGGTTGGACATCGATCTCGCGGATACTGCTCCTGGTGATTACCGTGTTGTGGCAGCATTTGGAGAAGAACCTTCGGAAGCAAAAGTCGAGATCGAGTTGCAGGTGCTTCCTTTCGAGATGGCCGGCTTTGGTGCCATGCGCTTATGTTGCTGGGCGAGTTATAACGAAGATGCCGTCAGGGATCTCCTGGCTCATGGCAACTCTGTCTTCACAGCGAATCTTCCTCCTGTGAAGGTGGAGGAGGGGGCAAAGACCACTTTGAGCCTCGACTTCACCGAACTCGACCGGTTTGTGGCACCCATGAAAGGGTATGATGTCTTCCTGCTCATGGGAGGAATCCCCAGTCTGGGAGTGCCGATCGATCACGAGGAGTATGTTCCACGCTTTGGGGATTACATGAACCAGGTTTTGAGATACCTGGCGGCCCGGGGAATCGAAGAGAACCATGTGGCGCTTTACCCCTACGATGAACCGGGAGGTCATGGGTGGGATACGGTGAATGACTACATCGCTTTCGCCCGCCAGTGTCTTAAGGCACATCCCGGACTCAGGTTCTACGTCAATGGCGGCGGCGATCTTCCGATGTTCCAGGCGCTGAATGAGATCACCTCGATCTGGTGCCCGGGATACACGATGCTCCCGGAGGACACGCCGGAAATGGATTTCCTGAGAGGCTCGGGAAAAACCCTCTGGTCGTATGACTGCGCTTACGCCTACTCACGTCCCATTGGCGCCAATACCAAGGGGATTAATGTCGTTGGGCAATACCGCCTGGCACCTTTATTTACATTTTCATTCGGCGCAGAGGGACTGGGATACTGGTGCTACAATGTCGGGCCCTCCATGTGGGAACCGATTCCCGATGAGTACCCGCTCGTGTATGTGAATCCCGACAAGACCCACACCTCCAGCCGGAGATGGGAGGCTGTCCGCGAAGGGATGGAGGACACACGGATACTCATTGAGCTCAGGGAGAAACTTGGGAGTTCCTCTGTCTGCGATGAGGTGAAATGCCGCATCCGCCGCCTGCTCGAACAAACACTACCCGAAATGGCCATCCAGTCCCTGACCGAGGTCAGACTCGGTATGGCGCGATATGTACTCGATATGACCAACAACGATGCCGCGGTGAATCGGCTGAGAGGAGAGATCCTGGATTGTGTGGAAATGGCAACGCGGTGAAAATGGGATATCAAGAAGAACAATCGGCAAGGGAAGTTTTTTTTGGGGGAGCCATAAGGGGTGACACCCTTGGATGATGATGTCTCTTAAGCGGAGAGGTGAAGATTGAGGAAAGATTATCCCCCCTGGGGGACTAAAATGCGGAGGGAGGTTTTGGAATCATGAGGTTCGTTTTAATTTCGTTGGTTCTCTACGTCGTCAACATGAACGCCTTTGCGGAAGAAACCATTCAGGTGTCCACATTGGCGGGATGGAAGATCCTGGTGGATGAATCGGCCATTCCAAGTGAGAGATATGCTGCCGAGGAGCTGCAGGCGCTTCTCAAGCAATCACATGGCATTGATCTTTCCATCATCACCTCGTCAACCCCAAGTCCCAACTGTATTTTTGTTGGCACCGGGAAGGCGCTCTCCTCCAGTCCGGTGGCGATTGGGATTGATGACCTGGGGGAGGAGGGGTTGCGGATCCGGATCACCCCGGAGAACATCGCCATCGCGGGGGGACATCCACGGGGAACGCTTTATGGAGTCTATGAATTTGCGGAACGATACCTCGGAGTCCGTTTTCTGACTTTCGATCATACCCATTTCCCTGTTCCGCCAGTCGAGGAAATTCGCTGCGAGGATTACACCTTCCAACCCGTATTCTCATTCCGTTGGCCTTATTACCAGGAGAATTCAGCACACCCTGAGTTCGCGGCACGTCTGCGTGTCAACACGGTCACCGATCAGGAAAAACTGGCAGGCAAAACGAAACAATCACTCATCAACCACTCGCTGATGCGGCTCCTTCCACCGGAGAAGTACGGCAAGGATCATCCTGAGTATTTCGCGCTGGTGGATGGAGAGAGAAAGCTTGAAATGGGTGGGGGTGGCCCGGAGGTGTGTGTCACGAATCCCGCGGTCATTGAAACAGTCGCGGAAAATGTGATCACTGAGCTGACTGCCCATCCCGATCAGCAGAATTTCAGTGTCAGCCAGAATGACAATGATGCCTATTGCCGTTGCCCCAACTGCGAGGCAGTCAACCAGGCGGAGGGAACGCCAATGGGGTCGCACCTGGCCTTTGTCAATGCGGTGGCGGAACGGGTCGAAAAGAAATTCCCCGATGTGAAGATCGGAACCCTTGCCTACTGGTATACCCGTAAACCACCCAGGACCATTCAACCCCGGAAGAACATACAGATCCAGCTGTGCAGTATCGAGTGTTGTACCTTGCATCCCTTGAATGATCCCAATTGCCCCAAGAACAAGCAGTTCCACGAGGAAATGATGAAGTGGAAGGAAATCTGTAACGATATCTGGATCTGGAACTACAACACCAATTTCAGCCGTTATGACCTCCCCTTCCCGAATCTCAGGTCGATTGGCCCCAATGTCCGTTTCTTTTCCGAGAATAATGTGAAAGGTGTTTTTATGCAGGCGAATGGAAATGGGATGGCGGGAGAGATGAGCGACCTGAGAAATTACGTTATCGCGCGTTGCCTGTGGAACCCTGAGCTGGATGGCTGGAGCCTGGTGGAGGAGTTCTGCCGCCTCCATTACGGGAAAGCCGCTGATGCGGTGCTTGAGTACCTGGTCTTCCTGCATGACAATGCCGAAAAGCGGAGCCTCCATCCCGGCTGCTTCCCATCACCGAAAGAGGTAGGACTCGATTCCGGGGTTTCTTTGAAGGCTTACTCGATCATGCAGAAAGCTCTTGAGCTCCCGGAGAATGAAGCTGTCCGTGCAAGGGTTGAGAAAGCTTCGATCTATGTCCATAAAGCATTGCTTGAAACAGGAGGTCAGCTCGTGTTTCAGGAAGGCAAATATCATTATGGATTCTCTTCCCCGGATCTGGCAATGGTCCCTTCCCGTTATATTGAACTCAGCAAACGGTACGGGATGACAATGGTCGCGGAGACACGCAAAGCAGATGACTATTTTATTGAAATCAATCGCGCCCTGGAGGGGATCGCGGCTGAGGAGATCGAGAATCCTGTCTGGCGGCTCCGTCTCATCCCGGGCCAGAATGGCCGGATGGTTGAGATGCTCCACAAGCCCACTTCCAGGAATCTACTCGGTGCGACCGGAAAGATGAGTCACGGAATTTCATTTGATGGTGGTGATTTCGAGGAGCTCTGGGCTGACAGATCACTCAGAACAGGTGATGAGTCTTTCGAGGCAACCCGGACAGGATCAAAAATTGTAATGACTCGCACCCTCGAGGATGGATCTACGATCACGCGGAAGGTCTGGCTTGACGAGGATCATCCCGAAAAAATCTTTTGCGAGACAATGATTCAGCACAAGGGAGATCAGCCCAAGGTTTACCAGATGAAAGTCAGGCCCGAACTGGACACCGGTACCACGACATCAGACCCGGCAATTCTGTCGGCGTATATCCTTGGAAAAGACTGGATACAATTCAACCAGGGCTGGAAAGAGTATACCGGACCCGGTGAGAAACTGCTGACAGCCGCTCAGGGAGGAGGATACGCCTTCTACAATCATGAAGCTGGATACGGGCTGAAGGTGAACTACCAGCCAGAGCAGCTCTCCACGCCAAAACTCTGGTGGAAACCGGAATGGGAACAAGCCAATCTCGAACTCATTACCCGGAAGGTAGAGCTAACCAAGGGAGTCCAATACGCCTACGATTACACCATGGAATACCTTGATAAG
>CAYZUX010000004.1:56757-83438 GCA_964481775.1 uncultured bacterium | reverse complement strand
GGCAATCCGCCCGATTTCGTGAAAGAGGGAATCATCCAGTTTCTCAAGGAGGGGCATGGGCTGGTGGTAAACCACTTCGCGGTGGCCAACACCCAAAGCTGGCGGGACTCGATCGATATCTTCGGTGCGATGTGGGTGGGAGGAAAATCAACCCATGATCCCTACCATACCTTCCGCCTGGATATCGCCGATGAAGGCCACCCGATCATCGAGGGAGTGCGTCCCTTTATCACCAATGATGAACTTTATTTCAACCTGCTGATGCGCCCGGATATGCATGTGATCATGACAGCGGACCAGGAACGTTTTGGTCACACCGTGGCGGAACCTCTACTCTGTACCCACTACTTCCATAATGCACGGTGTGTGTACTTTGCCTTGGGCCATGATCCCAAGTCGCTGGAACCCCCTGAGGTGCGCAGGATCCTGGTTCAGTCGATCGAATGGGCGGCCTGCAGGCGCTAAAGACTGCCTTATGCTGCCTCACGCTCCTGCGCGAACATCTTCCGGTCGAGAGTCCGGTACTGGATCGCCTCTGGGAATGCCATGCCGAACCTTCTCATCAGGTGTGACAAGATGACGAGCCCATTCTCACTCGATTTCATTTACCGGCCGGGATAAGATAGGGAAGGATCATCCAGGGAACCGCGGGGCCAAAATGGAAATCCCGGATTTCATCCCAGGAGTTGTATCATGCAGACAAACCCACACACACGAACAAGAATTGATGAGGTTGCTGCAGGAATCTACCGTATCAATACTCCCTTGCTGATTGAGGCAATCCCCGGTGGCTTCAACCTCAGCCAGTACCTGATCGTCGACGATGAGCCGATGATTTTCCATACCGGCTGGCGTGGATGGTTTCCCTTTGTGTCGGAAGCGATCTCGAAGGTTATCCCACTCGATCGCCTCCGCCATATTGGTTACTCCCACTTTGAGGGGGACGAAGTCGGCGCGATGAATGAGTTTCTGGGAGTAGCGCCACACGCTATCCCATTCGCCAGCCAGGTCGGATTAATGACGTCACTCAACGATCACGCCGATCGCCCAGCCCAAGGCTTGGCCGACGGTGAAGAGTTTTCAACCGGTACAAAACAGTGGCTGTGGATTGACACCCCACATGTGCCACATGGCTGGGACTGCGGCGTGTTATTTGACAGAACGACCCGCACACTTCTGTGCGGTGATCTCTTTACTCAGGCGGGAGCCGAATCTGTGCCCATTACCGAATCGGAAATCCTGACGGCCAGCGAAGAGATGCGCAAGCCGATGGATTACTATGCTCACTCCACCAGGACAGCCGCGATTCTTGAGCGGCTGGCAGTGCTCGAACCGAAGACATTGGCTTGCCAACATGGGAGCGCTTATCTGGGAGATGGCGCCTACTTGCTGCGTAGCCTCGCTAAAATCCTCGATGATGAACTGCGAGCCGATCTGGCCTGATAGACGCGACTTGACCGATCGGACTGTCTGTTAGCCTGTTGAAAGACCGGCTTCACCATAGTGCAAATGCGGCCAGGTACACGATTCTTTTCTGCAGTTCGATACAGGTGATGTCTATCCTCCAGACTGGAATTACGCTGCCTCACGTTCCTGGGCGAACATCTTCCGGTCGAGAGTCCTGTACTGGATCGCCTCGCAAAGGTGTTCCTCGCGGATCGTGTCGGAGTGGTCCAGATCTGCAATGGTGCGTGAGACCTTGAGCACACGGTCATAGGCGCGTGCGGACAGACCGAGTTGGTCGATCGCGGAACGCAGAAGCCGCCGCCCGGAATCTGTCATCCGGGTGAAGGTGTCCATATCGCCAGGTAACATGTGCGCGTTGCAATACACCGTGGTTCCCGTATAGCGCTCTCGCTGGATCCTGCGGCATTCGGTGACCCGTGCACGGATCTCCTTTGAGGATTCGCCGGTACGGTCCGCGGCCATCTCCTCATAAGGGACAGAGGGCACTTCGACATGCAGATCGATCCGGTCCAGCAGCGGCCCGGAAAGTTTGCCCATGTACTTCTGCACATCCCTGATAGAACACAGGCATTTCCTGGCAGTGTCTCCGAAATACCCACAAGGGCAGGGATTACAGGCGGCGGCAAGCATGAAACGTGCGGGAAAGACCAGCGAGGAATGGACTCGCGAGATGGTAACATGCCCCGATTCCAATGGTTCACGCAGCACCTCAAGCACATTGCGGTTGAACTCCGGCATCTCATCCAGGAAAAGAACTCCATTATGAGCTAAACTCACTTCACCGGGACGGGGGATGCGTCCACCACCCACCAGTCCGGCATCAGAGATGGTGTGGTGAGGCGAGCGGAAGGGGCGTTCACACACCAGCGATTGACCTTTTCTGAGGTTTCCTGCGATGGAGTGAACCTTGGTGGTCTCGACCGATTCCTCCAACGAAAGATCAGGGAGTATGGTTGGGAGTCTTTTGGCCAGCATGGTTTTACCGGAGCCCGGGGGTCCCACCAGCAGGATGTTGTGTCCTCCCGCCGCCGCAACCTCCAGCGCCCGTTTGACATGGGCCTGCCCTTTGACATCATGGAAGTCCACCGAATAACGCTGCCCCTGGTGGAAAAGGGCTTCGATATCCAATTCATAGGGGGACAATCCAGTTCCATCGGTCAGGAACTGAACCACCTCCATCAGGTGGTTGGCCGGATAAACCGGCAGTCCGCGTACCACCGCCGCCTCGCCTGCATTCTGGGCCGGGACAATCATCCCCTTGAGATGCCTGGCGTGACGTGCGGAAGCGGCCATCGAGAGAACCCCACGAACAGGCCGCAGGGTTCCATCCAGCGCCATCTCTCCCACCACCAGGTACTCACTGGCGGATTCATTGGGCATCTGTGCGCTGCCCGCCAGGAGCCCCAAGGCCATCGGGAGGTCGAAGGAGGCACCCTCCTTGGGAATGTCGGCGGGGGCGAGATTGATGGTGATATGCTTCTGTGGATAGGAGAATCCATTGTTCTTGAGAGCCGCCTTGACCCGGTCCCGGCTTTCTTTCACTGCCTGGTCGGGGAGTCCCACCATCATGAAGCCGGGAAAACCCCGCGCAACATCAACCTCCACCAGAACCGCAATGGCATCCACACCCTGAACTGCTGCTGAGTAGATACGAGTGAACATCATGCTCTCCCGTGTGAGTGAATATATGTGCACTATACTCACCAGGGGGAGCTCTGTCTAGTAGCTATTTCACATTTTGGGTTGAAGGGGTGGGGTGTGGAATCTCACCAGACTTCCACTTCACGGTCTGGTACCAGTTTCCAACCAGGATGAGAAGATCCTTCCTGTCTACAACTCCATCTCCATTCAGGTCTCCCGGCGGGAAGCCCGGACCCGATTTTCCCTGGTACCAGGCGAGCAGAAGGAGCAGGTCCTTGGGTCCCACGAACAAGTCGCCATCGAGATCTCCTGTTCCTGGGGAGAAGGTAGGAGTCGGGGTTTCAGTCAGGGTTGGAGTTGATGTCTCAGTTCCTGTCGGTTCTGGTTCCGAGGTCCAGGTGGCCGTGCTTGTGGCACTTGGTTCGACCGTCACTGTGGGGGTTGAGGTGACAGTAGATGTTTCCGTTGCCGAGGCGGTTGGAGTTCCTGTAGGGGTAAAGGTCCATGTCTCGGATGGAGTAAGAGTGAGTGTGTCAGTCCGGGTCTCCGAAGGAGTCCACGTGACCGTAGATGTCCCGGTGGGTGTAGGAGTTTCACTGCCGGTTGAGGTTCCACTCGGAGTCTGAGTTCTTGTGAGGGTGGTGGTCGGGCTTTGTGTCATGGAGTCAGTCGGGGATGGAGTTCTGGTCTCGGTTATGGTGAAAGTGACGGTGTGGGTTTCGGTCTGAGTCAGTGTTCTGGATGTGGTCGCTGAAGGTGTGGCGGTTTCTGTCCGGGTGCCAGTCGCGGATTCCGTTAAAGTCGGAGTTGATGAGGGAATTGGGGTCAGGGTTTCTGTCTCCGAGGGGGTCCATGTGGAAGTCACAGTGGGCGTGAAAGTTCCGGTTTGCGTTCCAGTGAATGACGCTGTGGGTGTACCGGTATGAGTTCCGGTCAGGGTGGCTGATCGTGTCGATGTCGATGTCGCGGAGGGAACAGGTGTAAGTGTCTCCGTTTCAGTTGCAGTCCTTGTGGTAGTGCCCGTTGGGGTGGTGGTTGCCGTCTCTGTCCGGGTGAGGGTGTGAGTAAATGAAGCGGTGGAACTCTCCGTGGGGGATGGCTGCGGGGTGCTGGTTGAAGTTGGTGTCAGAGTCTGTGTTCCGGTGAGGGTCGGGGTGGCTGAGAAGGTGTTTGTTTGAGTTGCTGTTCTTGTGGGTGTCGGACTCGGGATGGGTGTCGATGATGGGGTGTTCGCCGGAGTCACTGTCAAGGTTGAGGTAAGAGAGGCGGTCTGTGTTGAGGTCCCGGAGGGAGTGATGGTCAAGGTTGCCGAGGAAGTGGGTGTTACGGTAAGGGTGATCGAGGGGCTTGCGGTGAAGCTGCTGGTTGGCGTGGACAATGGAGTTGCCGTGTGAGTCTGGGTTGGTGTGTATAAGTGTGTTGGCGATATTGTAGGAGACTCCGTTCGGGTTGCCGAAGGTGTCTTTGTGATCGTCGGTGTTGGGCTTGAAGTTGGCGAGAAGGATGCTGTAGGTGACTGAGTCGCGGAAGAGGTGGCGGTCTCTGTCACTGTTGCCGTGTGAGTCAAAGTCCAGGTCGGAGTGGAAGTCTCAGGCAGCGGTGTCTGAGTGCTCGTGGTGGTCGGTGTATGAGTGAAGGTTTCGGTGGATGTGGGTGTGTTTGATCGCGTGAACGTGAGGGAGGCGGAGGGAGTGGAGGAAGCGGTTTCAGTGGCTGTTGGAGAAGGTGGCACTGGAGTCTGGGTGTGACTCGGTGTGGGTGAGAGAGTGACTGTTTGAGTCTCTGTGGAGGTTTGCGTGGGAGTCGAAGTCAGCGTATCTGTCCGGGACGCTGTGGAAGTACCGGTAAGGGTCCAGGTTGGAGTGGGTGGAACTGGGGTGTGAGTTAAAGTTGACGTCAGGGTAACTGTCACAGTGTGGGTGGGAGTCCGTGACAGTGTGGCTGTCGGGGAATGAGTCGGTGAAAGGGTTACTGTAGGTGTAAATGTCCCGGTTGGACTCAGGGTTGCGGTCATAGTCCCCGTCCATGTCCGGGTCGGTGTGCTGGTGGGAACCGTGGGAGTGGGGGTCGAGGTTGGTGAAGCGGTTGCGGTAGATGAGGGGGAGGCAGTCTGAGTGACCGTGGCGGTTGAACTGGCTGTTGTGGTGAGGGTGGAGCTTGGCGAGAATGTCCTGGTCGGTGTCGCCGTGGATGTGGGAGTCCTGCTGGGTGTATGAGTCAATGTCGCAGTCCCGGTGGAGGTTCTGCTCGGAGTGGGTGTCGGGACTGTCGGTGTCGGGGTTCTAGTTGGTGAGGCTGTGCGTGTCCTTGTGGTTGAGGGTGTTGCGGTGGGGACTGTTGGTGTCGGGGTGTGGGTTGGCGTGGCAGAAAAGGAGGCGGTGGCGGTACGAGTCAATGAGGATGTGGGGGTACGAGTCCGGCTGGCTGTTCCCGTGTGAGTCGATGTGTGAATTGGAGTGGATGTGATCGTAGCGGTACTGGTTGGGGTAACAGTTCCTGTAGCGGTGGGTGTCGGTGAAATAGTGGAAGTCGAGGTCGGGGTGGGAACCGGTGTGGGAGTCGAAAGGTCGATGATCTGAAGCGTGAAATCGCCTCCGGTGACCTCGATGGAATCCAGGAAGAGATGGTAGGTCCCCGCGCCCAGTGGCGTGGTCTCGAAATCATCGATGAATGAGGTTACCCCGAATGCGCCGCTTCCATCATCATTACAGGCGATTTCACTGGTCGAGGCACAATCCTGTGAACGCAGGTAAAGAACCGTGTCGTATTGCGAGCCGAGGGTGCTGAAGAGAAGGTTGCGCGGTTCATTGAGTGTGAACCGATACACCACCTCTGGTCCATCACTCAGGCATCCCGAGGTCTGCGAGTTGGTTTCATCCCCCGCGAACTGGCTGGAACCTGTGACCAGCATCGGTACGGATACAACCTGGGCAGTCTCGCAGGTGTCATTGGCAGGGGCTGTTCCCTGATCCAGAGAAAGGACAAAGTCTCCCCGGTCAGAGAGTGTCTTACCATCCACAAAGATGAAATAAGACCCGGCGGAAAGGTTGCTTTTCACAATCCGTGAAGTCCTCCGTCCCAGGGTGTCATCATTGCTGGCCACCTCCGGGCCGGTGCAGGAGCCTGAACGGATATAGAGCACCGTGTCAAAAGCGGAACCGAGTGTGTCAGCCACCAGGCTGCCCCCCCCGGCTACCTCCACACGGAAGACCACCTCGGGGCCAGCTCCACCCACTGTTGGAGAGGTATCATTGCCTGTGGCGAAGAGAGTTGATCCCACATGGGTCGAGGGGACTGTCACCGCTTCCATCGAGGGGGAGCAGAGATCATTGGGGGGTGTGTTCCTGATCTCGTAAAGATGCAGCTGGAAGGTTCCCGCCTGGCCGGCTTCGCTATCGATTCCAATGATGAAAGTGTAACCGGATGGCAGATCCTCCAGGATCACCTCGGATTGGGTGGTTCCATGGGAGTCATCGTTGCAGGCCAGGACAAATCCATTACACCCACCCACCCGTACTGAGAGGACCGTATCGAGCTCGCTGCCGAGTGTATCGATGCGGACACTGGTGACCTCGGTTGTCTCAAAGTAATAAAAAACATCCGGACCGTTGGTATACCTGGTCCCGCAGAACTGTTCCTGTGAGTTATCCGCACCCAATGTGGCACCGTAGGTGGTGGAGTTGAGTGCGATCCCCTCGGCTTTGATGCACAGGTCATTGGCGGGAGCGGATGGAGTGGAGAGGGTCAGCAGAAACGGACCATACTGGCTGGTATCGAATCCATCCAAGAGGATCAAGTAGGTTCCCGCCGCCAGTTGATCGAGAACAATCCGCGAGGAAACCCCATCAAAGTCATCGTTGCAGGCAATTTCCGTAACCAGCTCACCTGATGAACAACTGCTCCACAGCGAAAGGACTGTATCGAAAACGGATCCCGCGGTATCGATACTCAGGCTGGTCGGCGAATCCAGGGTGAAGGTGTATACGACATCACGTCCGCCAGGATTCGCGGGGCAACCGTTACTGCGATGGTTGTCGGCTGCTTCCAGCGTGGTGCCCATCACCTGGACAGGGAGGCTGGTGAGTGGAATCTGAGTGGCGGAGTCACAACGGTCATTGGGTGGAGACTGGGCCAGAGAGGGAACCGTCACCACGACAGACCAGAAGCACAGGATGCGAAGAACATGCTTCGCTTTCATGATTCAAAATGTATCTGAAAACAAAACAGATCGCACGCTTGCCGAAGGGTAAACGCAAACTTGCCCGATACGCGGAGTCTTGGTATCTTGACCACCTTACAAGGTTCGGCATCCGCGCCTAGGAGCTAAAGGAAATGATGGACCCCTACAATTCCCCACCCAGGTCCGATCGTGGCTGTTTCTCATTCTCATGTGGGTGCTGTTCGGGAGGCTGCCTGGCTGCGGTAATCCTGATTTCACTTAGCGTTCTGATCTTCGCCTATGGTTATTGGGTGGGCATGATCGGTCATCCGGGTGATTATGGATATGTCCAGGTTCTCAATACCGGGATGAGTCCCACCATCCAGCCAAGCGACTGGATCCTGGTCGACCGGGATTACTATGCTCATGAGTCGGTAAAACGCGGCGATATTGTGCTCTTTGTTCCTCCGGGAGAAAGCGGTGAACCGGATACCAAACAGTTCCTGCGTGTGGCTGGGCTTGCAGGTGAAAGTGTCGCTTTCAATGCCAGCGGTGAGCTGATGATCAATGGTTCGATCCTCACACGCGACATCCGTTTCTCGGAGCGCGACTACCGCCTCAAGGGCAAACCGCCCGAGCCTGTCTCACTCGGAGAGAACCAATACTATCTACTCGGAGATGACCGGGCAGATGCACAGGACAGCCGTAAGTTCGGACCAGTCGAAATGAAAAACCTGCGTGGAAAGGCGGTGTCGGTGCTTTTCCCGCCGCACCGTGTTGAAAGAATCGATGGGGTGAAGTAGTCCGCTCCCCTGTTATCCTGACGTCAAAGGGAGGCAGATGTGGCTCGTGGAGAACGTGAGCAGTGGGCCAGCCGTATCGGGGTGATTCTTGCCGTGGCGGGATCGGCGGTGGGATTGGGAAACTTTCTCCGATTTCCTGGGCTTGCCGCGAAGTATGGTGGTGGGGCGTTCATGATCCCATACTTCGTTTCATTGGTCCTGTTGGGGATCCCGATCTGCTGGTGCGAGTGGACACTGGGACGTTATGGCGGAAACCGTGGTTTCAACAGCGCGCCAGGTGTTTTCCGGGTGCTGACCCGTTCGGGGAATTCGGTTTATTTCGGCGTCCTCGCCATCATCGTCCCACTGGGCATTTATATGTACTATGTGTTCATCGAATCATGGTGCCTGGCTTATGCCTGGTATTATCTCACCGGTTCGATGCCAACCAGTGTGGGGGCTGATACCGCCCCCTTTGTCGAATTCTTCTCAAGATTCGTGGGAATGAAAGAAGATGGCTTGTTATTGGAAGGAACAAGTCACATCAGTCCCGCAGTCCTATTCCTGATCGTGGCCTTTACCATCAATTTTTACCTGATCTTCCAGGGTCTCTCCAAGGGAATTGAGAACTTCTGCAAGTGGGCCATGCCCGCCTTGATCATCGCGGCACTGATGGTCCTGCTGCGTGTCCTCACCCTGGGAACCCCCAATCCGGATCTGCCTGAACGGAATGTCAGCAATGGACTCGGATTTATGTGGAATCTGAAACTGCCCGAGGGAGGATCGATCTGGTCCTATATCAACCCATATGATAATCCAGAGATCTGGCTGCAGGCAGCGGGACAGATCTTCTTCTCTCTTTCGGTGGGCTTCGGGATTGTGATGACCTATGCAAGCTACCTGAAAGCGAAAGATGATGTGGTTCTCTCAGGCCTGACTGCCTCGGCCACCAATGAGTTCTGCGAGGTTTGTCTGGGGGGACTCATCACGGTTCCAGCGGCCTTCATCTTCCTGGGGGGAGAGACCATCACCAATGCCGCCGGATCTTCTCTGAAGATGGGATTCCTGACACTCCCGGCGGTCTTTGAGAGAATGCCGATTGGCCACTTCTTCGGTTTCCTCTGGTTCTTCCTGCTCTTCCTGGCCGCGATCACTTCCTCGATCTCCATGCTCCAGCCGGTGATCGCTTTCCTGGAAGAGGGCTTTAACCTGGGACGGCGGGCTTCGAGTACGATTCTTGGAATGATTTCCCTGATTGGAAGTTTCTTTGTGGTCTATTTCAGTAAGGACCTTGAGGCGCTGGACACTATGGACTTCTGGGTGGGCCAGGTCTGCATCTTCTTGCTGGGAACCACCACAGTCATCTTTTTCGGGTGGGTCCTGGGAATCGATAAAGGGTTCGAGGAGGCCCACCGTGGGGCACATATCCGGATTCCGGGAATCTTCCGGTTCATCATCCGGTATGTTTCACCATTGTACCTGATCGGGATTTTCTGTCTGTTTATTTATTCCAATGTGATCCTGGGATACCAGCAGGAGGGCTCGTATGTTTATAAAATCCTTCACAGTCCTGTCACTCAGATGACGGTCGGCCTGATTCTGATCATCGCTGTTTTCTTCACGATTCTGGTCCACCTGGCGCGGAGACGCTGGGAGGCCGTGGAGTTATCATCGAAGGGAGCAAACTGATGGAATCCAGCGGATGGTTTTTTCTTTTGACTTCATGCCTGTCTGTGACCGGACTTGTGATCTGGTGTTTTTACCGTGTGCTCAGCCTTCCACGAGATGAACCCGTGGAGGAGCAATTCCATGCACCATTGGACATTGACACCCATGAAATGGAGTAGTCTCCCCCATGAGATGATTCCAAAAACCGGCTGGAGAGGGTGAGCGGGATAAGGGACTCGACCAGTTGGGGATCATTCTTTACTCACCAGGTTTTTATGGACTGGTTGGGATATTTCTAATGCAAAGCAGCCTCAATGCAATCTTGCCTCAATCTCTCATCATCCCAGTGCAGGCTCTGTTTTTACTCGTATTCTGTGGAGATCTTCCCGCACAACCCACTTCCCCGGCAAAGGTATCGATCGGCATCGATCAACTCATCCAACAGGATTTCCAGCCCATTGCAGGCTTACGTATTGGACTGATCACAAATCATACCGGCCAGACCCGGGATGGCGTTTCCACCATCGATGTGTTGCATCGCACAGACCGCTGCAGACTGGTCTGCCTCTTCAGTCCCGAACATGGGCTGCGTGGTACTGCCGATGAGAAGGTGAGTTCCAGCACGGACACCACCACGGGATTGCCGATCTACAGCCTTTATGGAGAGACACAAAAACCATTGCCCGAAATGCTGCATGGCCTGGATGCCCTGGTGTTCGACATCCAGGATATCGGCACACGTTTCTACACCTACATCGGGACGATGGCTCTGTGCATGCAGGCCGCCAAGCAACAAGGGTTGCGCTTCGTGGTTCTGGACCGTCCCAACCCGATCGGTGGTCTCAAGGTGGAGGGAGCGATTCCGCCTCCAGAGCAATGTGGCGGCCTGACCAGCATCTATCCCATTCCCACCCGCCACGGGATGACCGTGGGTGAACTCGCCGGTCTGTTCAATGAACATTTTGGGATCCGCTGTCAGTTGGAAGTGGTCCGGATGAGCGGTTGGCAACGGGGGATGTACTTTGACCAAACCGGCCTGAAATGGGTGAATCCCTCCCCCAACATGAAGACTCTGGCGGGTGCGATTTTTTATCCTGGATTGGGCATTTGCGAGGCAACCAACCTGTCCGTGGGACGCGGCACGGACCATCCCTTCGAGATGTATGGCGCTCCCTGGCTGAAGGCCGATGCTGTTTGTGAAATCCTTAACTCACGAGAGATCCCGGGCATCCATTTTGATCCGGTGGTATTCACTCCGACAACTCCTGGCCATCCTTACAAGGATGCGAAATGCCTGGGAGTCCGTGCGGTGATCGAGGACCGGAATCAGCTGAACTCAACACTGGCTGGCTTACACCTGATCCAGGTCATCGCTCAGGTTCATCCCACCGAGTTCAAAAGCCGTGGCGGGTTCAACACACTCTCGGGAGCTTCGGATCTCTGGAGCAGGCTCGTCGAGGAGAAGCAATCGCCAGGGGAGATTCTGAAAGCCTGGGAGGGGGCACTGGAGGAATTCCGCAAGGTACGCGAGAGGTTTCTGCTTTACTGAGGGTGTTGTTCGGAGTTCAACCTTCAGGTTGTTGGTTGTCAGGTGGCCCCGGAGTTGGACTCCCATGTCGCTCAACTCTGTCACGACCCCCGGCGGAGTTCTACTCCGCCAGAGGGGTTCCGCCCACGAGTTCACCTCGTGGGCGAGCTGTTAATGTAAGCCAGTTGGTAAGCTGGATTTATTTCATCGCCCATTTGCTGGCCAGCAAGACCTCTTCGGCCTGGGTGGACCAGAGCCCCTTGCGGACCTGTTCACGGACATCCTCGGAGAAGGGCAGTTGATCGGCCAATTCGGTCACGGGGGTGAGGGGTAGGCCCTTGCACTGGCTGTAAATCACAATCTTGTTGAAGGCTTTGCCATCCCGGACAGACAAAACCCCTTCCTTGGCGCCTTCCAGTCCGACCACGGCATACACACTGGAGTTGGTGTTCAGATAACCTGCCTGAACCTTGCGGAGAACTTCGTACATATCATCGATGCGGCTGCCGCTGTTACCGCTGATAGTGATCTGATCGTAGTGAATGTCCCCCATGTTCAGTGCCCCCTCACCGCGTTTGAAACCAGCGAATAGGTTCACCACGCCATACTGTTTGAGCCGCTTGATGGCCGCTTCGATGACAGGTGGAACCGGGCAGAGGGCAACCAGGAAATTGAATCCGTTGGGCGCGATCTCATCCAGGGATTTCTCATAGTCCGCGCTGTTGGGATTCAGGGTCACGAAACGGACACCCGCCTGTTCGGCCATGGCGGTGTAGCGTTCCTGCACCGACTGGAGACGTGCATCGCTGATATCGGTCAGCAGGACTGTCTTCAGATTGGGAGTCTGACCCGCGATCTTGACCGCAAAGGTGCGCACCAGGTGCATCTGGCCCATCGGTCCCGCGCCACCGCAGAGCCATACCGCTTCATCCAGGGGCCCCATATCCACACGGGCATAGGAAGCCTCGACACAGGCCCATGGCTCCACCAGCGCGGTTTCTGAATAACCTGCCTTGGCCTCGGTGATGGGAATCAGGTATTCCTGGACCTCGGGGCCGAAGATGCCATAGTCGCAGAAACCGCCCCACACATCATATCCGACTGCTTTGCCATACTTGAGCATGTCCGCCTGTACAATGAAGCGGTCGCCGACCTTGAACTTGGAGGCCACATTCCTGCCCACCTCCACCACGGTCATGGCGAGCTCATGTCCCGGAACCACCTTCCTGTTCTCGACATCGTAGTTGACCAGACGGGGATGGGACTTTCCGGCTGAGACAATCTTCACATCGGAAAAACAGATGCTGTTGACATCGGTACGGAAAGCGATCTCATCCGGTCCAGGTTGGGGACGCGGGATTTCGACCAGGTCCAGTTTTTCGAAGCCGGTCCCACTCAGTTGCCAGCAACGCGCGGTCTTGGGAAGGTCGTACTCGACCTTTCGATAGGTATTAAGAACACTTGACATGATATTCCTCTGATTCGTTGGTGTACTTCGAGGCAAACCTGGAAAGGCATTCCCCCTGCGTGGGTGAGTTCCGTGAGGCCTCAATTCATTGATTATCTGCATTCAGGACCGGAATGACAAGCCGCGCTACCGCCCCATCATCTCATGTGCCGTGGAAAGAATGTCACGTTCCACGGTCGGGGCCCAGGGCCCATACATTCCATAGTAGAGCATCGCATCCCTGCCCTCATACCCGCCCTCACGCAAGACCCGCAACGAGGGGATATAGGCGAACACATCATTGGCATAAGAGATCACCCACAGGCGTTCGCGCCCGAAGTCATACTTGAGCCGCAATGAGTAATCCACCACAGACTCACCCGCCAAGGCGATGATCGACAGGGTGTCAGAAAACTTCCAGACCTGCATCGGGTAGGGGTAAGTGGTTTCCAACGCTCCCCTGGAGTCCAGGATTCCCAGCAGCCGTTGAGCACGCCGTTTGATGACATACTCGCTTGAGTCAGCCTGTTGCCTCAGTTCCTCGCGCGTGGGGGGTGTCGCCAAGGCCAGGGGGATCTCTTTATAGCAGGCAGTGATCGGGCCTTTGACTTCAGTCATGGACCCATCGAGAACCTTCCTGACAGCCTCAGCCAGCTGTTTCCCATATTCCCTGGCTTGCTCAAACTCGCCTCTCGGCAGGGGATTGATATCACCTCCACATCCCATCGTGAATAAGGCGGTGCACCCCGGAAACGCCGTTTCCAGATCCGCTTGAGCGAAACCCGCATAATCTCCATTCAGGACATAGTGTTGCAACGTGGTGTTGTGGCAGGCATAACCCATCGCCACTGCTTTGAGACTCCCGTCCATACGGCTGACCTTCAGCACAGGGACATCATGGTCCACCGGCCCAATCGGATTGAATCCATTGGTAAGCCCATCAAGGGTGTATTCCCGGCGATTCTTTCCAAAACTCGCACTCCCGATACCCCACGCGAGGGTGCAGGGTTCCAGGTCACTGACCGCTGCATGAATAGATTCCAGGACCTTGGAGGGAATTCCATCGGTGTATTCCATCACCCACTTGGCCTGGTCCTCGGGCATTTCATACATGTCTTCCAGCGACTCGCTCAACACCGGCCCGGAATGGGTGTGCGAGGAGGTCAACATCAGGCGTTCGCGGGGGATCCCCAGTTCCTCCTGTACCCGTTGTGCGATACGTTGAGAGAGACGCTGGGGGAAACCCAGCAGATCGGCAGTCACCAGGACACTGAGCGCCCTGGTTTGATCCAGAAAAGCCAGGGCTTTGACATGGAGATCTTGAATCTTCCCCTCGGAGGGCTTGTTCCGGATGATATAACCCGCCATCCAGATACTCTTTTCGGGTGTAATACAAACCTTTCCTGTCCCGGCTCGCATCATCTCCTCAGCTCCCATTGAGAGACTCGGCACGCTACCCACCAGGCAAACCGTCGCTGTGATCCTGTACAACAGGAGGAACAAAAGATTCCGGGTGGGTATCCTCACCATCCAAAGCTATTCCTTCCAGGAAATCCCCTCAAGTTTCAGAAGGAATCGTTTCCATTCCAGCCCGCAGCCAAATCCTCCAAGGCGTCCATCCGAAGTCAGTACACGATGACAGGGAATCACAATCGGGATCGGATTGCGTGCCATGGCTTGGCCCACTGCCCGTGCGGCAAGAGGGTTCCCGGAGGCTTCAGCGAGTTGAGCATAGGAGCGAGACTGCCCATAGGGGATTCTCGAACACTCCCGAAGCACCTTTTCAATGAAAGGGGGTTGAACACCAGGGTTCATTGACACCTTGAAACGCACCCGCTCTCCATCCAGGTACCTCTTCAGGTCATCAAGGAAGGCACGGAAATCATCCGGTAGGTTTCTGCTCTGATTGCCTTTTTCCCCCAGACACACCGCGACCAGTTTTCCTGATTGCCATTCCGCTTGAACCGGTCCCGCACTCGAGCGAAGGGTGGCCCTGATGGGACCGTGATTGGACAGGTTGTTCACCAGTTTTTTTTCTCCTTTGAGCTGACTCACTCCGCCCAGAACCATGATAGGATGCTTCCGGATCGTTCAACAACCGGCTCCATTCATTTGCTGGGAAAGGAGATCTTCCTTATGAAAAATCAAAAAGATCCCGGGTCCGCCGGGCAAACTCTCCTCAAACGGCGACAATTTCTTGAAATCAGCGCGGCCGCCAGTGCGGGGCTTCTGGTGAAGGGGTTGGCCGCCCAGGAACCAGAGGCCACCACACGCAAACCGAACATCATTGTGATTGTTGCGGATGACCTGGGCAATGCCGACCTTGGCTGTCAGGGGGGTACCGGGATCCCGACACCAAACATCGACTCGATCGCCCGCAAGGGAGTCCGTTTCACCAACGGATATGTTTCCTGTCCGGTGTGTTCTCCGACAAGAGCCGGACTATTGACCGGACGTTACCAGCAACGTTTCGGGCATGAGTTCAATCCGGGTCCCGACCAGAAAGATGCGGACACCGGTGAACCGATCGGGCTCTCGCTGGATGAGAAGACCATGGCGGACCACCTGAAAAACCAAGGTTACACCACGGGCATCGTTGGGAAGTGGCACTTGGGAGGCGAAACCAGGTTTCATCCGCTCAATCGTGGATTCGATGAGTTCTATGGTTTTCTGGGAGGATCACACCCCTATCTGAATCCTTCGGCTCCCGGAAAGGCACCGATTCTGCGTGGTTTCGAAACACTCCAGGAAAATGATTACCTCACCGATGCCATCACCCGGGAGGCTGTTGCCTATCTTGAACGGCACAGGGAAGGCCCATTCTTTCTGTACTTGACCTACAACGCGGTCCACACACCCATGGAAGCCCCCGCGAAGTACCTGGAACGTTTCTCCCACATCACGGATGAAAAGCATCGTACTTATGCCGCCATGCTCAGCGCGATGGATGATGGGGTTGGAAGTGTGTTGTCCAAGCTCAACGGGTTGGGTCTGGAGAAAGACACGCTGGTCTTTTTTATCAGTGATAACGGCGGACCGGAACCCATGAACACCTCGAACAATGGCCGCCTGCGCGGGACCAAGGGTACGGTCTACGAGGGTGGAGTCCGTGTCCCTTACCTGCTTCAGTGGCCAGGGCACCTCCCCGAGGGAACTGAGTATCATTTGCCCGTGATTTCCTTGGATATCCTCCCGACCGCCCTGGTGGCAGCCGGCGGAAAACTCCCGGAGGATCATCCAGTCGATGGAGTGGATCTTCTGCCATTCGTACGCAAGGAGAAATCAGGCGATCCGCATGAGAGCCTGTGCTGGCGTTTTGGGGAGAGGCGGGCCATCCGTAAGGGTGACTGGAAGGTGGTCCAAATTGGGGACAATCCTGTCGAGCTCTACAACCTGGCCTCGGATATCGGTGAGGAGACGAATCTTACCGGGGCGAACGCTGAGATCCTCAAGGGATTGGAGGCGGATTACATGAAGTGGGAGGCAGGCATGATCCCCCCGCGCTGGAAAGGAGCCAGGCAACGTCCCGCCTGGCAGGATGAGGCGGAAGGGCGGAAAGAGCGGAAAAGAAGGAACAGGGCGGAGTAGTGAATCGATGGGAGGGGTGGCAAATTCATTCGCATCAGGCCGCGCCCACCACTCATCCAGCTCGCCCACGAGTTGAACTCGTGGGCGGAACCCCTCTGGCGGAGTTGAACTCCGCCGGGATTCGTGACAGAGATGAGCAGCGTGGGAGTGCAACTCCCACAGAAGGGCCCGGCACCGGAGTGCAACTCCGGCGCCAGCTGGTGTTATTGACCGCTGGTGTTATTGACCGCTGGTATTATTGGTCAGCTGGTCATGGCCGGCTGATTGGGCTCATTAACATGCTTTGTGGGTGTCGCAACGCGACCTGATTACTCCAGATGTTCCAAAAAAAACTGCGGGCCGGTGAGGGATCTTCCCCACCGGCCCGTTTCTCTATTGCCAACGGCGTTTCCGTATCCCGCGCCAAAGCGCGCTAAACTTAGAAGTCGCCGTATTCTCCACCGCCGCCACCATGAGGTCCGGCCGGAGCCTTCTCTTCCTTCTCGGGCTTCTCAGTGACCAGCGCCTCGGTGGTGAGGAGCAAACCAGCGATTGAAGCCGCGTTCTGCAGTGCGGAGCGGGTTACCTTGGTCGGATCGATGACACCATCCTTGACCAGGTCGGTGTACTCATCAGTGGCCACATTGTATCCGACTTCCTTCTTGGCGGCCTTAACCTGCTCAACCACGATGGACCCTTCCAAACCGGCATTGGCGGCCAGCTGGCGAAGCGGGGCTTCCAAGGCTTTCCTCAGGATCAGGACACCCAACTGCTCATCCTCATCCTCCAGTTTCATTTTCTCAAGCGCGGGCAAAGCACGAATGAGGGCGGTGCCGCCGCCTGGAACAATACCTTCCTCGACAGCCGCGCGGGTGGCATGCAGAGCATCTTCGACACGGGCCTTCTTTTCCTTCACCTCGGTTTCAGTTGCCGCGCCTACATTGATGACAGCCACTCCACCGGCAAGCTTGGCCAAACGCTCCTGGAGCTTCTCGCGGTCATAGTCAGAAGTGGTGGTTTCAATTTCATTACGGATCTGCTGGATGCGGCCCTTGATATCCGCTGTCTTTCCGCCACCCTCGACCAGCACGGTGTTTTCCTTGTCGATCACTGCGCGTTTGACACGGCCCAGGTCTGAAAGCTGCACACCTTCCAGCTTGATTCCCAGATCCTCGCTGATGAACTTGCCACCAGTCAGGATAGCAATGTCCTGCAGCATGGCCTTGCGACGGTCACCAAAGCCAGGGGCCTTGACCGCGCAGGCACGCAGCGTGCCACGGATCTTGTTGACCACCAGGGTGGCCAGGGCTTCGCCCTCGACATCCTCAGCGATGATCAGAAGAGGTTTGCCGGTCTGCGCGATTTTTTCGAGCAGCGGCAGCATGTCCTTCATCGAGGAGATCTTCTTTTCGTTGATCAGGATGTAAGCATCCTCGAGAACCGCTTCCATGGTCTGGGCATCGGTGGCGAAATACGGGGAGAGATAGCCTTTGTCAAACTGCATTCCCTCAACAACCTCAAGGGTGGTATCAATAGTCTTGGCTTCCTCGACCGTGATGGTGCCATCCTTCCCGACCTTCTCCATGGCGTCGGCGATCAGCTCGCCGATCTTTGTATCGCCATTGGCGGAGACAGTGGCAACCTGGGCAATCTCGGTGCGATCCTTGACCTTACGGCTGAGCTTGACCAATTCATCGACGACCACATCCACGCCTTTGAGTACACCGCGTTGAAGCGAAATCGGATTCGCTCCGGAGGTGACATGCTTGAGTCCATTCAGGTAAATAGCCTCGGCCAGGATCGTAGCCGTGGTGGTTCCATCACCGGCCACATCGCTGGTCTTGCTGGCGACTTCGCGCACCATTTGCGCACCCATGTTCTCGAAACGATCTTCGAGCTCAATTTCCTTGGCAACCGTCACACCATCCTTGGTGACAGTGGGGCTGCCCCATTTCTTGTCGAGTACTACATTGCGCCCCTTGGGGCCTAGGGTGACCTTCACAGCCGCCGCGAGCTTCTGGACACCCTTGAGGATCCGTTGACGGGCATCCTCATTGTACGCAATCACTTTCGCTGCCATTCTGTTACAGCTCCTTTCTCAATTTGGATATCTTTCTCGTGGGGGACTGGAATTACTTAATAATCGCGAGGACATCATCCTCACGAAGGATCAGATGCTCGACTCCATCGAGCTTCACTTCTGTGCCGGCATATTTCCCGATCAGAACCTTGTCGCCCACCGCGACCTCCAACGGGATACGGGTGCCATCTTCCTTGACACGCCCGGGGCCAACGGCAACAACCTCAGCCTGCTGGGGCTTCTCCTTGGCGGTGTCTGGAATATACAGGCTGCCAACCTTGGAAACCTCTTCCTCAATGCGCCGGACCAGGATTCGGTCGGCCAGAGGGGTCACTTTTACTTTCGCCATTGCGCTTCGCGCTCCTTTCTATGCTGTTGAATCCGCTAGCACACCCAACAACAGGGTAACGTTCCCTAAAAGAGCATTTCTGATGCCACGCATTCAATCATGGGAGGACTCATCCTCTATCTCTAATGAACTGAGTGGGTTGAAGGACATGGTCAGTGGGAAAGGAACACTGCTGGGGGTTTCCTGATGACCTGATCTTCTGGTCTGTCAGGAAGTCATTGTGCCGTTCTGGCACAGCTCTGCTGTGTCAGGCACAGCTCTCCCTCACCCCTTGCGGGGGAGGATTGGGGGGGGACCTTGAGGTGTGCTCAATGAGCGGTTGGGGAAAAGAGGCACGTAAGACCCCCTTATGCCGGGGCAGTTCGCAGCCGAAAATGGAAGTCGGCCCATGAACGCCCAAGAAGCCCTCGACCTTTTCCTGGCATATCTGACCGGGGCGCGTTCCGCGAGCCGTCACACCATCGCAGCCTACCGGCGCGATCTGATCCAATTCTTCACTTCGGTTTCCCAAAAGGACCCTTTCGATCCCGAAGAGCATCTCCAGGAGATCCCGATGGATTCCATCACGCCGGTGATGGTCAAGGGGTTTCTCGCTCATCTGCGTGGCAAGGGCCTCGATTCCAGGTCAGCGAACAGAAAACTTTCTGCGGTAAAAGCACTTTTCCGATTCCTTGTGACACAAGGCGCCATCGAGACCAGCCCAGCCGGAAAGATTCGTGGGTTGAAACAGGCCCTTCGCCAACCGCACTTCCTGCCGGTCGAGGAGATGAACCGCCTCCTGGAAGGGGCGGATCTGCCGCTCAGGGATCGTGCCATGCTCGAAACCCTTTACTCATCAGGGATTCGTGTCAGCTCCCTGGTGGGCTTGAATGTAGGCGATTACGACCCGCGGGGAGGAACGCTTCGCATCCTTGCGAAAGGAGCCAAGGAGCAGGAGGTACCCTTGGGCGAGCCTGCCATGCATGTTTTGGATGCTTACCTGGAGGAACGTGGCCAACCCGGACTTAAGGAGCCGTTGTTTGTGAATCCACGAGGAGGCCGTTTGACCACCCGGACAGTTCAACGTCTGGCGCACCGCCTTGGCTTACAGCTGGGTATCGGCCGGGTAACCCCCCACATGCTGCGTCACAGCTTCGCCACCCATCTGCTGGATGCAGGAGCCGACCTGCGTGTGATACAGGAATTACTCGGTCACGAGTCCCTGAAAACCACCCAGAAATACACACATGTCACCCTGCAACGTCTCCGGCAGGCCTATGATCAAGCTCATCCTCTGGCGGGTGAGGAGTGAATGGTGTCGCGGAAATCCCGAAAGACCCTTACCCTTGAGATGCTCAGTGGCTTCGAGCTCACTGTTATCCTTTTGTGAGAATCACCAATCCATTCCACGCAACCACTCCGCACAGAGAGTGGCCCATGTGGCGATATGGGGCTCTGCCTGAGCCAGTCCCAATCCATGAGGCCCCTTGGGGTAGATGTGCATCTCGAAGGGAATCTCCTTCATGCGCAACGCCCGGGCGAACTGGAAACTATTCTCCACAGGAACCGCTGCATCATCAGCGGTCGACCAGAGAAAAGCCGGCGGAGTGTCATCACGTACCTGATCTTCCAGTGACAATTTGGCCATTTCAGCCTCGGTGGCTTCCTTGCCAAGAAGGTTCTCAAAGGATCCCCGGTGTCCGAAATCCCTGGAGCTGATGACGGGGTAGCAGAGCACGAGGGCATCGGGGCGGCTACTGACTCTTTCAACCGGATCGGATGCATCGGGTTTTCCCGGCTCGAAGAAAACACCCGTTGAAGCGGTCAGGTGACCTCCCGCGGAAAAACCGAGTATAGCGATTCTGTCCGGTTTCACCTTCCACTCAGAGGCATTGGAACGGACCATTCGAATCGCTCTCTGTGCATCCAGCAGGGGTTCGGGATGACGGTGCGGGCTGACACGGTAATCCAGAACAAAGGCATGGAAACCGGCCTGGTTGAAGAAATCGGCGATCGGCCACTTCTCATGTTCGGCACGTCCCGCATACCCCCCACCGGGAACCACAATCACCGCTCCCAGCGGTTCATCGGTCTTGAGCAGACAGGTGGTCAGGGTGGGACGGAATCCATCATCCACCTTCATGGCGGGAGGAGCCCCCTCCCAAAGGGATAGCGTGACTTTTTCCTGTTGAGTTACGGCAACCATTTTCTCTTCCTTTGGCTGGGTATTCGCTCTTTCTTCCGTCCCGGCCAGTGTAGCGGTCAGAACCAGCAGCGTTGATGCAAAAAGGATCTTTCCAAACCAAGTCATGAGCACAAACCTCGCATGGGCTACGGTTAAGAGATCTCATCCTATATGTTATCCTCAATTCCTCAAGAGGCAGACCCAAACCTTTTCCAAGGGAGCCACATCATGAAGATCACCAAGCTCAACGTTTTTCCGGTCCCTCCACGGTCCGTGTTTGTCAAAATTGAAACTGATGAGGGAATCACCGGTTGGGGTGAACCCAGCCTGGAGGGTCATGCCCACACCCAGGTGACCGCAGTCCAGGAACTCGGACGCTACCTGATTGGTAAGGATCCCTTCGAGATCGAACGACACTGGCAGGCGATGTACCGGGGTGACTTCTACCGGGGAGGGCCAGTGTTGACCAGTGCGATCAGCGGTGTGGATCAGGCCCTGTGGGATATCCTTGGCAAGGCACTGGGGAAGCCGGTCCACCAGCTTCTGGGGGGACGTTGCCGGGACAAGATCAAGGTCTATGCGGGAATCGGCGGAGACACACCGGAACAGGTGGCGGAGAGCGCCCGCCAGGTTCATGCTCAAGGATACCGCGCGGCCAAGATGGGACCCATCGATGCCACAGAGATCCTGGATGGTATCGATGTCATCAGGAAGGCCTACAGGCGGGTCAAGGCTGCCCGTGAGGCAGTCCCCGATGATTTTGACATTCTCCTGGATTTCCACGGACGTCTCGCCCCCGCCATGGCGATCAGCGTGATCGATGCCTTGACCGAACTCAGGCCATTCTTTGTCGAGGAGCCGATCCTGCCTGAGAATGTGGATGCCATGGCTCGTGTCGCCCATTCCGTCAAGGTTCCCATCGCCACCGGGGAACGACGTTATACCAAGTTCGATTTCCGCGAGCTTCTCGAAAAGCAGGCGGTGGCTGTAGTTCAACCGGATTGCTGTCATGCAGGTGGGATCACCGAACTGAAAAAAATCGCCGCCATGGCCGAGGCCTGGTATGTGGCCCTCGCACCGCACAACCCGCTGCATGCCCTCTCAACTGCGGCATGCCTGCAGATCGATGCCTGCTGCCCCAACTTCCTGATTCAGGAACGCGGTTCGCTGGGCGAGGGGTTGCTTAAACAGCCTTTCGTGGTGAAGGAGGGATATGTCGACATCCCCACTGGTCCTGGGATGGGTGTCGAGGTGGATGAGGAGAAACTGTACGCTCTGAGCTGGGAAGACTGGGTCACTCCACGGCTGTGGCATGAGGATGGTTCAGTGGCGGACTGGTAGCCCACTCAGCCGGGGCGGTTTCTACCTCTTGATTCTATCGCGGATTATCTTGATCGCCCGTTCCGAATCGGGCACCCGTAGGAGCCGGATCAGCCCGATATAGAGGAAGGACACCAATAGAAGCACTGGAGCAAGCAGCGTCAACCGGTTCATGGTTCCCACAGGGACCCCTCGCATGTGCACCCAGCCAACGTATAGACCGGCTCCCAGACCACAGGCCACCAGCGAGGCTACCCCTGATTTCCAGAGCGTCTCTCCCACCCGTGGGCTTTCCCCGGGATCCTGTTTCAAGGTGGAATGCATCAGTCCCGCCAGCACCCCATATCCAGCGAATGAGGCGATGGAGTTGGAGATTCCCAGTCCCACCTGTGCCCAGGAGGTGTGGAACGCAAAGAGCCAGTTGAGAACCACATTCACCGCCACGGATACACCACCGGCCAGCAGCGGAGTGAGCATGTCCTTGCGGGCATAGTAAAGCGGCTGCAAGAGACGGTTTCCACCCATGGCCAGCAGTCCCGGTGCATAGGCCACGAGAGCAAGGTAAGTTCCCCAGGTGTCCTCGGGGGTGAAGGCCCTGCGTTCAAAGATCACCTGGGTGATGGGGTAACCCAGCAGAATCAGCCCCGCAATCGCTGGAAGGATAAAAACAATTTCCAGGCGCTTGATAAAGCCCATCATGTCGCGCAGTTGAGTGTATCGTTCCTCGAGCAGAAACTGGGTCAGTTGGGGAAGCAGAGCTGTCGCTACAGCTGTGGCAGTCAGGGCCATGGGGAGTTGGATCAAGCGATTGGCGTAGGTGATGTTCGTCTTGACTCCCTCCCCAAGGTACCAGGCGAAGAAGCCGGAGACGGCCACATTGATCTGGCTGAGGAACATACCGAGAAGGCCCAGGCCCATCATGGCAAGCAGCTTTCTCAGTTCGGGATCGCGGATCGAAAACAGTGGTTCCCAACGCCAGCCATGCCTCCACAGGGGAGGAAACATCATGACAACCCGTAGCAGGGCTCCCAGAAGAACCGACCAGCAGAGCCAGTAGGCTGCCCGCTCATCGGAGGTTCTCACCAACATGGCCAGAGCGCCAGCAAGGATCATGGCCAGATTGAGTATCACCGAACCGAGGGATGGTGCCGTGAAAGAACGCAGGGAATGACAGGCACCCATGAACAAAGCCACCAGGGTTATCCCGATGACATAGGGAAACATGAGACGTGTCATCGAGGAGCCAAGAGCAAGAATGCGCGCGGCTTCCCCGGCGGGAAGGTCTCCTTGCGCCACGAGCTTGTTGAGCGCGACTCCGCCGAAGGCCATGAACACCTCGCGCGAATACCACATGCCCGCGAGTGTGATCAGGATCGAGATGAGCGCCAAGAGATTCAGGGTACGGTTGAAGAAACGCCAACCCTCGTTCTCGCTGGTTTGACGGCGTTCTGTGAAGATAGGAACGATAAAGGAGGAAAGGGCCCCCTCCCCCAGAACACGGCGGACCTGGTTGACCACCTCGAAGGCGGTGTTGAAGGTGTCGGCCATGCGTGATGCGCCAAACAGCGCGGCCAGCACCATGTCGCGGAACAGCCCTGTAAAACGAGAGAGGAGTGTAAAGGCCCCGACAATCCCCGCCGCCCGCAGGACCTTGCGTTTTTCGCTCATAAGGGTGGTGCGAGAGATATGCGAGTGAGGATCATCCAGCGGAGTCCAGCGAGTGCGCGGACCAGGCTGTCCTGGCGATCCAGAGCACAGTTCCCACCCCGGCCAGGAACAGCACCAGGAAGAGCAGAACCGGTCCCCACTGGGTCTGTACATCCCATTGGGAGGTGGTGAAGTACCTGGCGAGGAGGTCCTGGCGCAATCCCTGGCTGGTGATCGTCATCATCAGTAAAACTCCCGCTGCCAGACTACTGGCGATCAGACGATAACGGGCATGAAGCGGCGCCTGAAGGAGAAACACCAGGTGCATGGCCAGCCCAACCGCAAGCACAACGCCCAGGAAGAGGCTGACCGAAGCCAGGGAGTGGAATGTCATGATTCCCTTGAGCACCTCGGAGGGGAGGCTGAGCAGATACCAGAAACCGAGGATCATCTGAACAAAGGTGGCCCCCAAGGCCAGTTGTATTCCAGCCCGCGCCCCCTTTTCCCTTTCCTCGCCCTCACCACGCAGAACAGCGATCCAGAGTATCCAGAGACCGGCCACCACCAACGCACCCACCACATTGTGCAGGAAACGGGGAGCCACCAGGGCCACCTTGGCCCAGACGGTCTGGATTGGATGACCCATCCGGGCATCGGCCCAGATATCGGGATGCTGGGACAGGACCGCATTGGTGGTGTAGAGAAAAGCGACCCCGGTAAACAGCACCGCAATCACAAGATGAATCACGAATCTCAGGCCGGGAGAAAGCCATGACGACTTGGGTTCGGAAGCCAGTTCCGGGGCTGGCCTGGATGGTTTGAGCACATAGACCAGGTAGAAGGCAATCATCACCAGGGCGAGGATCGCCAGCCAGAACCACCCGAGCAGGACATTCGAGACATAGAAAAACTGACCGTACAGGACCTGTACAAAAAGCAGGGGAGCGACACCGAAAGTGATTGCCATCGACAGTGCCACCGGCATGACATTCAGGCAGCGCCCCGAGAGAGATCTCTTCCAGTCACCCTTGCCCATCGAGGTCCACACCAGGAACCAGGAACCACCCAGAACAAAGTTCATAAAGACGAAATGAAGAGCATGGGTCACCACCATCAGGGTGATCAGGAACCAGGCGGGCGCCGGAAGGCCAAGGGGGTCAGGACTGGGGATCAGGTTCATGACTTGATGCGACCTTCGCTTCCTTGGGGGTGGTGTGGGAGACCTTCAGATCCCAGAGATAATCGACCAATGCCTGGCGTTCCTCAGGTGTTCCCGCCAACGGCGGCATGAATGGTTTCAGCTCATGGATACGGTTCAGGTTATAGGCCAGCAGATCCTTACTCCATGAGGAGATGAGCGGCACCAGATCATTGAACCCATCGTGCACATGACACTGCGAGCATTGCACCTGGTACATCAACTGCCCTGTCTGTTCATGGGTGGGTGGGATGCCTGCCTGAGCGAGGGTATGCCAGGGGGCGTTGGGGAGCACTCCCTCGCGATTGATCTTTTCAATCTCCGGAACAGTCAGTCCATTCGAGTAGAGGTAGTCATAGATCACGAATGGCTTGCGGACCCCCTCCCGGACAAACTCCATCGACACCGTGGCGATCACCGCGATAGCGAAAAGGAGGCAGGAGGTCTCCAGGTTGACATACCGCTTGGATTTAATCAGCCCGATAAAGGCATACAGACCCACCAATGTGGAGGCCGCGATACCAAACATGAAGAAGAGCATCATGGCCGCCGCGCCGCCCTGGACCAGATGACGTGCCAAAGGTGGCAACTCCGCGAAATACCATCCCGCCACAGGGAGCATGAACACCAGGGGAGCCAGGAACCAGGCGCAGAAATTGATGATCTCGGTACGCTCCTCACGGCTCCACCGGGTGGGCAGGTTGGCCATGATGATTCCCGCCAGTCCCGCGATGGCCAGGCTCGATGCGGTCCTTAAAAATACAGTTGGAAAGAAGGTTGGATTCAGAAACGCATGCCAGACATTCCTGGTCTCGACCCAGTCGCCGGGGGTCATCATGAAAGCCAGAATGCCACTGATGATGAACAGGCTCATCCAGGCGGCGAAGGCATAGATCCAACCCAAGGTCATGTGCACCTGCGCGGAAACCTTGTCCCAGGTTGAGTAATAGGCATATCCGGCCACAATTTCCACCAGGAAGAACACCCATTCCATCGCCCAGAACCAGACAAAGGTGTGAATCAATGCGGATGTGGCACGGGTGGAGGCCAATGAGATGGAGAACCAGATCGCCACACCGGTAATGGCTCCGAACACAAAGCCGATCAGCAACAGGGCCTTGGAGTAACGTTGAACGAATTCAAGAAGGAGTGCGGAGTTTTTGGCGCGTGCTTGACGCTCTCCCAGGACAAGAAGAAATCCCGCCCCGACCGAGAAATGAGCTACGAGGACATGCACGGTGGCGATCAGGGCGATGACCATCCCCCCACCTAAACGCGGCACATCCCACAGCGGATATTCCCACATGATAGATGCAGGGAAGATATCGTATCAGGTAAAGAATTCATAGGCGGAATGCCGTCGTATTTGTGTTGCTTTATCCTGACAGAAACGGTTAGAGAAAAGTGATTAAAATTAAAATCGTGAATAAGTTCCGTTCCCCCTCGACAGCCCCCCGTCCTTGGTGTAACAATTCCATCATTGGCCGGGGGATCTGAGGGGAGAAATGAGCCATGAAGGCACCGGAGGGGAACCGGTGAGGGCTCGATACTGACATTCCTGTATCACGGGTGAAGAGCGGCCTATACTACTGTCATCCGGCCGTTACGTACCACTCACCCATCTCCCGCGAAGGTCGATGTTCTGTTGTGGTGTGCCCGAGTCC
>CAYZUX010000004.1:0-56657 GCA_964481775.1 uncultured bacterium | reverse complement strand
ACCACTCACCCATCTCCCGCGAAGGTCGATGTTCTGTTGTGGTGTGCCCGAGTCCGGGCAGGGCCTTGTGCCCGAACCTTTGCCGGTGTTTGAGGGATGATGAGAAGCCAAACCGCCGTTATCCTCTTTGCTGTCCTCTTTTCCACCTCTGTTTTCGCCCACAACGATGACCTCGCTGAAGAAATGGTTCCACCGCCGCTCGATCTGGATGTACGCGGTACCTCACTGCTCTGGGCCGGGTCGCCCAACAAACAAGCAGTCGCTTTGACCTTTGATGATGGTCCGATTCCAGGCAAGACTGATGAATTGCTGCGGATCCTCAAGGAACACCAGGTCTCAGCGACCTTCTTCGTCATCGGTTCGAAAGCCTCGGATCATCCTGAGCTCTTGCGCCAGGTGATCACTGAAGGCCATGAGGTTGGGAATCACACTCAAACCCACCGGAACCTGACCAAGGCTGGCTCCAAAGAGGTCTTGGCCGAGATCAAACTCTGCCAGGAGGCGGTGAACCGGGCTGTAGGGTTCCGTCCCACTCTCTTCCGTGCTCCTTATGGCGCGGCCAACATGACTACGCTTTCTGTTCTCTCGCATCTCGGTCTTACAGCGGTGTTCTGGTCAATCGACACCCGGGATTGGGCCGCCAAGGACTCAGCGACAATTACCAGCTCCGTTGTCGATCATGTCCAGAATGGGGATGTGATCCTTTTTCATGAGCATTCCTCCAAAACCATCACAGCTCTTCCGGGGATCATCCAGACTCTGAAGGACCGCGGGTTTGTGTGTCAGACCGTTTCTGAACTGTTCGACCGTCTTCCCGCCGGGCCAGCCCAGCCTGCCACCGTTGTTGCCTCGGCGAGGCAATCCATTCGTCTCCCTGTCGTCAAGGCTCCAGCTGCGGCCTCGCCCAAGCCGGAAACCCCCAATCGCCCCGTTCCTGATTTTGTGGATATGGCTCCCTCCGAACCTGATGTGACCGTAGCTGCGAAACCAGCTGAGGAACCTGTCGAATCGGGAGATGGGTACGCCAAGCCTGAGGATGTGGCCGCCCCGGCTGTTCTCGCGGCGGCTGTGCCCTCGCCCGAAAAAACCACCCAAGCCAATCCCATCGAGCCAATTCTTCCGACACCCTCACCCACGGCAACTTTCACGGAGACAACACCTCCCACTCCAATCCCGACTGCGACCGAAACATCCACCACCTTGCCCACAAGCAGCGAGACACCAGTTCCAATTCTCTCACCGACTGGTACATCAACCCCGCTCCCAACCGCAACCTCGACCACTCCTCCTCCTGCCACGGCCACACCGACACCGACACCATCGCCAACCGACACTCCGACTGAGATACCCACGGCCATACCCGTGGTTGTCAAAACGGATGGGGCAGTACCAGCAGGACATCCTACCGCCGTAACAAAATCCCTTCCATTAGCCAAGGTCACAGGGCAGCTGACCGAGCTTGCTCCCGTGAAAGAAAAATCGGGGAAAATGGCCGCCCCACTGCAGCCGAAGGTGAGTGTGGAAGGCCCGGGAGCACTTCCACCTCCACCCAGCCAGGGCAAACCGATCGCCCCAATTCCCGCCATCACCAGTGCCCCGGTTACGAAAGCAACCGCCCCGGAGCATCAGGCGAAAGAGGTCAAGGCTCCTTTATCCGTATCTCCCCCTCCAACCGTCCGCAGTCTACCTTCTCCACCAGCCTCCATTGAGGCTGAACAAGTGGATCCCTCCACACCCAAACGGATCCGGCGGCTGACACCGGTGAACCAATTCAAGGACAAGGTGGTGGTGCCCAGTGGGGCTACTCCAGCAGAGGTTCGAAGTGTCCGCAGGAGCCGTGTTCTCACCCCCGTTCAGGAAAATGGTCCTACACGCCAGGAATCAGGCTGGGGTTATACTGAGCAACCCGGCACCTAGTGGTCTCTGATGTCTGCGCATCCCTCCTCCGAACGGCAACGCTTGGACAAGCTCCTGGTCGATCTGGGCCTGGCGGAGACACGCTCCAAGGCGGAGGCCTTGATTCGCGCAGGCGAAGTTCTGGTCTCCGAGCAGCGTGTCGATAAACCTGGAACGCTTATAGCATCCGATGCCTCAATCCGAGTTCTGACTCCCTCGACTGATGTCAGCCGTGGCGCCAAGAAATTGCGAGGCGCGCTTAAAGCCTTTCAATTCCCCATTGCGGGACGTATCTGCGCGGATCTGGGAGCCTCCACCGGCGGTTTCACCCAGGTTCTCCTCGAACAGGGAGCCGCGCAGGTTCACACTTTTGATGTGGGCTATGGGCTGTTGCATGAACGCCTGCGGACAGATCCCCGTGTGACTGTCCATGACCGGGTCAATGTCAGGCACCTGAGTGGATCTGAAATGGAGCTTGCCACAATTGTCGTCATGGACCTCTCCTTCATCGGGTTGGAATTGGTCTTCCCGGCGGTGAGACGGATCAGCGCTGTGGAGGCTGAATGTGTGGCACTCATCAAACCGCAGTTCGAGGCGGGACGTGGCCAGGTGGGAAAGGGAGGTATTGTCAAGGACCCGAAGGTGTTAAGAAGTGTGTTGGAGACGCACCTGGTCCAGCTCGAGCAGAATGGGTTTTCCTGTTGGGGACTAGTTCCCTCTGAGGTGAAGGGCAAGAAGGGGAACCAGGAGTTTTTCAGCTGGTTTCGGAAGATCGAGCAATACGGGAAGTCAGAGTTTGTGCTGCCGGATTTTCACCACTCAATATAAGCCCAATCGTTAATTCGTCTCATGCAATTCCCCGCACCGTAACGGTTGTAGCCACCATCAGACGGATAGACAAGTTCAGCGAAATCGGAATCCTCATTGGGACATCTCACTGAGATCATCCATCCAAGATGGCTCCTCGGCTGAGAGGTTTACGGGAGTGGGTCGGAGGTTTGGGTTTGTTTTCAGCATTCCGATAGGCAGACTCCAGGTTCATCCAAACAGATTCTGACACACCTAGAACTCGCTCGAACTGGGCAGCAACCTCGGGTTGAACAGGAACCTTCCCTGATAGGATCAGGCCGATGGTTTTCAGAGAAAGATTGCATTTCCGGGCAAAGTCAGCTTTCCCGATTCCGCGTGCTTCGAGTGTCTCCGCCAGGATCTCTCCAGGAGAGATGGCATAATCAGGGTTGAAAGGTTCGAGAGCGGGTCTGGACATCAGTGATAATCCTCGACTTCCAGGATAATGATTGCGGTTACTCGTTGCAGGTCAATACCCCCATCCTCTTTTAAGGGTAAAGGTTCATGATCCGGCCGGAATCTGACCTCCATGAAAAGACTTTACTGATCGCAGATTTTCTAATCAAGCCTAGTTACGGTAAGTGGGTGAACCTAACAGCCCCTCCGAATCCTCACCGGCAACTTCGTGTCAAGTTCCACCAAATATCCCTCCAAATCCACCCCCAGGTGGTGAGGATGAAAGGGTCGCAGTTTCTTGGTTCCCTCGCGATAGAGGATCCGCGCACCATGAGTGTTTCCATTGCCCCAGTGATGCAGGGCCACCGCGCACTGAAGCAAACCCTGGAAAAACTTTCGTTCAGGATCGGGCGTTTCCATCCAGATCTCCTCCATCACATCATGGCACTCGTAGTACCGTCCCTGTCTGAAGAGGTCGAAATAGATGCGGATGGCGAGGAGTTCCTTCTCTTTTTTGGGAAGGGAGGGATCCAGGAGGGGTTTATCGTATTTTGACATCAATCCTGTCCCCCTCCCCAATCATCCCCGCCTCCTGCAAGATTCCCGATCATGTCAACTGATTATGCCCCAACCCAAGCCCCGCTCAAGGTGATGATGTCCGCTTCGGAGGTCACCCCTTTCGCCAAAACCGGCGGACTCGCCGATGTGGTGGGAGCACTGCCCAAATACCTGGCCAGGCTGGGGCATGATGTCCGCGTGGTCATGCCGCTGTATGGCTCCATCTCCCGCGAGGGACTCACACGCCACACAGCACCCCTTGGTGTCCCTGTCGGCTGGGGTGAGATCTGGGGGGCGGTGTGGGAAGGCACCCTGCCCGGAAGCGAGATCCCCATCTACTTCCTCGAAAATGAAGCCCTCTTCAACCGTCCGGGCATTTATGGCTCCAAGAGCGAGAGTTACCCGGACAACCTGGCTCGTTTTACATTCCTCTCAAGGGGCACCCTCCAGCTCTGTAAATTTCTTGGCTTTTACCCGGATGTTTTCCATGTCCATGACTGGATGACCGCCATCGTGCCCATGTATCTGAACACCTGGGAGAAAGACTTGCCATTGGGTAATGCCGCTTCGGTCCTGACCATCCACAACCTCGCCCACCAGGGATGGTTTCCCAAAGAGGAACTCCCCACCCTGCAGCTGGATTGGAGCCATTTCACCTATCTCGAACTCGAGGCTTACGACAAGATCAATGTCCTCAAAGGGGGAATCTACCACAGCACCCTGCTCACCACTGTCAGCCCGACCTATGCCCTCGAGATCCAGACTCCTCAACATGGATATGCCCTTGATGGGGTGATCCGTGCACGTGGTGACTCTCTGTTTGGGATTCTCAATGGCATCGACGAAACGATCTGGAATCCCGCCACCGATCCACGCATCCCCGCCAACTATGATGCCGATCACCTGGAGGGCAAGGCAGTCTGCAAGGCGGAGCTACAACGCGAAGCGGGTTTACCGGTTCGTGCGGATGTTCCCTTGTATGGGATGGTCTCAAGGTTCGACAAACAGAAGGGGTATGATGTCCTCGCCGCGGCTATCCCACGCCTCCTTAATGACCTCGACATCCAGCTGGTCATGCTTGGAACCGGCGAGTACTGGGCCGAGACCTATTTCGGAAACCTCTCCCATGAACGTCCCGACCGGGTGCAGGCCTGGATTGGCTTTGATCCGGCCCTGGCGCACCGGATCGAGGCCGGCTGTGATTTTTTCATCATGCCCAGCCACTTCGAACCCTGTGGCTTGAACCAGATGTACAGCCAACGGTATGGCACTCTGCCGGTGGTCCATGCCACAGGGGGGCTCGATGACACGGTCGATAATTACAACCAGGAAACCGGTGAGGGCACTGGCTTCAAGGTCTACACTCTCAATCCCAGCTCTCTCTTTGACACCATTGGCTGGTCCTGTTGGGCTTTCCACCACCGTCCGGAGCACATTCTGGCAATGCGGAAACGTGCGATGAAACGTCACTTCACCTGGGATGCTCCAGCCAGAGAATATGTGAAGGTCTACCAGGAAGCGGTTCGCAGGAGGAGCTTCAGGTGACCCGCATTTCCTGCCCCTTCTCCAGTTCACCCCCCACTCTGCACAGCCCGGGGAAAACAGTGCCGGGAAGGGAGGCCAATGCATGAATAAAAGTTTCTCCCGGAAAGATAAAGGCCTTGGCGGTTGAACTATGGGCCTCATTGAATAGACTCACCTTCATGAAACCCGAGCTATCCATTGTGATCCCCGCCTACAATGAGGCGGAATGTGTCGGTGAACTCCATGCACAGCTCACACGGATTGCTGGAGATCTGGGTGTTTCCTATGAAATCCTCTTTATTGATGATGGAAGCACGGATGAAACCTTTGGACGGCTGAGACAGTTGGTCCAGCAGGATCCCCATGTGCGGGTTTTACGCCTTTCCCGCAACTTCGGTCACCAGGCGGCGTTGACCGCTGGCCTGGTGGAATCCATCGGTCAAGTGGTCATTTCGATGGATGCGGACCTGCAGCACCCCCCAGAACTCATTCCCATCCTTTATGGAAAATGGCGCGAGGGATACGAGGTGGTCTCAGCTGTCCGCTGTCAAACCCACTCGGTGGGTCCTTTGAAACGTTGTACGTCATCGCTCTTCTACTGGTTGATCAACCGGATATCCCATCTTCCCATCTCTCATGGGGCCGCTGACTTCCGTCTTCTTGACCGGCGCGCGGTGGATGCCCTGAACTCGATGCCTGAACGGACCCGGTTTCTCCGCGGGTTGGTTCCCTGGATCGGATTTCGTCAGGCAGAGGTCTCCTTCGATGCCCCCAAACGCTACGCGGGAGAGGCACGTTACAATCTCCGCAAGATGAGCCATTTCGCGCTGGATGGGATCCTCTCCCTCTCCGCCACACCGCTACGGATCGCGACAGTGATGGGCCTGATAGTGATGGCGTTGGGATTTCTTTACGGACTGCTGGTGGTCTGGACTGCCATTTTCAATCCTCGCAGTCAACCCGGCTGGGCTTCAATCATCCTGGTGGTCCTCTTGCTGGGAGGCATGCAGATTTTCTGTATGGGGATCATCGGTGAGTATCTGGCCCGTGTCTTTGATGAAGTCAAGGGACGGCCTCTTTACATTGTTGCGGAGTCTTTGGGGAGGAAGGTGGAAGGGACTGATGAAGCAGGTCCTGCAGAGTCTGCGAACAGGTGAATTGTCACTGGCTGAAGTGCCTGCACCAGCCTGTCTTCCGGGGCATGTTCTGGTACGCAATGCCTATTCCTTTGTCTCGCCAGGAACCGAACGTTCCGCGCGTGAGACCGCCAAGGGGAGTCTCCTGGCCAAGGCCAGGCAACGTCCCGACCAGGTACGCAAAGTTCTGGATAAGGTCCGTTCTGAGGGATTGATCCCCACCATCCAGAAGGTCCGGGCACGTCTCGAAGAACCTGTACCCCTGGGATACAGCTCGGCGGGGGTGGTGATCGAGGTTGGAGAGGGTGTGGAGGGAATCTATCCCGGCTCGCGAGTGGCCTGTGCCGGCGCGGGGTATGCGAATCACGCCGAGGTGGTGTGTGTTCCCAAAAACCTGGTAGCTGCTGTTCCTGAGGGAGTAAACCTGGAAGAAGCCTGTTGTGCAACACTCTGTGCGATTGCCTTGCAGGGGTTGCGTGTGGGCGAGGTGGTGCTGGGGGAGAATGTGGCGGTGATTGGCCTGGGGCTGCTTGGTCAAATTACAGTCCAGCTGCTGAAGGCCTCAGGTTGTAACGTTCTGGGGATCGATCTGGATCCAGCCATGGTTGCCAAGGCCCTTGAGATGGGCGCCGATCAGGCCTCTCTACGCTCCGGTCCTGTCGAGGAAATGGCTCTGGCAACGACCGGCGGGCAGGGTTTGGATGCGGTCATCCTGACAGCCGCCACTTCCAGCAACGACCCGGTTGAATTGGCGGGAAAAATTGCCCGCAAACGCGGGAGAGTCGTGGCGGTGGGATTGTTCCCCATCGAGATCCCGCGCCGGATCTATTATCCCAAAGAGTTGCAGTTACGTCTGTCAACTTCGTATGGACCGGGACGTTATGATCCTGAATATGAAGAACGGGGGCATGATTACCCTTATGCGTATGTGCGGTTCACCGAACAGCGCAATCTGGTCACCTCGCTGGAACTGATGGCCCAGAAACGGCTGCGGATCGCTCCCCTGATCTCTCACCGCATCCAGGCCTCCAACGCACTGGATGCCTACGCCCTGTTGGAAGGAAAAGGACCGGAACGTCCGTTGGGAATTCTGCTGGACTACGGCATCGATGAAACCTTGAGACAGACTGCTCCGGAGTTTGTTTCCCCGCAAGTTAAATCCACCACCGTTGAATCGGTTCAAGGTGCCATCCGCCTTGGAATCATTGGTGCGGGTCAGTTCGCCTCTGGAGTCTTATTACCCAGGATCGCCCGGATTGCGGATGTCCGGATGGTCCGTCTGGCTACCGCGCGTGGATCGAGTGCCGAGGTGACTGCACGGCGATATGGCATTCCCCAGTTTTCCTGCCGGATGGAAGATGTCCTCGAGGACCCGGAGGTCAATGTGGTTCTCATCGCCACCAGGCACCATCTCCATGCATCTCAGGCGATTGCCGCGCTGCGTGCAGGAAAGCATGTCTTTGTTGAGAAGCCTCTGGCGTTGACAGAGGAGGAACTCCGGCAACTGTGTGAGGCAGTGGAGGATACCGGGAAGACCCTGATGGTGGGCTTTAACCGTCGTTTTGCACCTCTTTCAACCCAGCTATACCAGTGGTTTCAGCCGAGGCAGTGGCCCCTTCACCTGATCGCCCGTATCAATGCTGGCAGGTTGCCCCAGGGGTCCTGGGTGACCGACCCCAGGGAAGGTGGGGGCAGGATCATTGGTGAAGTCTGTCACTTCATTGATTTGTTCCGCTACTGGACTGGTTCAGAGATCACTCGAATCCAGGTGGAATCGATCCAACCAGATGGCTTGTTTCCTCCCTCGCAGGAGAACATCAGCGCCTCTTTCACTTTTGAAGATGGTTCCCTGGCCACCCTCTCCTACCTTGCCGAGGGGGCCGAGTCGGTTCCCAAGGAGCGATATGAAGTGCATGGTGGCGGGAAAAGCGCGGTGCTGGATGATTTCCGAAGGCTCGATCTCTACCAGGGGAGCCGTCATTCCACGGTCCGCTCACGTTCCCAGGATAAAGGACACACTGCGGAATTGGAACATTTCTTTACTTGTATCCGGGAAGGAAAACGTCCCAACCTGGATTTCGAAAGCTGTCTGGCCACTACCAGAATGACATTCCGGATGATGGAAATGCTCAGGAAATAGGTTTTTGGGGCCACATCCCTCCTCCGGCTATCTCACCGTTCAGGTAAAGCCATCCCGGCTCTGGCCCGATAATGATAGTCTGATTGACGCCCCCCGGTACTGGAACTAGACTCATGATTGGGGATGGGAAGAGGGGGGAACGTTCTTAACCCTATGACAATCAAGCTGTTGGCACTCACCATTCCTCGCATGACGGTTCCACGAGCTGTGCTACTCGCCTGCTTCGTGGTCATCCTTTCGGGTTGTTCCACCGCTCCCAAGAAAAACGAACCCAAGGAACTCGCCAAGCTTTCACTCGATTGCCAGGAAGAGGCGCAAAAACTCAGGGATGAAGGAAACCTGCAGGCTTCCGCCGCCAAATACCAGGAGGCTTTGAGATACCACCCCAGTCCATCGGTGCATTACGAACTTGGGGATGTCCTCGAAAGACTCGGTAAAAACAATGAGGCCAAGGCCCAATATGATCTGGCCCTGGCACGCAATCCAAACATGCCTGAGGCCACCCAGGCTCTCGAACGACTGGATGCCAAGATGGAGCTGGCGGACAGGTCGATGCAAGGTGGACCTGCCGCTCCTCTTTCCAGGTCTTCTTCCACGGAGCAACCCCCCCCTTCCAAATCAACACAGACTGCTGATACCACTCCGGCAAGCGGGAATCCCCCACCTCCAGAAGATCAGTTGGATGTGTTTGACGAGGATCGTAAATTCCGGGAGATGAGTGAGCTCAAACCTCCACCCCCCTCCGAGGAAGATTTGACGGCAGCCGAGTCTCCGGCGTCACGTCCCAAATCGGGTGAGGATGTCGACTCACTCCTGGCTACCACAGAAGAACTCTATGCCTCCGAAAGAGGAACCAGCGAGGTCTACACGGAAAAAGATCAATGGGAGCCCACGGAGGATGAGCCGGTTCCAACCTCAAAAAGGGCAGGCTCCAAACGTACAGCGGAAGTCAATCCAGCCAGAAACAAGCCTCTCCGGGGGGGACGTGGTTTGCTCAACAGCCTGGACACCCCACCGGATATTTCCGTGGCGGCACAGCTGCCCTCCTCCGGGGAAAGGCATGGAGAAAATGAGCCTGTATTCATTCATGCATTGGCTACAGAACCGGCTGGATCAGATGCCCGGGATGGGGATGACCTGATCACAAAGGTTTCCGGGAAACCGGGGGAAAGGGGGTTGTCTTCACGCAAACGGCTTCCTTCCGAGGCTCCCGTACCACTCGATTATGAACGGAAGGCAAAGACCACAGAGACCAGAAAACCTTCCTTCACAAGCGAGGGAGCAGCACCTCCCCCCTCCTCCCCTCCTGTAAAAAAAGAGACCACTGTCTCCGAACCTGTTGAGGACACCAGGGAAAAGAAAGGATTTCTCAGCCGGATTTTCAGCCCCGATGAAATCACTTATCCCGAACCACCCACGCCGGAGGTTGAAAAGGCTCTGCCATCCCCCTATGGACGTGAGCGCGAAGAGCTCGACCTGCGTCCCTTCCACGCCGAACGATTGAAAGGCAAACGGAAAATTGAATATGAGATCCAAACCTGCAAGGACCGCTACTACAAGGAAAAAGACCTGGAAGGTGCCATCCGCTGTTTCAATGACAAGAAGATCGATTTCCCGGAAAATCCACAGATTTATTATGAGTTGGGACTGATCCTGGAGGATTGCGGGGATTATTCACTCGCTCGCAAGAATCTGGAACTGGCCATTCGTTATGATCCCAACAATGAGGAATACAAAAAAGCAGTCGCCCGGCTGGATGTGGGCCGTGCCAAGGAACTCCGGGTGAATGGGAACTATGCGGGAGCCCAGGCGATCCTCAAGAAGACTGTCGAGAAGTATCCCGACATGGTCGAGGCCCACCGTGAACTGGGTCTTGTCTACAGTGCGGATGCCCTGGCCAAGGAGCGGGGTGCCGAGGTGGGAACTCCCGCCTCGCCCAATCTCGGGGAGATTATCAACCAGACCTGGCTGTATGCCGAGCAAGCTTACCAGGAGGTGGTGAACCTGACCGAGGGCGACTACAAGGACTGGTACAACCTTGGAGTGGCGATTCAAAAGCAGAATCGTGATGACAAACGTTCCGCCGCGGTGAAAGCCTACGAAAAAAGCATTTCCCTCAATCCTGAGTATCCCAATGCCCACTACCACCTGGGCATCCTGTATGAATCCTCGAATGTGGCAGCGGCCATCCGCCACTATGAAATCGCCCTGTCCCAGGCACGGCGCATGCCCAGGAACGAGGGACAGGATCTGGTGATCAAGTGTTTGGGATCGCTTGGAGAGCTCAACTGGCGGATCGGCAACAAGGACAAAGCGGCTGAGTACCTGACCGAATACATCCAGTTCGCACCGGGGGATGCCTACATCGAGGAAATGCTCAACCAGATCACCACCGAACCCACCAATGAAGGTTAAACCTGCCGGTTCTTGACCAGGGTCACCTCGTTGCCCTGTTCATTGAACTGGAGGTCATCCATGAAACACCGGACCAGAAGAAGTCCTCGTCCATGCTCACGGAGCAGGTTCTCCGGATCCGTGGGATCCGGGAGATTCCTGTAATCGAATCCTTCTCCGGGATCTTTGACAGTGAATACGGCCCTGTCGGGTGTATACTCGGCGCGGAGTTGAATCCGCCGGGATGAGTAGTCCGGGTGTGTCTCCCTTTCAAGCATGATCTGCTCGAAGAGCGCATGTCCCTCCGGCTTGTCCCGGAGGGTTGGATCGATCTGAAGAGCACCATAGAAGATGGCGTTACTGAGAACTTCATCGAGCGCCAGAAAGACATTCTTGATCTCCGCCTCGGGGATGATGTGAAGCGGTACCAGGGGATCGATTAGATGCTGGATGACCGGGTCGGTTTCATCCAGACGCGGAGGGATGGTCAGGCTCAGGCCAATCGAATCAATGTAGTCATATACCAGCCGCCGCCGTTCAGAGCGTGCAACCACTTCGATGGCACGCACAACCGAGGGAAGGATCTCACGCAGCTCAAACGGTTTACGCAGGAAATTGACCGCACCCAGGCGCAAGGCTTCGATGGCATCCTGCATGTCGCCATAGCCGGTGAACACAATGACCGGGACATTGGGGTAAGATTCCCGCAGTTTTCTCAGGAGGCCCAGTCCACCCAGATTGGGCATCTGCAGGTCGGTGATGATGAGAGAATATGAACGCCGTTCCAACGCAGCGAGTGCATCCATTCCATCCACCGCTGTGTCGGCATCATACCGGCCGTCCCTCTGGAAGAGCGTCAGAAGCAATGACCGGATAATCTCTTCATCATCGACAATCAGAATGGCCGGTTTGGCCGAGGCAGGAAATTCCAAAGCAGTTTCTCAACCTCCCCCCACAAAACGAAGAATCTCGACCTGGTCACCTTCTCGCACAACTACCTCATCCACTTGTTTTCTTCGTATGATCGTCTCGTTCAATTCCACAACCACTTGACGAGGGTCGAGATCCAGAACACGGAGGAGCTCCCCGACTGTACTTATTTGAGGGACTTCACGGGATTTCCCATTGACTGTCAAAGTCATTGTTTCCATTGCATTCATGTTGGATGCTATCATAGCGAAACAACGGACGGCAACGGAAGAGCGATGGATCCCGGGGGGAGTTTCAGACAAACAGGAGGTCTTGGTCGCAGGTCTCTGGCCGACTACCAGCGTGGAGTGGACCTGGTGGAAACGGGATATTATGACCTGGCTTTAAGCCACCTCGAGAACTGCCTGTACCAAGAGGCTGACTTTTTCGAGGCCAGGCTGTTGTTGATCCGCCTTTTACGGCGTTCAGGCCGGTACACGGAAGCTGTATCCTTCATCAACAGTTTTCCGGGTGGCGAAGGGAAGGCATTGGAGTTCAACCTGGAGTCGGTACCGATTGCGCTGTTCGCCGGATCCCCCACTCTGGCGATTCGCCTGGGCTGGAATGTCCTGGAGTCGCTTCCCACATTGGGACGTCACCAGGTGGCAGTTCCCGAGGCAATGGGATCTGAACAGGCGTTAAATCGGACCGATGATACTGACCTGCGCCGATGGCTGGTCCTAATGAGCCTCTTTGAAAAAGGACCACGGGCGGCGCTCAGAGGGGTCCAATACTGTCTTGACCGGGATCCGTCGTGGCTGAAAGGACATTTCCTGCGGGCTGGAATCCTCGAAATCCTGGGTGATTTCGTGCGAGCCGAAGCGGCCTATGCCCGGATTCTTGAGATCGATTCCAGCCAGTCTGAACCCCTGGAGGCCTTAAGGCGTTTGTGGCATGGCTGTACACTCGAAAAGAATCCTTTCAGGGAAGAGTACCTGGTTCTTTTCATATCCGAAGCAAACAGGTTATTGCAGGCAGGTCCTTCGGAAACCATTTCCCGGGTGGTGGAGTCGTGGTTCCGGATGTTCCCCGAATCCGATGAGTTACTCGGCATCCTTGTCAACCTGTTTGTCACCATGGGTCAATATGACCGGGCACTGGGGTTCATTGATCACCTTCCCGCCCATCGCCTGAACATGGATCTGCTGTGTCTCAAGGCAGAGGTACTGGAGAAGGCGGGGAATGTAAGGGAAGCTGGAGCGTTGTTCCATGCAGTCCTTGTTCAGAACCCTCGACAGAAAAGAGCCTGTGACGGGATAGCACGATTGGGAGCAGTCCTGGAAAACCATGACCAGGTTGTTCGCGGGATCGAGAAAGCCCTCACCCTCTGCCCTGATGATCCATCCTTGTGGTACACCTTGGCATTACTCCTCAAGCAAGGAGGAAAACAGGATGAGGCGCTGGCGGCACTGGAAGAAACGGTACGTCTCGACCCCCATCATCAGGGTGGCCTGTATGCCTTGGGGATAGAACGTCTGCATCAACACCGGGTTGAGGAAGCCGTGCTGCTTTTCGGCGACCTGGTGGTGCTGGATCCGGAAAACCAGGAAGCCCGGCGCAACCTGGCGATTGCTCAAACCCAATGCCACCAATGGGAGGAGGCTCTGGAAACCTGGCGGAGGCTGTTGAGAATGGCCCCCCAAGATCCTCAAGCCCTGGTCAACATCCAACATCTCGAAGATTTTTTTGCCCAACGAGGAAAAGGATATCCACCTGAAAGAAAGGAATGATTTGACGAATATGCACCTTCACCCATACTTGATTGTTGGTGTCGTTCTGTTACTGCTTGGCTGGCTGGCCATCCCTCTGGCCGTCACTCTCTCTGGAGGATTTGTCGGCTTGATGGGCGGAATCCTGATCATCGACTTCATTTCAGTGAAGTTCCCTACTCAGCAGATTCCCGACTGGGCTTATCCCGTGTCGGCGGCGGTGCTGGCCCTGCTGGGTGCGATGATGGCAAGAAAAATCTTTTCCTGGTTGATTTTTGTGGGAGGAGTTTTTGGCGCTCTTGCGTTGAAGGTTCAGCTGGACTCGATCTATGGACTGAGCACCGAGCTCGCCAAAGGACCGATTGGCGGGTTCGCGACCACCCCCTGGTTCACTTTGATTGTGGGATTGGCTGGGGGAGCACTGCTCAGTCTGCTCAGGAAATATTTGCTGATTGTCCTTTCCTCATTGACCGGCGCTGTTTTGGTCGCAAGGTATGGCGGACTGGAGGAGAAGATGGTGATCCTGGCTTTGGTAGGATTGGGCTTTCAAACCCTGTGTTGTACCCTGAAGCCGCGCAAGTTAGTGAGGGGTGGGATGGATGAATAGGATACCAACCTCATCCCCCCGACCCCCTTCTCCCACAAGGAGAAGGGGGAGCCACATCCCCTCGCCCAGCGGGAGAGGGGGAAGGGGGTGAGGTCTTAGAACCTCTGCACCACCGGACCGGAAAGAACGGGTTTGACAGCACGATCCAGCACCCGGCGGGCCGCAATCACCGCAAACCAGAATGCCATGGCCAGGTCATCATGTTTTTCCCAGCCCAAGCCATGAAACTGGTCGATCAGGTGCCCCACCAGGCAACGGCTGCGTTCATCTCCGGCAGGAAGGATCACCTTTCGGCGCTCAAACAGTGCGGCCAGTGAAGGCACCCCCTCGGTAAAGGAGCCTTTGTTCCGGCTACCCGTGGTGTGACCTGCCACGGGTAGATCCGAACGGTCACGGAACTCCTGTTCCACCCAATGTTGAAAAGCATTGGCCTCGATGACGATCAAACGGGGATGGTAACGGTTGCCTTGCCGGATCAGAGCTGTAAGCAAGGCATCGGGCGAAAGCCCGCGTTCCATCCACAGGTCCACCACCCTCAATTTCCCATCACCCTCGATGCCCAGGGTCACCACCGCGCTGTAATCGGTGTCCTTCTCCAGGGCCTGATGAGGATCGCTGACCGAAGCCAGATCGATCCCTTGCACCACCGGGAGTGAGGGAGCGGGAACCTGACCGAGTACCTGCTCCGGATCAAGGCATCCCTCCAGCCATTCCCGCCGGAACAGCACTGTTGATTCATCGATTACCTGGTTCTGTTTCTCACGGTTGAAGTGAACCGTTCCGATCTCCTGCCGGTCGGCCACCAGACGTTCATAAGACCAGCGCTCGGGCATAAGAACCATCCGCTTGCTCTCGTTCAGGATGGCCCGGTCGATGCGGTACCTGTAAGCGGGATTGTTCATCAGACGCGCGTAGAGATCGTCATGGTGTTTTCGGGTACCCACCACAAGCATCCGTCCCTCAGCCTCAAGGACAGGAGTCAGCTCGGAAAGAAACCAGCGATGAACACGGTCCCGCTGATTCCTGAAAAAGCAGATTTCACTGTCGATGATGTCATCGGCAATGATCAGGTCAGCACGCAGTCCCGCGCAGGAACCCAACACCGGCATGGCCAACACTGTCGGTTCACGCACATTCCTCCCACGTTCCAGGAAGAGGGAGTAGCGGTTCCAGGCCCGGGGCTTTTCCGGACGGAGATCGCCATAGAGCGCATGGATCTTTCGATTGGTTTCGATTTCCTCTCTCAGGGTAGTGATGAAGCGGCTGGCAAGGTCAAGGGTTTTGCTGACGATCAGGATACGGATTTCGGGACACCTGACCATCTCCCAGAGAGGAAGCACAAAGGCATACAGGGTGGACTTGCCATGATCGCGCGGTGCGGCATGGAAAAACCGGGTCTCCTGAAAATGACGAGTCCAATCCTGTTGGGCTTTTGGCATTCGCAGCCCCAGCAACAGGTCAGCAAAGCGGATGGGAGACTCGCAATAGGAACGAAGAAGAGCAGGTGAAAGGGGCATATCATGGAGTTGGGCTGGGGCCGGATGGCCTTGTATCCAGCAGGCTGAAAATGGCCTTCCGGGTTTCTTCGGGGATCACCTCCATGAAGGGATCGTCATCATCAACATCCTGATTGAGAAGCCGAGGGTCTTCGATCAGTTGCCAGAGACGTACCAGGGCGGTAGCTGGAATTTCCTCGATGGCTCCTGGACGGGTCCGGCTGAGCAACCCCTGGCGGACCTGTTGACGCAGCAGGCGGATCTGTGCTCCATCATCAAGAGGCTCCTCTTTTATCGCGGCCGCGGATTTCCGTTTTGTATCGGCTTTCCCATTCCCTTTCGAGTGGACCGCGATTGAGACCACTTCAGCGGGCGAGAGGCGCAACCGCTCTGCCGCCTCGGTACTGGAGACGCCTTCCTGGAAAAGCAAGCGGCAGACCTGGCCTTCAAGCTCGGTCATGGATCGAGGTGCGCCTCTGAGTTGAGGGCGGAAAGATCCAGTTCGAAGGCCCCCAGCCGGGCCTGGACATACGACCCGGCACTGGCCTCATGATCCAGGTACCGGGTGTAACGGGTGGCACTCTCTTGCCCTTCAGCAAGGTGGTAACGGGTCACGAATCGATCCTCGGTCCAGGTAATTTCCTCCGCCGCAATCCGGTAGATCCTGCCAGACTGTATCCCCGATGGGAGATCGCCCCGCAGCTGGAAACGTTCTCCGAAATTCGCTGTCAGATCACCATCCCAACGTTCCACCATCCGGAAATGACAGGGCCAGGGAGCCTGGTCGAGGACCGCCTCACGGAGGTACTCATACGCTTGCTCCGTTACCACTGGACGAGCAAAGAGAGTCTCCTCCACCACTCCATACTGTTCCCTGCTGGACTCCTCGGTGAAGTCACGTTCAAACTCTCCTCCCGAGACCACACCCCCATGCATCCGGAAGGCATTCTTGATCGATTTATCTCGCAACCAGGGGTGAAGCCCCATTGTTTCGCGGTCGTAATACCAGACATGTTCAGCATTCCCCCGGGAAGGAATGAACCGGAGTTTCTCCTCCCAGTCGATCCACCACAACCAGTTCCCCGCCAGACGTGCCAACAAGTCGACGGCGTAGAAAAGTGGTAATCCCTGAAAATCGAGCCGATCGATTGTCCTGGCAGAGGCTGGAAGACCGTCATATTCAGGCACCGGGCCACTCGCCGAATCAAGGATTTTCCTGAGGATTGTGGTGGGGGTCTGGTTGATAAAGAGACCTCTCACATCCGAAAGGTACATCCGGCGCGGTCTACGCATCCCACGGATCACCAATGGATAGCTCATTGAGTCCCTGCGCAGCTCACCCACGATACCGGCGAATTTGAGGGTCTCGCCCAGATGGATCCTGATGCTATACCCGATCTGAATGGCGGGAAGCGACTCGCGTGGATGGAGTGTGACCTTGGCGGTGGAATTCTCCGCGCCGAAACGTGCCAGGATATCCACCCGGGCGGGAGAACGGGTTTCCCAGATCGGTTCTCCCGCCAGGTTCATCACATGGATGGTGGGAACGAGCATACCGTTGACCTTTCAGGCATCTGAGTAATGAGATTCGCTCTCATGCGGTAGCGAGTTCAACAAATCCACCAGGGCATCAATCAGACCGGAGGCGATCCGGCGTACCACAAAGCGCTCAATCGGACCTGGAAGGTAACGGATCGAGATCCCGCTTGAGCGATACCACTTCTCCACCAGGTCCAGGGCATGGGCCTTTTTCTCCGGACCTTCCGCTCCATCAGCCAAGGTTTCCGTAACCTCGATGACATCGGTCAGAAACCGGACCATCTTCTGCCAGAAAGAGAGGGGAGCCTCAGTCGCTGTTCCCATTCCCAGCCTCCTTCGCATCGATCCAGCCCTGAATGATGATGTATCCCAGAGTAAGGGCGTTCATGGTCGCGGTGGCGAAAGCTTGGGCTGTTTCGGAGTCAACCTTGGCGAACACGAGCAGGTTGGTGAGGAGTGTCACCAGCAAAGCGGCGAGTTTACGGCTGTTCCAGCGAGACATTTGTTCTTCTCCTGAACTTGTTTTTGAGTTTCCTGAGCAGACGCTTCAGCGCCCGGATCGAGATACGTACAGTTAGAGTCAGACGGCGTTCCCTGGCGAGTTGATCCTGGGCTTCTGTCCATTTCATCACCCCACCCACCTGCGTGGTGGATCGGTGTATGCGGTATCCACATGAGCTCCCCAGGAATAGGCGCCGAAGCCCCCCAGCCCCGCCTCCTCCTCGCAGATGTTCCAGAATACCGGGAGAGATATCTCCTTGGGGCAGCGAAGATCGATTGCCTTCCCCTTGAGGTGTTGTGAATCACTCGATCCGCCAACCCGCTGGTTGTGTGTAAAGCATCGTACCGCGCTATTCACCACCAACTGGCAGTCATGCCCCACATATTCGCAGCAACGGCGGCGGATCCGTTCGAAAAGCTCCACGGTTTCGCAGCGCAAGATGCCGCCATCGCAGGATTTGGCAGAGCCCGCTTGACCGCACTTGCAGCGGATTTCATCCCAGGTGAGGTGTTCAGAGAGACGGTGATTAGTTTCCATGAAATCCTTTCTCCAATCGCCCCACAAGGGCATCGATTTTGATCTCCAGCCGGTATTGCTGACCGCGCAGCATCTCGATTTCCGCGGTCATCCGCCCGATGGCTTCTCCATTGCGTGAGAGTGCTTCCTGGATGGACTTGCGGTCTTCAAGATAGGGGGTTTCTTTTTCGATCATGTGAATCACCTCTTCACGGGTGACCGCCTGTTGAGCGAAGACCAGCCAGGCACTGATGCCCGTTGCCAACATTCCGGCAAAGGTGGCTGTAGCGGTCCTCCACAGACCATTCCCCTGGCCAGTGGCACTCACTTGTCTCATGGCGTGATCCTCCCTCAGAATGTTTTTCAACTTCTTCCCCCCCTCGCCTGGTGGGAGAGGGGGGGCAGGGGGGGTGAGGTCTCAGTACCGTCTCTCCTCAAAGGTCCATTCGAGCCCCAGCAGGCGGCAATCGGGAGCATAGGAACCGGCGTTCAGGCGAATCCTGATCCAGATCTGGTTATTCGATGCGAGTGTATGATCAAGTTCCAGCGTGTAGCTGAAAAAATAACTGGAGATGGATAGGCAATCGCTGTTGATGAAATCCGTGGCAGCGAAATCAACAATCGAGTTGATGCTTTCCGGGGCCTGACTCGACCGGCCTGCCACGGCAACATTGAAGGCATCATCTGAGGATACCAGGTAGAGAATCAGTTTCAGGCTTTTTATCCGTGTTCCGGGTGAAAGCAGCGGACATGTGAAAGACACATGGGAGTTCACCTCGGTTTGACGAGGGTACCAGTAGTTCTCCTGCCCGTTGTAAAGCACTTCCGGTGTTCCCGAGCTATTGGTGACAGGGTTCCCCTCACTGGCGGATTGGAACAGGGTAAGTTTATGAGAGGCATTCCCAAACTCGACTGGACCATAGGCCTCCAACGCCCCCTCTATCTGAACATCACCAAGACTCGAGGGGGTAACATGCTGATGCGCACGGCAGGTGATCTGGGAAGGGCGTCGGTCGATGAGATAGGCTTGGGTTGAATTATCCGTATCAAGAATCGCAGTCGCTCCCACCCTCAGATAGACATCCGCCAAGGCCACGGCTCCAGCGGGGAGTGAGGGGGCGGCGGGTGTTTCCGCTTCGGTCCCTTCTACGATCACCCAATCACCTGATTCCAGGAGACCGATTGAGTCGATCCGTGGATATGATGCGGGAGGATTGAAGGTTCCACCCGCTGGCAGGGTCTCCTCGATGGAAAGCCCCGCCAGGTAAGCCGGACCGACCAGGATTCCAGGAAGAACACGCACGGTCATATCCGGAGATGTCTGGGCCTGGACCTTCAGGGGCTGGCTGGATTCAGAGCCGATCACTGCAGGGGCTTCATCTGTCCCCGCCAGCATTCTCAGTGCACGGTGCACCAGCCAGAATCCGGCATCGATGTTGCCATCCCAGCGATTCAGCTTGGTGGAAGTGACCGGAGATTCCCCATAGACAAAAAGATTGCTGGACACTCCCTCATTGGAGGGATTGTATCGTCCGATACGTGTCATCTGCATTCCTCCAGGACTGGAAAACATTCAGGCAGGGACCGCGCGAGAAACTCCGTTTCAAATGACAGAAGCCTTTCCAGGCTGGAGGATTCCGGTTCCATGGAGGCTTCATGTTCTCCGGTGATGCCGGTCTCACGATCGGCGCCACGGTAAACCAGGGAGCCTTCCAGGACTTCGGCAATATCATCGATCCAGGTGTAGCAGCGCTGTCCCTCATAGACCTGGCCCGGAACATGCCCACAGGTGTGGGGGGAATGTCCACAGATGGAACAGCGCCCGCCGCGGTAAGTCCACGAAATGGACACCTCACGGTAGATTCCTCCATCCATATTCAAAGCCAGGTCGCGTGCTCCCTGAGTGTCCGCCAGCCAGTAAAACCAGGCACGGATCCAGAGGGTCGGCTGACCTGTCTCGCCATCCGGAACCTCGGGACGTTCCACCAGGGCTGCCTTGAAAAAGCGGGCTACGGGCAGCGAACGCTTGTCATGCCCCGCGAGGACACACTCACCCACCACCTTGCCACAGATCTGACGGAGGGCCTGTTCGCTGAAACGGCTCCAATCGGACTCACACAACTGCGAGGAACACAAATACATGCTCCTGATGAAGACCTGGTCACGTGAGAGGGGAGTCTGGGTCAAACGGTTGATGAGGTGCATATGCTCTTCATCCTCAACCGCCTGGGTGGTTCTGTCTGGCGGGAGAAGCACACTGCGAACACGGATCATGGAAGTCATGGATACCAGGTTTTCCTTTCATTGGATTTTTACTTGTCTGTGTGTATCCGGCCGCGCAGCTAAACCCAGCGGTCTTGCCAGAAAAGGTACAGCGAGGCGGTATGAACGCTTCCCGCATCGCTGCATACAAGGTTCGTGGTTCCCGGGGAAAGCTCCACAAAATCCCCTTGAGCAACATGGAGCACATTCTCGCCATTCAGAGTGATGCTTCGCTTTGCCGAATCGAGAATCAGCACCTCGGCGGAGTTCATCTCCAGAAACACGGTCATCTGATGCGTGCCATCCGAGAAATGAGGATAGGTGACCGGGCAGGTTGGGGTGTACTGAATCTGGGGCAGAGCATTCCAGTTGCCATTGGAGATGACCGGGAATGTATGAGGGCTGGTGGAGATGGTCTCCGAATGAAAGCACAAAGATCCATGCTCAAAGCGATCATCCGCGAGTATTTCGAGGCTCAGCACCGCCAGACACCTCTCCTCATCCACCTCCACTTTATGTTTCCGCCGACGTCCACTCAGGTAACGGCCTGACTGAAGCGATACATCCACTTCCCCACGGTCAAACCGCTCAATCTCACGAGAAAGGCTCTGGAGCGCGGATTGAAACGCTGCACGGCTCGTAAACTGGCTCAACACCGAGGTGATCTGGACCACCCGCCGGACTCGTCCCAGAACAAACTCCACACGTGAATCCACTGTGGTGGTCACCTGTGGAAGGTTGTAACCGCCGATACGGACCATGGGTTTAGCTCCCTGTTACCAGACACAAGGGGATACGGGTGGTTCCCCGCCGCAGGAAGGGCCGGGCATGACACCAGGCTGAATCCTCCTCTGCCTCGGCCAGATCGCTCAGATTCTCCACCCTGGAACCGGCACGGAGGGTCAGGTTGGCAGTACGCAGGTCGCGATCCTCAAATCCCGCCTCGGTGGCCAGGGAACGGAGCAGATAGGCGGTGGCCAACTCTGTCTCCGCGAGACTGAGCAGAGGGTCGGTGGATTCCTGGTATGCCGGATCGATCTCCAGGAGCAGGGCGGCATGGGCATTCTCAATCCGCTGCGTGATGAGGCTGCTGGGAACCAGATCCGTATTTTGCCAGCCCGTGTGAGTCCGAATGGTGTTTTCGTTGGTGAAAGCCATCATGCCTCCTTATCAGTGGCAACCTCACCGACCTCACCCCTGCATCCCCTCTCCCGCAGGAGAGGGGAGTTCTGACTCCCTCTTCTCGTTTTAGGAGAAGGGGGTTGGGGGGATGAGGTCGAGTTACATGCAGGGGGTGAGATCGATTTCGAACAGAGAAATGCCTTTTACGCCCAGTCGATATCAAGGACCCGCGAAGCCGCCGGGATGATCTTGGCGAAACCCGCCACCTCCGAGATGGCGGTCCCCTCGAGTTGTTGACGAATCAGGCGGTCAGTCTCCACCATCAGTCCCGTCTCATAGACCTCCTCGATGGCGAACCGGCGATCCAGTCCGATCAGGGTATTGGCCGAGACTGCACTGCTGGGAATCAGCTTCGCGCCGAAGGGGGTGATCAGGTCACCAGTCGCCTGAAAATTCATTCCCGTGGCGGGATCCTTGAATTCGTCGAGTGTGAGAATTGTCTTGACTACCGCGGGAGGAGCGATGATCACATTCAGCTCATAGGGCTGGAAGGCCAGCGCGAATTCGACCAGGTCAGAATAGGCCAGTGTTCCATCGGCGGCGGTATTCTGTGCCGTGGCGGCATTACTGTTCCCATCGCCATTGACCAGGACCCCAACAGCCTCCTCAAACTTGTCCTTCTGGATCTGGTAGCCGATGGCTTTCAGAAACACAGAAACCACTGACGCTGTTTTTCGCCGCAAGGCCTCGTATGTGACCTCAAGGTATCGCCCGAACTTATGGATCCGGATGGAATGCTCGGAGGCCTTGATCTCAATTTGCGGAAGCTCTCCCCCTTCGGCCACACGGGCCAGACGGCGGTCGGCGGCGGTGAGCACCGATTCATCCATGAACAGAGTCTTGTAGGTGTCGCTGTCGATCCGGGTACGTGAGGCCAGGATGCGATCCAGGCTACGGAAGTCGGTCATGCCGGTACGGATCGAACGCGAGACAAACTCCGGGAAGAGAACCGAGGTTTCAGTCGATGCAAAGAAACGGTCGATGATGTCTGAGTTGGTTCCCTGCACACGGATGCCCGCCAGGGCCAGCTGCCTTTCGAAGGCATCCAGGGATGAATCTCCCTGTGAGGGATCGAGCTCCTCGAGAATGTCGGTCAAGGCAATCCCACGCGACCGGGCCTGGACCAGGAGGTCCTCACTCAGAGGAATCCCGGCGGCGCGCTGGAGCTCAGCGGGCAAAGCCGAACGTTCGCTTTCGTTATAAATCATTCGCAATCTCCTTATGAAATGGTCGTTCCCCTCAAAAGGGGGTATTCGGTTCCTTCTCCCTCTGTCCGGCAGGAAAGAGGGGAGAGGGTGAAATGATCTTCAGAGCAGGACAGCGGCTGTCTCAGTGGCACTATCCACCGAAAGTACCAGCCCCCTGCCAGTGGCGGAGGCTTTCACCTTCCCCGACCCATCAAGGACCACGGCTCCACCCAGGGTGGGGGCCACGGCAGCGTTGTAGGGCAGAGACATCACTCCGGCGATCTGTACCACGGCCACATCGGTCTGCACCGACATCAATTTGCCAAGAAGGATTCCACCATTCGTACCCAAGTCCACTTCATAGTTTCCCGATAAACCAACCGCCATCCCTTCATTGGCCGCTGTCAGGTCGTAGGTCGAATCCGTCGTGTCGATCGCAAAACTGGCATACACACTGCCCACTCCTGAGTTATCCACATTACGAGTCATTTCTCATTCTCCTTTCGATTCGCTGTCACGTTGACAGGTTCTCCATCCGGAATCCTTTCCAGTCCTCGTTCCGTTTCCTGGTTCCCGAAAACCGGGTTCCATAAGGACAGGCCGTGGGTTGTGATGGAAGCGCTGCCGCCATCTCATTGAAACGGTCATGTACCTGAGGTTCCGGAACTTCTTCCTGTTTCATGTCCATGAAATTCCGTACGCCAGGGACCTGGCTGAAAACCTTCCAGGACCGTTCGCTATCCAGTGAGTAAACACGCACCTCCCGGCAGGGGAGCAAGGAAGCCAACCGCCAGGCTCTCTCTCCGGCACTCCTGTTGAGTGTGGGACGCACCACCACCTCGATCCCATCGAGGATGAAAGGGGCTGAATCCAGCGGTTCCCCCTCCGGATTTCGGTTCACCACCAGGCGCACGGCCGCCTCCTGACACCCCAGCCAGGCTTTGAGCGGACGGGTGCTGATTTCCTCGGCCTTCAGAAAGCAGCCATTCCAGGCCACCTCCAGAATGGCATCGTAGTTCCCCTCCAAAGGGGGGATTCCGCCGGATCGAAGAGGAAAGTGTGTCCGGCGTCCCTCACCTTCCTCAACAACAACCTGCTCTCCCTCGACTCGGACAGGCACTGTCAGTCCCTCCTGGATCCGTTGTAGAAGAAATCCTGATTGCGGCTTCATACCTGGTCCTTTCTTGAGAGGGATTACGAACAAACCTCGAGGCGCTTGAGCACCTGATCCTGGCTGAGAAGCCCCTGCTCTTTCATCGTGAGCAGGCTCTGCAGGCGGATACTTTGAGCACGGGCATCATCAATATCATTCCAACTTGAGTGCGGAACGAAACGACAGACCGCACGAACCGGCGAGGCCTTGAGAGCCAACTCGAGATTGACAATCCACTCCACCAGCCGGGCTGCCGCGCGCTGAACTGAAGCGGCGTTGTTAACCATCAGGTCATATTGTGAGCGAGCCCAGCTTTGCGTGGTTCCATAGTTTCTGCCAATCAGAAAGGGCGCGAGGTGCAGTGCGGATACCACCTGCTCGCTGATGGTTTCCAGGGTCTCACGCCAGCGCAGCATCTGTCCGCTGGGACCGATGTACTGGATCTCCACATTGTCCTGGGTAAGGAAGTTGCTCTCGGGAGAACGGGTCCGCATCGATGAAGCGATTGAATCGAAATCGGCCTGGACACGGTCCTGGTACCCGGCAAGGGTCTCCCCCGGTTCCCTTTCACGTGCGTGGTACTTCACATGCAGCGCCGGGTAACCCGCATTGTGGGCTGCTTTGCCCATGTCCTCGAAGAGCTGTTGCTGCAGACGCAGCACAAACGGAAGGCTTGATAGGGGCGACCGTCCATACGGACAGGCTGGATCCGCATCGAGACCAAAGTAGAAGAAGGATACCTCCGAAAGCGGTGCCAGAGTTCCATCCGCCTGCAGCTGATAGGGTTGGATCCTTCCAGAGGTGGGATAGCGTTTGAAACGCACCGTGGCGGGGTCAACAGGACAAAACCGGGAGAGTCCATGCCTGTCAGGGGTGGCGACAATCTCACCGGCATACGCGCCCAGTGTAAACACCGATTGAAAAAACTGCTCTACAATCCCATCCAGACCGGGACGGTGGTCAAAAGTGGATTCAAGGAGATGTGTTTGCAGATCCTCAATCAACCTCCCCGCGGTTTGACGCTGCTCCTCGGTTCCACCCTGGAATTCAAGTGCCCGCTGAGTTGAGCAGAGACGTACCCAAGCCCAAACCCCCGCTGCCACATCCGGGATGTGATCACGCAGATAACGATAAAAGGTATGCCAATGCTCAGGCGTGTAATCCGGCGGATCGATAAAACCCCCATATCTCCCACCATTCAAAAGAGAGGAGTCCCGATAAGGAACCGCCGTTGGATTTGGTGGAATCGACGGGGGACGGTGGGCGGGGACTGAACGCAGAAGTTCAAGGTTCCTTGGCCGATCCTTTTTACTGGACAAAGATTTGAACCACTCGGATATCACCATTTCTCTGCCTCCCAAGGGACCTTTGGTTCAGCCCCCACTTATACTGGAGAAAACCCGAAAGTGGTTCAGTTTGCAGAATGAAATCGATGAGATTCCCCATTTTTGTGGGATTCTGCACGGTAAAAAGGTGAACAGGACCAGGGTCAGTCCGAAAACAGGTCCATCACCGAAGCAAAAGGTGAGGGAATTCCTTAAAATGAATCAACAGCCTGATATCTCACGAATACATGAACAAGTGTGATTCATCAATGACATATTCATAACCAACTCTGATCATCAGTAGTGAGATGATCTGATTGTTTTTGGGTGAATCAACAGAATCTCATCGTGGATCAAACTTGGCCTTGATTCTGCTATGACTACGAACAGACACACGCACATCTCTCTTGGAGGTCGCGCCCCACTCGCCTTTGGCGTGACCTCCATCTTCTTTTTTACCCACTCAATATCCAAAACCGGAAAAAGAACATCATCAGAACGGGTCAGCGAAGCCCATCCAGGACGCGATCAGGTTTACTCTGGTTGTCGAAAATGGGTAAGGATTGCACTCAATTATTGATTACTAGGCAGGAGAACGTCTGCGACCCAGGTTGACCAGTTCAGCAAGTATCTCATCCTCTGTTTGAATGATACCAATCTGTCCCTGTATGAACCGCCTGGCGAGAAGGAGATCCACCATCTCTTTTTCCAGTGAAGTCTGGATCTCACCGGGAACTTCGGAGACTTCGCTTGGAGAGGCCAGTATGGGTTTGGTGGTAGCCGAAGGGTTGTAAAGGTTGGAAGCCGCCGTCTTGGAGATCCTCTCAGCGACAGACTCGAAGTCCGCCAGACCTTTTCGGAGACCAGAGAGTGCCGTGGACGATATCCTGTCAATCATTGCACAAACTCCTTCAAAGTGCTGAAGGAAGTCTACCACGGCAGATCATATATTTCAAATAAATCTGTCATTCCTCAGAGAAGGTGATCCCAACCCCGACTTTGAATGCGCCTGACCACTTCCCGCATCTGATCCAACCCCTCCTCCCTCGCAATGAGAACCCGCTCACCATCCCTGACAACAATGAGATCCTCAACTCCGAGCGTCACCACAATTCCCTCGTGACTCTCACTACCGGTAACAACCGTGCGTGATGTATCTATTGCCAGATGGCGGATCAGGGAAAGATTACCTTGTTCATCAAGGTCACCGGCGCGCAACCTCCGAAGGACAGCCCAGGAACCCACATCATCCCACGGAATCCGGCAGGGAACCGCAAGGATCCTGGAAGCCTTTTCCATGATGGCGTAATCGATCGATTGACAGCACTCCGGAGGGAGTGTCAGGAAAAACCTGTTCAGTGTCTCCTCGGAACCGGGATTCTCCGAAGAGGCCGCTTTGCGTGCTGCCGCCAGCAGACCGGGAAGGCTCTTCTCAAACTCTGACAGGATCGTTTCCACCCGCCAGATGAAGTTCCCCATGTTCCACAGATGCCGTCCGTCTGACAGGTATTTGACGGCGGTCTCCTGAGGTGGTTTCTCACGGAAAGCAACCAGCTTCGCGGTCCCCCCCGCGGGGATATCACTGATCTTCCGGTCACACTCGAGATACCCGTAACCTGTCTCCGGTCGGGTGGGTGGAATCCCCATGGTCACCAGGGAATCCGTCTGAGCAGCAGTGTCGATGGCCACCCGCAGGGAAACCTGAAAACCCTCCTCATCCCCCAGATAATGGTCCGCCGCCAATACCACCATCACCGTATCCAGGCTGTAACGGCGCTCGCAGATCGCTGCCGCCAGGGCCAGACAGGGTGCGGTGTTACAGCTTTTGGGTTCTCCGAACAGGTTAGTCTCAACAAGACCGGGAATCTCCTGCCTGGCACAATCCCGCAAGTGGGCATTGGTGAGGAGCAGGATATCGGAAGGTTGGGTTGTTTGAATCAAACGATCCCAGGTCATCCGGACCAGCGAACGCTCTCCCAGCAGTGGAAGGAATTGCTTGGGACGTGCTCTCCGGCTCCAGGGCCAGAGGCGAGTTCCCAGACCACCCGCCATCACCACCCCGACTGTCCGATTCACCTGTCTCTCCGTCCACTGAATTCGACAAGCAGCTTTTCTAGCAGGATATGAGGATTCTCCCAACTCTGCTTGAGGGCCCGATCCAGGCGGAAGAGCTTGCGTTGTTCCTGGCGCAACTGATCCAGTGTTTTCCTGCCAATTTGTCCCCGGATCTTCCTGACCACAAAGGGGTGCATCCCCGGTGGCCCATCCCCCTCCTGTCCATGACTTTTTAACTGCAGGCGCTGCTGATTCCAGGTGAGGACAGCGGGAACAATCCCATAGATATCCAATCCCCCGGCTTTCAGGTTCCGGATTGCCCTTAACGCACCCTCTGGATTCCCCGCTCCCAGGTTGTCGCCAATCTCCCAGATCGTGGATTGAGGATCCGCCTGGGTGAGGGACTGCCAGAGAGCGATGGAGGCTTGCCCTCCTTCCGGTGTGGCCAGTCCCACTTTCTCCAGATCAGCGGCAAGGGTGCGCAGGGGCTCTTCGGAAGCCACCATCATCTGCTCAAGATCTTTTTCGAGGACTGCCCCGGCTCTCTTTGCAAGACCTTTGATCCATTCCTCTCTCTCCTTCCCTTTGGGTGGAGAGACATCGACTTGGGTGGTCACCGCGGCCAGTGCCTTTTGAAGAGCATTGTCTTTCTTGGAGGATCCGGGATCGATGACGAGGCGGAGACTCTCCTGAGGAATCTGCTTGATGTCCTCCACGAGAGTGGCGATCTGTTTCTTCCCCATATACGAAAAAGGGGTGGGATCGTCCTTCCTCTGTTTTTTTTTCACGGGAGCATCAAAGAGGTAAATCACTTTCCGGGAGCTGAAAAAACCGGACAATCCCAGGACTGAAGGGAGCCGGGCTGCCCCTTCGATCCCCACCAGGTTCTGAACCTCGATATCAGACCCGGGCTCCTGCCAGGTTTCGCGAATGCGCTTGCGGACTCTCTCCCGGATGTATTCCTCATCTCCTGCCAGCAGGACTACAGGAGGTGGTGGTTTGTCTTTGAGGCTCCGGAGAAAACCAAGGGCGGAGATCATCCCCATCCCTCGATTAATTGGGAGATGATCCTTTCAGCAATACGGCGGTAAACATCATCTTCACGCCGTCCACTGGGCACATTGGAAAGGAAGAAAACTCCCGAATCGCTGAAGGCCTGTTCGGGCATCACCCAAAGCCCTGATTTGGGATCACGCGCGCCGGCATTAACCGTTACCTCCAGATTACGGCCAGCCGTACGATTGTCATTGTTGAGCGCCACGGAGCGGAGGTTATAACGTGTGATATTCAGTTCGAGGATCAGGTCGGCATCGCGCCAGTCGGATACCTGGGTGAGTCTCCCATCTCTCTGAAACTCCTCAACCAGCGATTCGGTAAGACGTTCCTCGGCACCATATTCGAGCGTGGAGTTATTGGCGACACGGATAAAAACAGCCTGGTAATTGGGAGGGAGTGTACGGACTCCGACAGTGCCACAACCGGAAAAGGTGAGGACCACCAGGAAAGCGAGGGGGTGAAGCCTAAGTCGAACCATGACTGTCCCGGTAACCCCTCACTTTGCGGACTCCTTTCAGAGGCACTACTCCTCCATGAACTCCTTCTCGAAAACGGCGACGGATTTGGAGGCCTGAATATAATTGTCATGCCATTGGTTGCGGATGCTGTCATGCATGATCTGTGTTTCCTGGCGGATGTACTCAAGTGACTGGCAAACGTTCAACAACCCCTTGGCCTTATCATGAATCCCCCACTTGCCCTCGGTGATGATCTGGAGGATCCGGCTTTTCTTGACAATTTCCGCCTTGATCAACAGAAAACGGGTTTCAGTTTCATCCGTCAAATTGGGCATCTTGAGCCCATCTTCAATCGCTTCCCTTAATACCCGCCACATGTTGACGAATTCTTTGGCAACCTCATGCGGCGGCGGGCCCACATATGTTTCAAGAACCACGAGTCAAATGCTCCTCTGTATTCCGTGTAAAAGAGTTCCTGCTCTCCTGTCCCCTGGCCGGATAAAGGGAATCCACTTTTTTACTTTTCCTTGCTGAATACACCCAGGCAGTACAGGACATAAACAGCGAACAGCACAATGAGTATGCCATCGATGATCTCAATTGTCGTGGGAGTTAATTCCATGTGTCGGATTCCTTACCCGGCGCGCGCTTAGCCCGCTGTCCTATCCCGGCGGAGATAAGTGGAGAACGCACTCAGTTCATTAGAAAGATCTCTCTCAAAGTCGGTCAAACCATAGACACGAACCTGCTTGAGAATCATCGTGATCATGGTTTCATTCATCGCATGGAGCCTCTCGAGAGAGGTGTAGGCATCGATCAGGTAACGTTCCCGCATCCGTTTGGGGTAACGCGTGAAGAGCCCATAACGGTAGAATCCATCAGCGGATTTGACAAAGGTGGCGAAACATTCCAGCGCCACCTCATGCAGGGCTGACATGGCAGGCGGAGGAGAGACAACCTTGACACGGTCATACAGGCTTTCCGCCTCCGACAGAAACTTCCTTGGAGTAATTTCCATCTGGGCGATACGGTAGGAGTACATATCACTGGTCAGATCGGCCTGGATGATCATCTGGTATCCCAGCGCCTCGACCGGGTACCACTGGTCGAGAAACTTGGTCATGTCATAGGTCCAGACAATCAGGTCCCTGAGATAATCGGTTGTGCTTCTCTGGGCCAATGCCATCTGATTCAACTTGGTGGCTTCTGACTCCGCAGCGGCGATCTGCTGGGCGAGTTGATTGAAATCGGTGGGGGGGACTCCATCGATGGGATTGCGCAGCAGGACCACCATGTCACGTGCCTTTTCGTAACTGTCGATGGCTCCATCAAAAGCTCCGCCAGGCATATCCCTTGCTCCAATCTCACGGGCGTTGTCAATGTCTGTACGGATCCTGGTAATCCTGGAATCAGCCTCGGTCACCGCCATTTCACGAATCCGGCCCAAGTCCGACTCAACCTTGGCCAGGGCACGGACACCCTCACGATAGTAGTCCACCTCCGGTTTTAACCGGTCAAGCGCCGGATCGAACACAACCTTGGCGAGCTCACCACGCATCTGCTCAGCACTGATTTTCGTCAACTTGAACAACCCTTGCTGTTCATTCACAGCTATCAGCTGTTCCAGTTTCGCCTTCTGAGTATTGATATTGTGGATCTTGGTGGCCACGATCGCCTTGTCGACTGTCTGGGTTCCCTCACGGTACAAGGAAAAGACGCCACCCCAATCCTTTCGTGCAATCGCCTGGTCGATGGCTCCCAGACGCATTGTGGCCTCCGAATGGAGTCCCACGCCGAATGGATCCTGCACAAATGTCTTGAGCTTGTTGACAAGCGCATCATACTCCCCGCGAACCTTTCCGGCTTGCTCCTCCAGCTTGGCGAAAACTTTATCCGCGTCAGCCTCACCACTATCAGCCTGCCGGTAAGCCTCTTCAAACTTCTGGGATCCGAAAAGCCCCTCCGCGCCTAATAGAGCAGTTGAAACCTTGCGGAACTCCTCTCCCGCGTAGGCCGGGGCCTGATGGGCCTCGGCTGAATCCACACGCTCTTTCAGATGGGCAATGGCGGCCTGGGCACGTAAATTCCAGGTCTTGACCTCGGCGGACTGGGCCTTCTGCTCCGCAGACAGGGCTTTCTCACGGGACGATTCGAATTGTCCCTGTTCCATCAGGGACTTCGCATCCGCCAAATCCACCAAGGCAGCCGCGATGGTGTCTGTATCGTATTCCTGTGCCTTGGCCTCGATGGCTGAATTCACCGCGGCCTGGGCACGTTCCACCAGGTGACGTCTCGCCAGGACCGCTTCATCACGTGACTGGGTTACCTTCTGCAATGCTTCTTTGAATTGGGCCGCCTGGTAAGCCTTGCGGGACTGATCAAGGGCATCGAGAGCCCGGTTGTAGACTTCAGCGGCATAGCTGGCAGCGCCAGCTGTCTTGGCGTTCTCAATCTCTTTTTCCGCTACCGGGAGGAGTTCCTCGGACACGATCTTGTAGGATTGCTGAGCGGCTTCCCTGGACTTGGTCAACGCTCCCTCACACGCCTCAATGGTTTCTTTCCACTCGGCTTTGGCGGCGCTTGCAAGTGCATCCGCCAGGGCGGTGGAGGCATCTTCCAGCAGCTCAGGGGCATTTTTCTCAGCGCCGGCATCCTTGGCCTCTTTCAATACCGCCTCCACCTCACTGACACGTTGCTGCGCCAGAGTGCGTAGCCCGGTCTCCAGCCCCAAAATCATCTGTTCGGCCTTGGCCAGGGTTGCCTCCGCCTCATCATACGATGCCGTGTCAACCTGGGCGGTGGCATTTTCAATCAATCCCTGGATGGCCTGATAATCCTCTTTCAGGTAGAGGTAAGTTCCACGCTCCTCGGTGGCTTGCAGGCTGGTTTCATCTTCACGGATCCTCACCGCGAGTTTGACCGTGCGTGCCTCGCCAATCGCTTCCTCGATCGCGTCTGATCCGCTTTCGATCGCATTCCGAGCTTCATTGAAAAGGATCTCGCGTGCCAGGTCTTGAGCCTTGTCACGATCGGCAACTGCTTGCGTAAACTTCGCCTCGGAAATCCTTTCTGTCTCCCATTTGTGGGACTCCTCGATCCTCGCGGAGAGGTCAGCGATGTTCTGCAGGATCTCATCCTCCAAGGCCTTCACCTCACTGCGTGCTGTGTTCAGGGCCTTTTCGGCGGAGGCAAAGGCTTCATCGAACTTGGCATCGCGGCTTTGGGCAATCGCTTCATCCAGGGCGGTCTTGGCCTCGTTGATCTTTTCCTCGGAGGCATCCGGTTCTTCACTGGCCAGGTCGATCAACCGCTGGGCATGTTCGATACGAGCCTTGGCCCTGGCCTCGCGCGCCCGGACTGTAAAGCGCTGAAGTTCCGCTTGAACCATGGGGACCTGGTTGAGAACCGTCTGGTAACTGGCTGAGGCAATCAGGGCTTTACCCACATCAATCGCCTGGGGAATCTTCACCGATTCGGGAGCGTACTTGGGCACCTCAATCCCCTGAGCCTGCCTCCAGGCATCCTCAAGTGCGGCAATCCCTTTTTCGGCCTTATCTTTTTCGATGCGAGCCAATCCCGCGGTGGCTTCACTGAGGGCTGCCTTGGCTTTCTCCAGGATCGCATCATACCCCTGGTCTCCCTGGGCAACCTGTTTGGGTGCCTGGAGCAATTCGGAGGCACTGGCGACTGCCCTGGAGGCGGATTCGATCAGCGTGGCCTCCTCGGGCGCATAACTGCGGATCTTTCCCAAGGCTTCTGTCAAATGGACTTGGATGTCAGTCAACTGACTCTGTTTGGCTTGAACATCCGCTCGGACCTGCGGCAAGCGTGCATCGATCTGCTCGAGCAGAGCCTTGGCCTCATCGCTGCGTCCAAAAGCCTCCTCATAATTGGACGCCTCGGCTGCCGCGCGTGAATCCTCCAGTGCCCGCCGGGCTTTATCAAAATCATCAGGAAGATACCGATCCGCCTGCTGCGACTGGACATTGGCAAGCAGGGTTTCCACCTCCTGGTTCTTTTTTCCCACCTGCCAGTTCTTGTAGAAGCCGCAGCCTCCGAGTGCCAGCACCGGCAACAGCATCAGGGCCACCATGGCCCGGCCCCGGTTCGGAGCATTCATGCGGATAATCATGATTTGTCCTCCTGATCCAAACGGAATTGGATCGAAATCAATGTGTCATGCAAATTCAGAAAGACTGTATGCCAGTGCTTTTCAATCTTGTGATAGTTCTCTTTTTGGGTTTTCGAGATCTTCTCAAGGTTGACCACCTTGCGCAACAGGTCGGTGATGTAATCACCCCCGATGTAAAGGTTGCCGAGCTGGTCGTAAAGGTACTGGTGACGACGGGCAACATCTGACTTGGCCTGGAGGAACTGAAGTTCTTTTTGAACCGTCACAGGATCTCCGAGATAAACGTGACGGAATGTCCAATAAAACTGTACCCACACCTCAAGAAAGGACTTGATGGTGGCAACACACTCTTCCAGATGCTCCCGCTCTTTGGGCGGAATCGCCACCGAAGCGCTTTTTTTTGCCATTATTCAGAGAAACCTCCGGCCAATCAGCCCATCCCGACCAACAGCAGGCTGACCCCACATTTCATTGGTAACCTTCCAGACTAATAACCAGCGGCAAAACCCATGGCTCCCATCGCGGGAGTGAACGTCTGGACGTTCATGCCACCATAACCACCACCGGCACCCATACCCAAGGCACCCAGTCCACCATAGCCCCCACCGTATCCTCCACGGCCCATCAGGCCATATCCGCCATAAACCGGTGCTCCACCCTGCAGCCCCATTCCGCTCAGGCCCAGCGCCGAGAGAGAGCCTGCGGCTCCGGAACGGTAACCCGCGATCTTGACGGCTGAAAGCCCTCCCGGAAACCAGCTGGCACTGGCGATCTCTGTCCCCGCCAGTGCCGCCATCATCTTCCGCTCGAGCTTCACCTTCTTCCCACTGGAAAGAGCCTCTTCCCAATTCTGAATCCCCTTCGAATCCCGGCGTGATTCCTGGGAGTTGGAGCCCAGGCCAGTCGGTGGATCAACCGTGTCTTCAAATGGGGTGAGATCCTTCCCCTCGGCATTCTGATAGGCACGCGTGATATCGAGACTGTCACGCATAATGAAGGCGTACATCCTTTTCTCGAGAGCGGTAAGCCTGTAGACCCCCGGACTGATACGCGCCTGTGGGTCCCAGGGGATATCGTCTCCATCCCATTCCAGGGAGACCATCGGGAAACCAAAGAACTTCTGCGCCCCCTCCTTATGATTCCCGATCGTGAACAGCAACCCTTTCAGCTCATCGTAGTTGGCCGCGGTACGGGGCCCGATGAAGTCGGTTGAGTTCACCAGCACACGGGAGGGAATCCCATCATAGGGTACCTCATCCCCATGGGAGCCATCATCAAACATCTTCAGGGCGTCTTCTTTCTTCTGACGGAAAGGCCTGACCGTCACATCGTTGGTAATCATCCTTCCATCCACCGCATCATAGATCCGGCTGGCACCCGTCTGCCGCCAACCTTCCTTGATGGTGACAAGAACTTCAGCCTCTTCCGAACTACTGCTGCTCCCGCTTCCCGATGGCCGGGATGTCCCGCCAGATCCTTGAGGTCCGGTTGGAGGTGAGGGAGCTTCAGCGTCCGGATTCACTGCTTCAGGTGGAGAAACCGGGGGCGCATCCTGTGCCAGGAGAAGCCCCGGCAGTAAGAACACAATGGAAAGGAAAGCCAACGCAAAGAGGAGTTTCTTCCAACCTCTTTTCACAGGCTTCAAGGACTGCTCTCTGAATGGGAAAATGGTCAAATTTTTCACAGGACCTTGGTGACCCCCACGCCACGTAATCTTTATTAAACACTTCATTTACGGCACGTGAGCGGCCTGAGTCCCGTACAGTTTGACCGAAACCACCCGGCGGGTAGGTTGATCCGCCCCACATCTCAAGGGGCCCCCGCTCCTTCTCTTCACGTGCCCGACTGCCCCATTCCTTATGCTCTTGTGGTGTCCACGCGAAGGGATCTTCCAACCGGGAATCCCACGGACCCATCGAACCCCTTACCCCGGTGGAAAGTATAGGAATGGAGCCGGAATAGTGTCAATAAGCTGAGGACTCCCGGGTTCCAGACCGAAACCTCTCAGAAATGACCATTTAAACCCCAGTCAAACTCGAGAAACTTGACCTTAACCGGCTGCTCTTTGAGAAAAGACTGGTCGGCGTCGGAAAGGAATGGCAAGACATAAGCTTTGATACTGGGGGCCTGTGTGGTGAAGTCCTTTTTGAACCACTTGAGGATAGGACTCAAATAAAGCGTTTTCTTTTCACGGTCCAACCGGTTCTGGTTCTGATTCCGGAGAAATAGCCGAGCCGCCTCCTCCAGTTCAGATTCGATTGTTTCGCCCCGGTAAGCATGCGAAGCCAGGGAGGGGCCACCCCTTGTGGCACGTACAATCGTAAAATGGATCCTCGGTTCGTTCATTTTCCGCAGGACATCCTGTTCCAGGCTGTCCAGGCTCATCTCTTTTCCACCGAGGTGGAACTTGGTGTTCTTAAAGAAAAACCACACTTCCTTCACGGTCTTGATTTTTCTTTCCTTCAGGACACCGTTGAGACAGTTCGCATTGTAAGCATTGATGGCAGTGGCGATCTGCTCCTCGCGGATCATTGAATCGAAGGGGGCTTCCGCTAACTGGGAGATATAGGTCTGCAAGTCCGTGTAGTATTGCGGCTGAGCCAGCTTGGCATAATCGACCAAACCATCCGTGACTGTTTCCCTCAGGATACGATCGAACAGGGAGTGGTCAATAGAAAAGGAGGCTTGACCCTGACAGGCCATGCTTAGGCCGAAACAAACGATCCCGGTTCCAATCCGCGTCATCAGCCGCCATAAAAGCATGAAAACACTCCCCTGATCTGCCAGGATTCGAAGGCTTCTCCGCCTCGATCCAGTCATAGATCCCGACATTGGCATGCCTGGCCGTGTCCAGATGCCATTGATCATTCTACAGACCGTACGTAAGGGTCATAGCCCTGCCCATGATGACATGATGAAGAATCTATTATCTGTGCTTGCTTCCTACTGGCTGGTTCATTAGGATCAAGGGACTTGACGCGATGGAGGTCGGAACAGGAAATGGGCAGGATCTATAACAACATTACCGAGACGGTTGGAAATACTCCGCTGGTACGCCTTAACCGCATGGCCGAGGGACTTAAAGCCACGGTGGTTTGCAAGCTCGAGTTCTTCAATCCATTAGCCAGTGTCAAGGACCGTATCGCGGTCAGCATGATGGATGCGGCGGAAAGAGAGGGGATCCTCAAAAAAGACACTGTCATTGTCGAGCCAACCAGTGGAAATACTGGAATTGGATTGGCTTTCGTGGCCGCCGCCCGTGGTTATCGTCTGATCCTGACCATGCCGGAATCCATGTCCATGGAACGGCGAATCCTTCTTCACATGCTGGGGGCCGAACTGGAATTGACCCCGGCATCAAAGGGAATGCCGGGAGCGATCTCGCGCGCCGAAGAAATCGTCCACTCCACTCCCAATGCCTGGATGCCCCAACAGTTCAAGAATCCCGCCAATCCCGAAATCCACCGCAAAACCACTGCCGAGGAGATCTGGAATGATACCGATGGCGCAGTCGATTTCGTGGTCTCTGGTGTGGGAACAGGTGGGACCCTGACCGGGGTCGGCGAGGTTCTCAAAGCAAGAAAACCATCTCTGCGAATGATTGCGGTGGAACCTAAAGACTCTCCGGTCCTTTCCGGGGGAAAAGCAGGTCCTCACCGTATCCAGGGGATCGGAGCCGGTTTTGTTCCCGATATCCTGAATCGCAAAGTAATTGATGAGGTCATCACGGTCTCGAATGAAGACTCCTTTGAGCGGGCACGCCAGGCAGCCAAAACCGAGGGAATCCTATGCGGTATTTCCTCAGGAGCCGCTCTCCATGCCGCCCTCGAGGTTGCATCACGCTCCGGCAACGAAGGAAAACTCATCGTGGCCATCTTACCCAGCTGTGGTGAACGTTATCTGAGTACCCCTCTGGCGGATGAGGCACGTTCTGCCGTGGCCTCCTGAGAATCCGGGATGATACTCCCATCCATCCCGTTCCCGGGGCAGCCTCAGAAACTCCTGTACAGGAGAGGATTCCTGTATTGGTTGAGCACCACGACGACTGATTGAGGCCTGTCCCCGTGCAATCCACTCCATCCATGGATGAAGCAGCACAGAGGTTTCTCGACTGGGCCTGGACCCAATGGAAAGATTACCGGCCCTGGGAATCTCCACACAAGGAAATTCAACTTCCGGCGGGTGGTACCGCCCGGGATGACCTCCGACTTCTTTTCCGGCCCCAAAAAGACAGTGCCTTCATGATCGGTGTCCGCGCTGGGGCACGAACTGTCCGCATTGGCCTGGTAACCACAAACCGTTGGGTCAGCGAGGGTATCGAGCAGGCGGTTTTGGATAACGGCGGATCCATGACGGAGTTCCTGGAAGACGAAATGGAGGCCGATGATGACCTCGAATACCCAATGCTCCACTACCATGATTCCGGAGAGTTTTATTTTATCAGTGAGATCCCCTACGAGAACCTGGAAACACCCGAGTTGTACGACCAGGTGGCCATGTATCTGAAGGGGTATGTCATTGCGCTCGAAGGGCATTTGAAGGAGGACTGAGCGCTTTGACAGACTTTGTCATCGGCCTCGATCTGGGAACCGGCGGAGCACGTGCTCTTGCGGTGGATGCCTCCGGTAAGGTTCTCTCCAGCGCAAGTCATCTCCTGCCACCTCCTTTCATGGACCACACTGGAGCCTCAGAACAGGTGGCTGGGAGTTGGAAGATCGCATCCATGGCCGCCCTTGGGAAATGCCTTCAAGAACTGCGCAATGAAGGTATCAGCCCTGATGGACTCCGGGCGATCTGTGTGGATGGGACCTCGGGCACGGTGGTCTTCCTGGATGCAGCGGATACACCCCTTTATCCCGGGATCCTTCACAATGACACCCGCGCCAAAGAGGAAGCACGGGAGCTGAATCAAATCCTGGCCCGCCATTGCCAGGAGGTGGGATACCGTTTCGGAGCCACATTCGCCCTCAGCAAGATCCTCTGGATGCAAAGACACAAACCGCTCCTTTTTGCGAAGACCAGACGGATCGAGCACCAATGTGACTATGTGATCGGCCACCTCACTGGACAGCATGGGATCTCGGATCCCTCCAATTCACTGAAAACAGGGTACAACCTGGTGCGGGACTGTTGGCCTGAAGAGCTCTCCACGCTGGGATTGACGGAGCTCCTTCCCCAAGTGATCCCATCCGGTGAAATGGTGGGGATGGTTCGCATGGATATTGCGGAACAACTGGGGATACCACGGGGCACCGGGGTCTTCACGGGAGTGACCGATAGCACGGCGGCATTTCTGGCGACAGGTGCTATTTCGCCGGGAGAGTTCTCGGTCACCCTGGGAACCACTTTGGCCTTCAAAGGCATCTCAAAGGACCTCATATACGATCCCCATGGAGTCATTTACTGCCACCGCCACCCGGGGGGTGGTTGGCTGCCCGGAGGGGCCAGTAATGTAGGTGGAGCCTGTCTAAAAACACTCTTCAGTGGTCAAGACCTTGCCTCGCTTGACCTCAAGGCCCATGCCCGGTTCCCATCCAATACCCTGTGTTACCCCCTCGTTGAAATCGGAGAACGTTTCCCCTTCAACGCACCTGGAGCAGAGGGCTTTTTCGATGCACCCACTGATGATATAGACCGTTATCTCTCTCTCTTGCAGGGAGTCGCCCTGGTGGAAAAGTGGTGCTTTGAGCGCTTCACAGCATTGGGGATCGAGGTTTGTGCCCCTGTCTATACGACCGGAAGCGGATCACTCAGTGATGTCTGGAACCAGATCCGCGCCGACCTCCTTCAGATCCCCCTGGCACGCCCCTCGTCGACTGAGTCGGCCATGGGAGTGGCTATCCTGGCTGCTTCACACATATTCTATGGGGGGAATCTGGGTCAAGCCGGGAAGGCCATGAGCCGGATCGATAGATATTATTCACCAGATCCCCGAATGAGTGACTGGGCAAGTGAAAATCTCGCCGAAATCCAAAAACGTTGCTCCCTCAAAGGCTGGACCTGAGCAAGCCTTACACTCTGATTGATCAGGATCACCTGTTGTCTCTTGGACGAGAGATGAATCCGCAGGGGTCCCACGCTTGGTACTACCAAACCCTGCCGTCTTATATATCCCTTTTCTGAACCAGAAAACTGGGAAACTGGTATCTTCACCATGGAAAGCTTGAATAGCCTCCCCCAAAGGGTGTAAGATAATAATGTCGTACGGAAATGAGTAAAGTGCGACAAAGGAGTACCTTAGATGGATCTTGATCGAAGAGGTTTTTTCCAGTTTCTTGCGGCAGGAGCCGCCACCGCTCTTGCCGGTACCCCCTCACAAGCCGCTGAACATGGAACTTTGGCCAACCCAGATGCCATTGGGATGCTGGTAGATACCACCGAGTGTATTGGGTGCCGGAAGTGTGAATTCGCCTGTGACCAATCTCACCAACTCACTGGGCAACCCCTTGAGTTTTTTGAAAAGAAAGAAGCTTTTGACCGTGACCGCCGGATGACTGACACGGCCTATACCGTGGTCAACCGGATTCCCAACACCGAAAACAATGAAAAACCAACCTATGTGAAAATCCAATGCATGCACTGTGTTGACCCGGCTTGTGTCTCCGCCTGTCTGGTGGGATCCCTTCAGTTAAATACAGACGGATCTGTCACATACGATGCCTGGAAGTGCATTGGATGCCGGTATTGTATGGTAGCTTGCCCCTTTGAGGTACCGACCTACGAATACCTGAATCCTCTGACACCTCAGGTCCGCAAGTGTGATTTCTGTTTCGAACGAAGACATGCGGAGGGAAAGATCCCCGCCTGTGCGGAAATGTGCCCCCCGATGTGCCTCAGTTTTGGGAAACGTTCTGCTCTTCTGGAATTGGCCCACCAGAAAATCGCGGCGGCCCCTGATCGATACATCAATCATGTTTATGGAGAAACCGAGGTGGGGGGGACAGCCTGGCTTTACCTGGCTGGCCGGGAGTTCGAAGAACTCGGGCTTCTGCCCTTCGATGAGAAGACCATACCCTCCACGACCGAAACCATTCAACACAATGTATTCAAGTACGGGGTTCCCCCCGTCATGCTGTATGGTCTTCTCGCTGCCACCATGTGGGCAATCAAGACCAAGGATACCCACGAGAGCCACACCGGGAAGCCGGAAGGAAGCCACCATGTCCACAGGAGTTAAATCCGAACCCATGCGGGGACAGTTCTGGACCCCCTACACTTACACCTTACTCACTCTAACCGGTGTCGGATTCTTCTTTTGCATCTTCCGTTTCACAGGGGGGTTGGGGGCAGTGACCAATCTGACCAACAGCTATCCCTGGGGGATCTGGAAAGCGGTCAATGTCGCCGCCGGTGTGGCCTTGGCGACCAGTGGTTTCACCACAGCTGCCCTGGTCCACATTTTTCACAGGGAACGGTTCGAGGCAGTGTTACGCCCCGCGCTTCTGGTCGGATTATTGGGATATACCTTTGGTGCCTTGAGTCTGTTTATTGACATCGGGCGTTATTACAACATCTGGCACCCGGCTTGGCCAACCATGTGGCAGGGTGATTCCGCCCTTTTTGAAGTAGCGATCTGCATTATGAGCTACCTTACAATCATGTACATCGAGTTTATCCCGATCCTGTGTGAACGCTTTATTGGCAAAGTAAATCTGCCGGGTAACCTGGCCCGGTTCAATCAACTCACCGATGTCCTTCTGCGAATCGTCCAAAAGGCTATCCATCCGGTCTTGTCAGTCATTCTTGTTTTGGGTGTGGTTCTTTCCTGCATGCATCATTCCTCCCTTGGTTCTCTCATGCTGGTGGCGCGCTACAAGATGCACCCCCTCTGGTATACCCCCATGTTACCGGTGCTCTTTCTCATGTCAGTTTTTGCGGTCGGTTTCGCGGTTGTGATCTGTGAATCACTTGCGGTTTCCTGGGGATACAGGCGCAGGTATAAAATGGATATCCTCAATCCCTTGAGCATCTATGTCCTCGTCTTTTTGGGTCTCTATGCCATTGCCAAGGTAAGTGATGTGTTGATACGTGAAGTTCAAGGCTACATGTGGGATGGAAGTCCGGAATCCCTGTTCTTCCTTGCCGAGGTTGTCCTTGGAATATTCGTCCCCTTTGCCATGCTCGTGTCCCATAATGTCCGCAGTTCTCCCCTCTGGTTGGGCGTTGCTTCGGGATTGGTCGTGTTCGGAGTGTTTATCAACCGGGTGAATGTCTTTATCACCGCCTATCAATCCCCTTTCGCTCCTGAACGTTATGTTCCCAGTTTTTCGGAAATCGTGATCACTGTCGGGCTTTTGGCCCTCTTCATGTTCCTCCATCGTGTGGCCATGTTTGTTTTGCCAATCACTTCTGAGGCCCGCGAATCGATTCCACGGATGCGGGAAGAAACTCACCGTATGGTTCATCCCCATCACGTGGTCGACAGGGAGCCGATGCCTGCTCCCGGTTTTGAGGGACAAGACACACGCCGTAGCGAGGCTTAGTAGTCTGCAATGACAATTTTTCAGGGTGGCAGCCGCACCTGTTTCTGATAATGGCTGACTCCCCGGAAAACCCCCGTGGCGAAGCTTGCTGCAAAGGTGTACCCTCCTGCCTGAAAAATGTGGCGAGGATTGGCATGGGGCACTAATACAGGAAATGTTCCTTGGATGGATTGTTGTATGTGAGATAGAGAATCAGACCGCCTTTACTCCTCATATCTGGCGGTCTTTTTGAGTAGACGGAACTTAAAAAACAGAAAAGTTGCATTAGTAAGGATTGATTTATATCCTCTCCTGCGTTAAGCTAACAATGTCGTACCGGAATAGACATTGTGAACCAAGGAGGGATCGCGGATGAAACTAGATCGACGGAATTTCCTGCATTTTCTGACAGCCAGTGCGGCCACTTCTCTTGCGGGGCAAGCCACTGCCACAACCGGGCAGGAAACGAATGCTCATCCCGAGGCAATAGGGATGTTGGTGGACACCACCGAATGTGTCGGTTGCCGAAAATGCGAGTTTGCCTGTGATCAGGCCAATCACCTGACCGGGAAAACAGTGGAGGCCTTTGAAGACACCACTGTGTTTGATCGTGACCGGAGGATGGATGATAAGTGCTATACGGTTGTCAACCGTTCTCCAAATTCAGAGGATCCCAGAAAACCCACCTATATCAAGACTCAGTGTATGCATTGCCTGCGTCCAGCGTGTACATCCGCATGCCTGGTGGGTGCCTTGCGTACCGCTGAAAATGGGGCGGTGGTCTATGATGCCTGGAAATGCCTCGGCTGCCGCTATTGTATGGTCGCCTGTCCCTTCCAGGTCCCAACCTATGAATATGATAATCCTCTGAATCCGCGAGTCATGAAATGCACTTTCTGCCATGAACGCGTGGCTGTAGAAGGGGGCATCCCGGCTTGCGCTGAAATGTGCCCGCCCATGGCACTCACTTTTGGGAAACGCTCCGAACTCCTCAAACTGGCTCACCAGAAGATAGAATCCCAACCCGCACGGTACATCAATCATGTTTATGGAGAACATGAAGTGGGAGGGACTTCCTGGCTGTACCTCGCTCCCCGTGCCTTTGAGGAACTTGGATTCCTCAAACTCGGGCCGGGGGCTATGCCATCCCTTACTGAACCGATTCAACACGCGATCTTCAAGCTCGGGTTACCGCCGCTCACATTGTATGGCCTCTTAGGGGCCATGATGTGGGCTTACCGGAATGATGACAGTCCCAGTGAATCCGGCCATGAGGAGGATGAAGCCCATCGTGCATAAGCCTGTCCGAGCCGAACCCGCCCACAATGAATTCTGGACTCCGGGTGTGTATGTCCTGATGGCGCTGACCGCTCTGGGAGTGGGTATTGCCATCTACCGGTTCATTTTTGGCCTCTCGGCGGTCACCAATCTGGACCAGGAACACCCCTGGGGAATCTGGATCGCATTGGATGTGGCCACAGGGGTTGCTCTGGCCGCGGGGGGCTTCACCACCGCCGCGGCACTGACACACATCTTTCACCGTCACCGCTATGAGGTCCTGGTACGACCCGCGCTGCTCACCGCCATGCTGGGATATACCTTTGTGGCCCTTGGCCTGACAGTTGACCTGGGACGTTATTACAACATGTGGCATCCGCTTATGCCTTCCATGTGGCAGGGCAATTCGGTCCTCTTCGAGGTCGGCATGTGCGTGGTGATCTATCTCCATGTGCTCTATATCGAATTCCTGCCGGTTGTGTGCGAAAGGTTCATTGGCAAGGTAAACCTGCCCGGCAAGCTGGCGGCGCTGAACAAGCCGGTCGACACCCTGTTGCGTTTTCTGGACCGGACTTTATCCAAGGTGATGTTTCTCTTTATCATCGCGGGAGTGGTGCTCTCCTGCATGCACCAGAGCTCCCTGGGGGGATTGCTTCTGATCGCTCCCTACAAGATGCACCCGCTCTGGTATACCCCGATCCTTCCTTTCCTCTTTCTTCTGTCGGCTATCGCAGTTGGTTATCCCATGGTGATCTTCGAGTCGCTTCTGGCTTCCAAGAGTTTCGGGAGAAAACCGGAAATGCACGTACTCTCACCCCTGGCACGCCTGGTCATATTGACTTTGGGAATTTACATGATTGCCAAGTTCGCCGACCTGCTCATCCGTGATGCGTACCTGTACCTGTTCGAAAATACCACCGAAACCTGGATGTTCATCGCGGAGATTGTTCTGGGAGGATTTCTCCCGATGGGAATGTTGCTCTCCGATCGTGTCAGGGAGTCTCCCAACCTGTTGTTGGCTTCTTCCGCCCTGGTGGTTTTTGGCGTGGCCTTGAACCGGATCAATGTCTTTCTGGTCGCTTACCAGCCTCCCTTTGCCCAGAAGACCTATTTCCCCAGTTTTGGAGAGATCTTCTTTACCGTAGGAATGATCGCTGCCTTGATGCTGGTTTATCGCGCCGCTGTTACGATATTCCCGATTTTACCCCAAAGTAGTCGCTACCCCAAATTACTCACCGAGCCGGAAGGTTAATCAGATGCATTATTATCAAATGTTCTCAGCAGTATTATTTTTTGGTCTTGTCCTGTTGCCAGGACCGTTGAGCAGTCAAGTCGCCAAAGACCTCCATGCCGGAGAAGAGGCGCGTTGCCTCAACTGCCACTCGTGTGCTCGTCCCACGCATGACAGCCCCTGTCTGCGTGCCTGTGAACGATCACCTGAGGTGGCGGAGATTCCCCCCGATACCACTGGCGTGGCCGATATTCTCTACCTTGACAAGCTGGTGGGTTTGTATGAGCCGGTAACATTCCCCCACAAACTTCATGCGGATATGGAAGCGATGGGCGCCGGGTGTGCGGTGTGTCACCACCACAATCCGCCGGGACGTATCCTCTCCTGCGGCGAGTGTCATGGCGGACCCTCAAATCCCGCCAACCTGGGACAACCAGGCCTGAAAGGGGCCTATCACCGTCAATGCCTGGGATGCCATCGTGAGTGGAGCCATAAAACAGACTGTAAAGTGTGTCACAACAAGCGTTCCAATGGAGAACTGATTGCGAATGCGACGAGTGTCGTAAACGCCACCCTGGAAGATGTCACCGATATCATCGGACGGTTACACCCCAACATTGAAACCCCCGAAAAGTGGGTTTATCAAACCGAAGAGATGTCCGATGGACCGATCGTGACCTTCCACCACAAAGAACATGTCGATCTGTTTGGCATCAAATGTGTCGACTGTCACAAAAAGGAAAGCTGCAGCCGTTGCCATGATCCCCAGTCCCACCCCCTGCGTGTCAAGGAAGACCCCCATGAGGACTGTATCCGTTGCCATGATGTTTCTGACAATTGCACCCTTTGCCATGCCGCCCAGGAGACCAAAGGCTTCGATCATGGCAAACGGACAGGCTTTGTCATAAAACCCTTCCATCAACAACTGGCATGTGCTTCCTGCCATAAAGGTGGAACGCCTTTCAAGAAGGTGGATTCAGCCTGTCAGTCCTGCCATGAGGCCGGCTGGTTCCCCCAGGAGTTCGATCACACCCGTGCCGGTCTCGAACTCGATGAGATGCATAAGGAGGCAGGCTGCACGGATTGTCACACCGAGGGTCTCGGAAAACCTGCCTCCTGTACCGGTTGTCATGATGATGGAAGGAAATTCCCGGATCAGCTGCCTGGAAAGGTGGTGCCACAGCCTTAATGTGTGTAAGATCGGCCTCCAGATGAACGAATATCATTGACTGGTCTGCCAGTTATTAGCGGGTTGTAAGGAGGCTGAGTTTCCATGAATGAGACGGCATCAAACCGGCTCCCCTTGGGTTCCCTGTTGGGATTTGTGGGCTGGATCCTGTTCTTTTCGGCACTGGGAGTCGGGATCACCCTGATCACCTATGACATCTTCTGGGGACATGCGAATCCCTACACAGGGGTGGTGACTTACCTGGTTGTCCCCATGTTCCTCTCGGCGGGCCTGGGCCTGGTGGTCATATCCTGGCTTCTCCGTCTACGCCGACGGGCTCATCATATCTCCGAGGAAACACGCCAATTACACATTGACCTCAGCAATCCCACCCACCGAAAACGCCTGCAGGTCTTTGGCATTGGCGCAACCTTATTCGCGTGCATCTCGGCGGTTGGCAGCTACCGCAGTTATCACTTCACCGAGTCCACCGAGTTCTGCGGGATGACCTGTCACAAGGTGATGAAACCTGAGTATGTCACCTACCACAACTCGCCTCATGCCAAGGTGGCTTGTGTGGAATGCCACATCGGTGCCGGTGCGGACTGGTATGTGAAAAGCAAGATGTCTGGCCTGTATCAGGTCTATGCTTACACGCTCAACACCTATCACCTGCCCATCGAAACCCCGATCCGCAACCTGCGTCCCGCGCGTGAGACCTGTGAGGAGTGCCACTGGCCTGAGAAATTCAGCGGTAACCTCGAAAAAACCTTCCATCACACCTTACGGGATGAAGAAAACACCCCCTACACCATCCGGTTGCTGCTCAAGGTGGGGGGCAAAAAAGGTGAAACAGCCAGCGGAATTCACTGGCATGTCAGCTCGGGACACAAGATCGAATACATCGCCACTGACAAAGACCGTCTTGAAATCCCCTGGGTCCGGATGACCGATCCATCAGGAAAAACCACCGTGTTCACTTCAGAAGACTGTCCCCCTGACATTGCCTCTTCCACCCGGGAGGTCCGGACCATGGACTGCATCGATTGCCACAACCGCCCCTCACACATCTTCAATAACCCGTTCATGATGGTCGACAATGCGATCGCGGCGGGAGAGATTCCCACCTCCCTTCCCAATGTGAAGGGGACGGTCATGGATATCCTGGAAAAAACTCACCCCAGCACAAGCGCCGCGCTGGAGGCCATTGATCAGGGGCTTTCAAATGCTTACCTGGCGGCGGACGAGCCCCCTGATGCGACTCGCACTCAAGCGGTAAGCCGCGCCAGGCAGACGGTCCAACAGATTTATTCCCAGAACTTTTTCCCGGAAATGGGAGTTGACTGGACCACCCATCCCAATTTCATTGGACACTTTCACTGGAAAGGTTGTTACCGTTGCCATGATGGTACCCACAAGGCGGAAACCGGCCAGGTCATTTCCCATGACTGCAACAGCTGCCATGAAATCATCGGGCAAGGCGAAGGCCATGACAAAGCCATCAATCCCCCCTATGCGGTGAGCGAGTTCAACCATCCAATGGATATGGGACCTTTGGAGCCGGGAGCCAACTGCACGGATTGCCATGCGGCACCTCCCCCGGCAGACTATTCGGGGAGTTCCACCGAATCCACCCATGCTCAAAGGTGAGCTCATGACACGAACACCCATCCATCTTGCCGTTTTCTTTTCCGGCGGTGGAAGCACACTTCAGAACCTGCTGGAACGGATCTCCCAGGGAAGGCTGGATGCCCTTGTCGATTGGACCCTCTCCAGCCGTGAAGGTGTGGGCGGGATCGAAAAGTCTCATCAGGCGGGTATTCCTTGCCTGGTTCTTCCACGCAAGGAGTTTGAATCCCATGAAGCCTTCAGCCAGGCGGTCAACCTGCATCTGGAACGCCACCCTGTTGACCTGATCGTTCTCGCCGGCTTCATGTCGCTTTACAACTTCCCCTCCGCTTACCAGGGACGGGTGATGAATATCCATCCCGCCTTGATCCCGGCCTTCTGCGGCAAAGGTCTCTATGGGCATCATGTCCATGAGGCAGTCCTCTCGATGGGAGCCAAGGTTACGGGATGTACCGTGCATTTCGCTGATAAGGAATATGATCACGGTCCGATTATCCTCCAACGCTGTATCCCGGTTCTCGATGAGGATACCCCGGAGACTCTCGCAGAGCGGGTACAAGCCCTGGAGCGCGAAGTCTACCCGGAAGCCATTCAGCTTTTCGCCGAGGGACGCCTTGAGATCGTTGGACAACGGGTGAAGATCCGGGAGCGGCAGCCTTGATTGAGATCGAACCCTTGCTGGGACTGAGGATGATCAATGACGGTTCGGTGTCTCTGATCAGCACACGATTGGAGGAACGGACCAACGTGGCCACACTCTCCTGGCAGATGCCGGTCTCTCAAGATCCACCCTTACTCGCGATCTCCCTCACACCCAGCAGCCGAACTTACCATTTCCTCACCCAGACCGGCGAGTTTGTCCTCTCGATCCCCGATGCCTCATTGATCGCTGAAACCCACTACTGTGGAACCCACTCGGGCCTACTTTATGACAAGGTTCGCCTGATGGAATTGCGGACTCTGCGAGCGTACCGGGTCAGTCCACTGTTGATCGCAAACTGCATCGGACACCTGGAGTGTCTTGTCAGGGATTTGCGCAAACAGGGGGACCATGTCCTGTTCATTGGCGAGGTCTTGACCGCGCTTGTGGAGCCGGATTGTTTCGATGAGGGCTGGACCGATCAGGCCCAAACCCTTCACCACCTCGGAGGTGAGTTCTACCGTGTTGGTGGCGGAACCTTACAGGCTTCCAGATTCCCTCTGCCCGTGGTTCAGGCCCCCCAGCCCGCCCTGTTTGAATAGGATCTTCCCACAGCTACCAGGCCACCTCCGGCCTGGCCATTTCGACTTCCATCCTGGCTGGTAACCTCCAGACATGCTCACCGGTCCGATTCGTGAAATACAGGGATGACTCGGAAGGTTGAAAGGCATCGCCATCCGCCCAGAGGGAGTAGAAATCGGGGTGAGCATTCACCGGATGACGCGCATAAGTGTGATTTCGCGGGCTGTTCCGTGTGAGCTGTCTGACTTGGTTCCAGGTTTTTCCCTCATCTGAACTGGTCCACATCACCATTTCCCCGCCTGTACCATAGGGTTGCGGGCCAGGTTCGGTGGGAGCGATCACCCTCCAGGTTCCATCGGACTCAATATAAAGCGAGCCGTGATCATAGTTGTGATCCGAGGTTGTCATTGGCAGGAATTCCCAGGCTGTTCCCTTCCAATGGGCAGTCATCCAGGTGCGTGGCCCGCTCGCGGGTCCCGAGGCATACCCCCTGGAGGTCAGGTAAAGGATCACTGGCCGGCCCATGGCATCGAAGGTCAGATCCTTCAGGTATACCAACAAACCTTCCGCCTTATAATCGTGAACCAAGGCAACATTCCGGGCCTCTGCAACTGGTGTCTCAACCGGCTTACCATCGACTGTCTGCCAAGTCGTGCCAAAGTCTCCAGTCTCCAGGTAATAGATGTTGGTCCGTTCATTTAAGCCAACCGGGGACGGGTGCATATCAAAAGCCGTGGCCACACGATCCCCCAGAGTGGCGCTGATCTGGTAGTCCCCCATTTCGATCTTGGCCAATGGTTTGGTCTGGCTCCACTCCAGTCCATCAGGACTGGTCATCCAGTGCAGGCCACGCCCTTTGCTGTAAAGGGTGTGGAGAAAAACGAAGCCAAACCCCGGGAAATACCAAGGCTGTGGATAGGAGAAATTGGTCTCCCGAGTCTGTTCAAACTCATCGATCTCAAAAGGCTTTTTGCTGCGGTGGATGTAGGAGGGGCGGCTGGTCCCATGGGCGCTGGAGAAGATCCACACATGGCCGTTTTTGTCCAGGGAAATAACCGGATTGTCATGGGCATCATCGGTCTGCTTGTTCAGCAGGATGGACGGGCGAGGAACCAGACCGGTCGCGTGATCATAATAAGAAACCATGTGGAGCAGCTCCTGTTTGCCCTCCACAGTTCCGCCATAACAGAAAAAGGTTTTGTTAGCCTCGGGAGAATAGATGGCCATGGGAATATGCCATTGGCAATAGGTGCCCAATCCGCCGCTGTACTTGTAATGGTATTCATCCTTCGATGGCTGGTTCATGTACCAGATCCCACGGTAACCGTCCGCCTTGGGAAGGGGGGAAAGAGGTTCAGCCCCGGAGGGACTCACCAGAAATAAGATGATCAGGCCGGCAGGCAATGAAAACCTCATAGTATTTCCACCTCTTTCGTTGCTTTGGGAAAGTGCTTATTCCTTGATCTCCTTGGGATCGGGACGTCCCGGACCGAACTCATACATGTCGCCAAATGAATTGGTACCATTGGTGGGTGAATAAAAGGCTGGTGCAAGCCAGACTGTTGAATCGATGTGGTCCGCCGAGGAGGAGTAATAGATGTATCCCGACTTTTTGCATCCCTCGACAAACTGGCGCGGGATGGGTGTAGACCCCCCCGCCGCCTTTACCACCGCGGCATTGTTGGAAATCTGCGCTCCGATGGGCCAGGAGTCACAGCCATGGGTCAACCGGATTACTGTGTAAGGAGCCTCGCTGGCATGTCCACGCAGGTTCTGGGTCCAGAATGCCAGGGTGTAGGTGTCCCCGAAAGCATCGATCGGTTGGGTTGAAATGAACTTGACCGGTGTGGTCAGCAGATGACTGGCGAATCCCCACCACTCGCTGTATCCGAAGGGGGGACGGTTCACCGGTTCGAAGTCGGTCTTGGGTTCCCTCATCCCCCAGTCATTCTTGTAGGCCTCGGTAGCGGTCACCAGGGATTTCAGTTCACTGCGTGCTTTTGCTACCCGGGCGCGAATCTGTGCTTCAAGGAAGTTGGGAAGGGCGATGGAGATCAGGATGAGAATGATCGCAATGACAATCAGAAGCTCGATGAGAGTGAAACCTGTCCGCCGCATCTGGGAGGTTCCTCCATTAGGTGTTGTTTGGTATCATCTGGACAAAGATAGCACGTGTCCATTCCCAATAAAGTAAATCCGGGTACCGCCATGCAATAAAGTCAAAGCAAAAACTTGTGCTTGGCATCCGCTGATCCAGGTGTGATGATTCCCCTTGTTGCTTCTCCTCAGGGATGATGCGGATGTTTTTCGTAGATGGAGGTACCCGATGTCCACACTCAAACAGACTCGCAGGGAGTTCCTCAAAACCACCACCGCCGCCACACTCGGTGGCCTCAGCCTGGGAGCATCCTCCCGGAAAAAACCCAATCTCCTGTTCCTCTGGACCGACCAGCAACGCCCCTGGACCATGGCGGCTTATGGCAATCAACGGATCCATACACCCAATCTCAATAAGCTCTCAGGGGAGTCATATATCTTCGAGAGGACCTATGTCACCCAACCTGTCTGTACTCCTTCACGCTCTTCGGTTCTGACTGGCCTCTGGCCACACGCGAGCGGACTGGTAGCGAACAACATCCCCCTTCCAGAGGAAATCCCCTGCTTCCCTGAGTTGATCCGGGATCCCGACTACCGGACCGCCTACATGGGGAAATGGCACCTGGGAGATGAGATTTTTGCCCAGCATGGATTCCAGGAATGGAAAAGCAGCGAGGAGTACCAACGCTATTTCCGTCCCCACCGCCCGAAAGACCGGAAAAGCGACTATTGGTCTTTCCTGAAAAACCTGGGATATGAACCCGATGAAGCGAATGGGTATTTCAGCCGCGGCTTCGCCTCGAAGCTCCCCATTGAACACTGCAAACCCAAGTTTCTCGAAATCAGTGCCTGTGACTTTTTGCGCCGCTGTAATAACGATCCCTTCATTCTGTACGTGAACTTCCTCGAACCCCATACCCCCTATCATGGCCCTCTGAATGAGGAACATCCCGAAGCGGATATCCAGCTCCCCGGGAATTATAACAATGTGCCTGGAGAGGAGGATCCTCTACGCTACCGGCTCATTGCCAGACAAATCCGGGAAAAGGGCTACGGCAATCATGATCTGAAAACAGAGGAGGGTTGGCTCGGTCTTATCCGGAAATACTGGGGACTCGTGTCGCAGGTGGACAGGAGTGTGGGAGCGATTCTGAATACGCTGGAAGAGCTTGGCCTGGCTGAAAATACCATCGTTGTTTTCACCAGCGATCATGGCGACATGATGGGGGCACATGGACTCTACGCCAAAACGGTGATGTACGAGGAATCCGCTCGTGTCCCGCTTCTGATGCGGGTTCCCTGGCTCGGAAAGGCAGAACAGAGGATTTCCCAACCAGTCAGCCACATCGACCTCGTTCCCACCCTACTCGAGCTCTTCGGGAAAGATTTGCAGCAATTCGACCTTCCTGGAAAAAGCTGGTGCCCGATGCTACAAGGCGATCTGTCACATAAAGACCCGGTCTTTATCGAGTGGAATCCCTCCCAGGATCGCTTTGAGACAACTGCTTCAATGGAGGGTTACACCCAGGAGCAGGTAGCTGAGGCATTGTCGGCTTCGATACGCACCGTGGTGACTCCGGACGGGTGGAAACTCTGCCTGAGTGACAAGGACAAAAATCAGTTGTTCAACCTGAATACCGACCCCGGTGAAACGAACAACCTTTATTCCTCGCCCGGCTCCAGGGAAACGATCGCCCGGCTGGAAAAACAAATTCTCGAATGGCAGGAGAAGGTGAAGGATAATTGCAAGGTTTCGCTATGACCTCCTGAAAAAAACCGCGTCAGAAGATAGAACGGCCGGAGTAGCGAATTGATTCGCATGGTGACTCGTCTCAAGTCAATGGTGTGTTGATAGACACAATGCGAATCAATTCGCGACTCCGGATGGGTGGGTCCTTACAGAAATCCACTCAGTCCTTCCCCAGCAATTCGTTCACTTTCTCCATCACCTTGAAAGCATCCGCGACATAAAGCACATCTGTTTTCCCATGCGCCCAGCCGCAGTTTGCATCCAGGTTAACCGCACGGCGTTCGTTGATGAAACGCCAGCCGACGACATGCGGTTCCTCGCCATGGCAGCAGGTGGCCAATCCCTTGGCGTGCCTTGGTGTCGCGCCGGTCTGCCCCACCTGGTTAAGGTGCGACAGGAACGACAGCACCGCCTGGCCCTCACCACTCAGATCCACCAGTGATTTGCTGCTTCCCAGTGAGGCTTTGGACCGGCCAAGGAATCCCAGGATCAACTTCTCCGCATCGCCGATATGAATCTGGCCATCCGACTGCTTTTTGGTCCATCCCGCTCCGGCCACAAAGATCAGCTCCGCTTCCGGACGGATCGTCTGTTCATCCGCCGGCGGAGCTTTGACCCCCGTGACTTCAGTCTTTTTATTCACTTCGCTCAGTGTGACATCTACCGGCATTAATTCAACTGAGGCTCCTTCCCCTTTCCAGGCCTCAAAGACACCCGGATCCAGGCTCATGAACCAGGGACGCTCGGAGCGTCGAATTCTTGCTGCCATGCGTTGACGGTAGTACCAGCGTTCAATCTCGATCACCCCACCTTCCGTGGAAAGACCGGTTACATGGGTGTCGACCTTGCCCCCCAGCCGGTATGAGACTCCGGAAAGCACACGGCTCCAGCGGGATGTTGCAGCAGCCAGAACCAGTGTGGGTTCGGACGCTTTGCAGAGGGCCTCGATAGCAGCACTGTCGGTTGAGTAACGTGACTGCGCAAATTCCGCTCCGCTTACTGTAAAAATTTTCTCCGCACCGCAACCACCCATCGCCTGCACGGCTTCCTGGAGGGAATCTCCCACAAGGCCGATGACGAGTGATCCCGAGCCCAGTCCTGCCAGCAGCTGTTTCGCGGCATTGATCGATTCGAGACCCGCCCTGGGGATCAGACTGTTCTCATCGGTATGTATCAGAACAAGAATTCTTTCCATGGTCATTTTCACCCCTTGGATATCCATTCCACAATTTCCCTGGCGATCTCCTCGACACTGGTGTCTTTCACAATGCGTGTCTCGCGCCGTTGCCTGGGAAGCTCCACACTGACAAAGGTATCTGGAGAAACCTTGACTTGGGAGGGTGCTGCTTTCTGGAGAGCGGGCATGATCCCCCGCATGTTCAGCATTCCCACCTGCGGATTATTGGGTGGCTCGGGCAGATTTCCAGTCGCCCATCCCAGAACCGCTGGCGCACCCGCGCATTTCGAGACCTGATGCCTGCCTCCCTCAATGCGCTCCAAAACCTCAAAAGATCCATCACCACTGACCGTGATCTGGTCAACCCCCTGGAACTGGTCGCAGATCCCCAACTTTTCCCCCACAATCTGCAGGGTGGACCCCGCCCCACGTGTTGCGCTCTCCCAACCCCCGAAAAGCAGCAACTTGGCACGATCCAGGCCAGGTATTTTTTCAATCGCTGCGGCCAGGGCTTCGGCTACCGCATCCGCCTCGGCAAAACCACCCGCCGGACCATCGATGGCTACCAGCTCAAAGGGAACCTTCTGGGCCACTGTCATCATGACCTGCTGCAATTTCGCTTTCGGCCCCAGGCTGACCAGCCACACCCTGCTTCCAGGATTCTGCTTGGCGAGATTTGCTGCTTCATAGAGGGCATGGGATGCCCAGGGGTCCAATACAGAGGGGAGCATCAACTCATTCTTGAGGCCGGGCCCATTCGGACTGGTCACCGGTTCCAGGGTCTGGAGCGGATCGGGCACAAGGCCTCCACAGACTACAATATGAAATTCGTGACTCATTCAAGTGACTCCGATGATTGTTTTTAGTTCTCCGCCGAGTGCAGACCGCCAGCTCCAGCACGGAAATCAATGTTCGCGTGCTCAGGATCATCCGGTCTGCTCTTAGCGCAGTTCCACAGGCAGGCTCCGCAATAAACACATTTTTCCCGGTCGAAGGCGGGAACTGCCCCTTCGCCTGCAGTAATCGCCTGGCCTGAACACATCTCGATACAGATTCTGGTCCCGCAACTTTCGCACAGGTGGGGATACAGGAAGACCACATGGTCCGCATATCCCGGCGGGGCCTGAACCTTCCCGCCTAACAGCAATGCATCCTGGTGAGAAACCAGCAGCTTTCCATCCAGCGGAATTTCCGGCCATCCCACACGGTTCATCAGTGCATCATGCAACCCGGTTTGCGCCCGATGGCATTCCTCGCGGATGGACTGGATCTCTTCACTTGAGACTCTTCCACTGTAAAAAACTTCCAGGGAGGGGACTCGTTCCTGTGGACGGAGCGGGTTACCGGGAACAGTCAGCGCACCTTTGGTGAGACCCGCCAGCGCCATACCCACCATCCCGCGGATAAAGCCCTTCTGGAATCCATCGCGAGCCCTGGCGGCAATATTGCCTTCTTCCTCCACCCAGCTCTCACGACGCAACTTCACATAGCGTTTTTCAAGATTTTCACGCGTCGGTTCCTCTCCTGCCTTGAGCAGGTCCAGCACCGCCTCGGCAAGTTGCCTTCCGGTGGTCCAGGCTTCATCCACCCCCGATCCAGTCAGGATGTTGGTACTGCCGGAGCCTTCTCCAATCCGGGCATAGCCATCCCCCACCAGCCTCGGTTCTCCACGCTTCCCGGATTCCTGGAGCGATTTTGCTCCCCAGGAACGCAGTGTGCCGCCCTTCAGGTATCGCCACAGGTAAGGGTGCATCATCCAGTGCTGGAGGTAGCGGTAAGTGCTGCGGACCGGATTGTCGAACCAGGAGGGAACGAAAATACCAAGCGATGCCACATTGCCGGGGAGGACATAGAGAAATCCGAAAATTTCCGGCTCAGGAAATCCCAAGGTATGGAGGACCGTCCCCTCTTCCAGGCCACAACCCTCAGGCAGATCCACCACCATCTTCATTCCAACCGCCCATTCGCGGGCATGATGGCCTTCTGGCATCCCGAAGGCTTCATCGAGATTGCGTCCCACGACACCTACCGGGCCATCACCAACCACAGTCAGAGCGGCATGGATATCCATCCCCGGCATGAAGCCTGGTTCAGGATCCCCATTTTTTGAGACACCCTGGTCGACCAGTCGAACCCCTTTAACTACTCCCTCTTCGATCAACGGTTCCGCCACCGGAGTCCCCGGCCACACCTGTGCCACGCCTGAGGCCATGACCCGTGAGGAGACCCACTGATTGAACTGGCCAATCGAGAGGAGAAGACCATCATGTTTACGCAGAAATGGGGGGATGTAAGGCAACTCAAAGGCATGGAGACCCTTGGGGCAGAGCCATGGGATCCGTCCAAGGATACTGTCCACGGCACGCAAGGTGCGTGATCTCCGGCTCGCTCCGATGGGATCAAGGAGGTAAATGACCTTCTCCTGTCTGACTTCACACGAAAGGGGAATCTGGGAGAGATCCAGGTCTGGTAAGGTCTTGCGGATTCCGCGGGCCCGGGTAACCACTCCTGAAACCCCCACACCGGTGTCATCCGCACGTTCATAACAGATGATCTGAGGTGGCATCCCCGGCATGACTTTACTCTCCACGGTGGGAGTGCCATCCGGGTTGAGTAAACCGGCACTCAGGGTAGTCAGGAATCCTCCCATGGCCGGACCGAAACCGACACAGACAATATCCACATCCATGCTTTGACGCTGGACGGAGTCGGGTGATAGGGCGGCTGTCATTCGTTCTGATTTCCTATTGGGGGTAATCCAATGCCTCGGGAATCGATACTTGGGTCAAAGCATATGCTGCCCGGTCTTTCGCCAGACGTGCCCCGGTCAGGCAACAATCCAGCCGTGAACGCAGATGGACAAAGGTCTCATGGGTTCCGATCCGGGCACAGGGGCCAGCCTTGACTGCATGAACACCATCTCCGGTTACCAGGTCCACCGGGATCCCAATGATGCCGGGCATGATCCCCTCCAGCTGTTCCACCTCGGCTGGCTGGTAACAGCCCCTGTAATTCTCATCATCCCAGGCTGGATGCCGTTGATAACCAAAAACCAGCTCCGCGCACACACGTCCCGTTTCTCCCGCCGCACGTGCTGTGTGAACATGACAAAGATCCTTATAAAAACTCACAATTCCCGGCAGGGATTCGGCTAACGCGGCGTTCTCCACACCTCGCTTTTCCAACTCCAATACATCCAGAATCAGGCAACGGGTGGCCAGCAACTCGCACAACACATCCGCCAGTGGGAAGGTAACCCCCTGACGGGTCCCATGGTAAAGGTCCTGACCATCAGCATCCTTGGCATCCTGTAAATGGGTCAATGTCCACAGCCATAACTCCATGGCAGTAGCCAATGCACAGGCTCCCGTGCCCGGTTTCTCCGAGGCGATATTCCGCATCTCCTGGATCCAGACCTTGAACCATGCCAGGAAAATCGTGTCGGTCATGGTGATGGTCAGCTGACGGCGTTGAACCGCTTCGGGGCCTTCATAGGTCGCTTCGAGTTGTGCATCCATCCACTTGTGGCACAGGAATCCGGGGCAGTCCTCGGTAATGCCGTAACCGCCCATCAGGCTCAGGGCCTCGCGCATCATGGTCGC